>LFFF01000021.1 GCA_001510415.1 Actinobacteria bacterium casp-actino6 | reverse complement strand
GGAATCGGCGGTGGTTGCGCGGCGGTCACCGCCGCCGCCGACGGCGCTCGCGTCCTGGTGCTCGAGCGTGCCGCGGTGGCCGGCGGAACGACCGCGATGGCCGGCGGCCACTTCTATCTTGGCGGTGGGACGGCGGTCCAGCAGGCCACCGGCCATCCGGACAGTGCCGAGGAGATGTACTCCTACCTCGTCGCTATGTCGCGCGAGCCCGAGTACGACAAAATCCGCGCCTACTGCGACGGCAGCGTCGAACACTTCACCTGGCTCGAAGACCTCGGTGTGCACTTCGAGCGCAGTTACTACCCGCACAAGGCGGTGATCCAGCCCGGCACCGAAGGACTGATGTACACCGGCAACGAAAAGGTATGGCCCTTCAAGGATCTCGCCGTGCCGGCACCGCGCGGACACAAGGTCCCCGTTCCCGGCGACACCCAGGGCGCGGCCATGGTGATCGACCTGCTGCTCAAGCGCGCGGCGGAACTCGGCGTCCAGATCCGCTACGAGACCGGCGCGACGAATCTGGTGATCGACGACGGCGCGGTCACCGGGGTGGGCTGGAAGAGCTTCGGAGAGACCGGCCTGATCCGGTGCCGATCGGTGGTCATCGCGGCCGGCGGCTTCGTGATGAACGCCGATATGGTGGCCGCCTACACCCCCAATCTCGCCGAGAAGCCGTTCGTCCTCGGCAACACCTACGACGACGGACTGGGTATCCGACTCGGAATGTCGGCCGGTGCGGCAACCAAACACATGGATCAAGCCTTCATCACCGCTCCGGCCTACCCGCCGGCGATCCTGCTGACCGGAATCATCGTCAACAACCTCGGTCAGCGGTTCGTTGCCGAGGACTCCTACCATTCGCGCACATCGGGTTTCGTGATGGACCAACCCGACCATGCGGCGTTTCTGATCGTCGATGAGGGCCATCTGGAACGCCCGGAGTTCCCGCTGATCAAGTTCATCGACGGCTGGGAGACGGTGGAGGAGATGGAGGCCGGCCTCGGCATCCCGGCGGGCAACCTGGTGGCGACCCTGGGCCGCTACAACGACTACGCGGCAAGGGGCGAGGATCCCGACTTCCACAAGCAACCGGAATTCCTGGCAGCACAGGACAAAGGTCCGTGGGCGGCGTTCGACCTGTCGCTGGGCAAAGCGCTGTACTCCGGTTTCACCGTCGGAGGACTGGCCACCAGCGTCGACGGGCAGGTGCTGCGCGAGGACGGTTCGGTGATACCGGGGCTGTACGCGGCCGGAGCCTGTGCCTCCAACCTCGCCCAGGACGGCAAAGGGTATTCCAGCGGAACGCAATTGGGCTCCGGATCGTTCTTCGGCCGCCGCGCTGGCGCTCATGCGGCGGCGGCCCTGGGCGCCGGCTAGATCCCGGCGGACTCGGTCCGCCTATCGAGTTCCCAGTCGCCGCCACCCATCAGTCGCAGGTGATAGCCATGGTGCTGCTCGACGGTGCCGCGGTGGGTGACCGACACGATGATGGCCGCCGGTAACCGGGTTCGCAGCAGTCGGTAAATGGCGAATTCCTGGCCCTCATCGATCGCCGATGTCGACTCATCGAGGAAGATCACCTTCGGTCTCTGCAGCAGCACCCGGGCGAAGGCGATGCGTTGCTGCTCACCGGGCGAGAGCACCTTCGCCCAGTCCTGCACCTCGCCGAGCCGTCCGGCGAGGTGGCCCAGCGCGACCTCGTCGAGAGCACGAACGATGTCATCGTCGGCGATCGCAGACTCCTGCCGAGGGTAGGACAGCACCGCACGGAGATCACCCAGCGGCAGGTAGGGCTGCTGGGACAGGAACATCGCATCACCGTCGCCGTCGGGTCGCAGCATCGTCCCGGCGCTGTAAGGCCACAGCCGGGCGATGCTGCGCAGCAGGCTGGTACGCCCGCAGCCGGACGGCCCGGTGATCACCAGCGAATCACCCGGCTGCAGGCGGAGGTCCAGCCCCTCGATCAGGGTCTTGCCGGCGGGATTGCGGACCTCGATGTTGCGCAACTCAATTGATCCGTCCGGGCTCGGCTGGGCGCTCAGCCTGGGTAGCGCCCGGGCCTGCTCGTTGGCGTCGACCAAGCCGTCCAGCCGGATGATGGTGGCCCGGTAGGCGGCGAAATAGTCGTAGACAGACCGGAAGAACGACAGCGAATCGTGCACGTTGAAGAACGCCGTAGCCGACTGGGTGACGTCGCCGAACGTGATCTGGCCGTTGAACAGCCGTTGGGCTTGAACGACCAGTGGAAGGGGGTTGATGATCTGGTTGATCGACTGGTTCCAGCCCAGCAGCGCCAGGGTTCGCACCACGTAGCCGCGATAGTTGGCGATGATCGCGGCGAAGCGCGTCCGCAGAATCGAATCCTCGGCGCCGGCGCCGCGGTAGAAGCTGATCGACTCCGCGGCGTCTCGCATCCGCACCAGGGCGTAGCGGAAGGCCGCGTTGGTGAGTTCGTTGCGGAAATTGAACCGGATCAGCGGGCGGCCGATCCAGAACGCGATCACCGTGGTGGCGAACACGTAGGCCAGCGCGATCCAGAACAGCGCGTGATTCAGGGTGACACCGAAGAAGGTCAGCGGACCGGACAGGTTCCACAGGATCGGGGTGAACGCCACCACCGACACCATCGCGTTGATCGCGCCGAACAGCAGTGTGGTCGTGGTTCCGACGGTCGGGGTGTTCGCTCCCGTCCCGGTTCCGGCGGTGAAGCTGTCGATGTCGAGCTGGATGCGCTGGTCTGGATTGTCGATGGGGTGCTCGAGGAATCTGCCGCGGTAGAAGGACTCATCCTCGAGCCAGTCACCGGTGAGCCGGTGGGTCAGCCACACCCGCCAGCGGATGATGAAGCGCTGGGTGAGATAGATATCGAGCATCTGGCGGGCGACATAGACCGCGGCGATGACGGCGAAGGTGATGATCGCAGTCCAGAAGCCCCGGATTCCGGAGTCGCGGACCGCCTGGTTGCCGCCGCCGGCGCCTTCGAAGGCTACCTGCAGCGAGGAATACAGGTCATTGCCCTGGTAGCTCAACAGGACGTTGAGCCGCACCGTGATGAGCGTGAGGAACAGCAGAACCCCCAGCCAGGCCCATACCCCGATGCTCTCGGGCCCGCGAAAGTACGCGCCGGTCACCCGCCAGAACTGCCGCCCCCAGGTGGTGTAGCGGGCCAGCGCCACCAGCAGGACGACCGTGACCACGGCCGTGATGAGCCACGCTTTGCCCGCCCACAGCAGCGACTGCGGGATCTCGTTCGCCCAATCCAGCGAGGGCGTGAACATCTGCATGCGGCGTCACCTCCGGCCGGCCTCGCCGCCCAGCATTACAGCAAAGCCGTCACAGAGGTGCCGGTTCGGTTCCCTGGACCCGGCCCAGCCGCCAGGCGCCCTCACCGAGCAGTTCCAATTGTCTGTCGTGGTAACGGTCCACGGTCGGTCGATGGCTCACACTCACCACGATGGTGTCCGGCAACTCGGAGCGCACCAGGTCGTAGACGACGAACTCCAGTCCCTCGTCAAGGGCGGAGGTGGCCTCGTCGAGCAGGGCGACCCTGGGCTTGGTGAGCAGGATCCGGGCGAAGGCCACCCGCTGCTGCTCGCCGGGTGAGAGCACCTTGGCCCAGTCCTCCTCCTCGTTGAGCCGGTTCGTCAGGTGCGGCAGCGCCACTTTGGTCAGCATCTGCTGCAGATCCCGGTCCGGAATCTGGCCGGACCGGGCCGGATAGGACAGCACGGTGCGCAGATCGCCCAGCGGGACATACGGCATCTGGGACAGGAACATGGTCTGGTGCTCATCGGTAGGGCGGTGCACCGTACCCGTGGTGTACGGCCACATCTGGGCCAGGCTGCGCAGCAGCGTGGTCTTGCCGGTACCGGAACGACCGGTCACCACCATGGTTTCTCCGGGTTCCAGCCGCAGATCGAGCGGATCCACCAGTTGACTGCCGCCGGGGGTACGGACCTCGACGCTGCGCAGTTCCAGGGAGCCGTCGGTGCAGGGCACGGTCTCCAGGCTCGGCATCTCCCTGGCCAACTGGTTGGCTTCCACCAGTCCGTAGAGCCGGATGATGGAGGCGCGGTAGGCGGCGAACTGGTCGTAGGCATTGCGGAAGAACGACAGCGAATCGCTGATATTGGAGAAGGCGCTCGCAGACTGCGTCACATCGCCGAAATCCATCTTCCCGCTGAACAGGTTCGGCGCCTGCACGATCAACGGCAACGGCATGATGATCTGACTCATCGCCAGGTTCCAGCCGGTGAACTCCAGTGTCCGCCGGACGTAGCCGCGATAGTTGGTGATGATGTTGTCGAATCGGGTTTTGAGCAGACCCCGCTCAGTGGTCTCGCCCCGGTAGAAGCCCACCGCCTCGGCGGCATCGCGAAGGCGCACCAGTGAATAGCGGAACGCGGCGTTGGTCAACTCGTTGCGGAAGCTGAACCGGATCAACGGCCTGCCGATCCAGAATGCCACCACGGTGGCGAAGAACATATAGACGAACGCCACCCAGAACAGCGCCTTGGGCAGCGTCAGGCCGAAGACCGTCACGTCGTAGGACAGGCCCCACAGAATCGGTACGAAGGCCACCACGGTCGACACCGAGGAAATCGCGCCGAACAGCAGCATCGATCCGGTCCCCACCGTGGGCGAGTTCGGTGAGCCGCCGGTCCCGGTGGTGAAGATGTCGACATCGAGCTGGATGCGCTGGTCCGGGTTGTCGGTGTGCGAGCCGGTGAACCGGCCCCGGTAATACGCGCGGTCGCCGAGCCAGTCGCCGGTAAGGCGGTCGGTGAGCCAGGTGCGCCAGCGGATGATGAACCGCTGGGTCAGGTAGATGTCGAGCATCACCTGGCTGATGCCGATGGTGGCCAGAATCCCGAAGATGATCAACGCGTGCCAGAACCCGCGGATGGCATCGGCGCGCATCACCGCCTCATTGGCACTGGTGGCCTCGAAGGCGACCTGCAGCGAGGTGTAGAGGTCATTGCTGAAGTAGCTGATCAACACGTTGATCCGGACCGAGATCATCACTGAGAGCAACAACACGCCCAGCCAAATCCACAGCTTGACCGCGGAGCGCCCGGTGAAGTAGTCGCCGGTGATACGCCAGTACTGCCGCCCCCAGATCGTCAACCGGGCCAGCAGCACGAGGACGATCAGGGCCAGCGCCGCGGAAATCGCCCAGGCCTTCAAGATCCACAACAGCGATGGGACCAGTTCATGGCCCCAGTTCAAGGACGGTTTGTACGGCTCCAACGTGCTCTTCTCCTTGCCGCGGCAGTCCTGGCGAAGCTACCTCAGCATCGGTGCTCAAGCATCAATGCAGGCCTGGTTAGGCTCGCCGGGTGGGGATCGACGCCGAGAATTCACATACCGTCCACGCCGGCCGGCTGATCGCGCGCCAGCTGAAGGCCAGCGGCATCGATACGGTGTTCACCCTTTCCGGCGGCCACCTGTTCTCGATTTACGACGGCTGCCGCAGCGAGGGCATCCGGCTGATCGACACCCGGCACGAGCAGACCGCCGCCTTCGCCGCCGAAGGCTGGTCGAAGGTGACCCGGATTCCGGGCGTGGTGGCGCTGACGGCCGGACCGGGTGTCACCAACGGGATGAGCGCGATGGCCGCGGCGGCCCAGAACCAGTCTCCGATGCTCGTCCTGGCCGGTCGTGCGCCGGCGCTGCGCTGGGGTATGGGCTCGCTGCAGGAGATCGACCATGTGCCGTTCGTGGCTCCTCTGGCCCGCTACGCCGCCACGGCACAATCGGCCGCCGCGGCGGGGGACCGGGTCGACGATGCACTGCGGGCGGCCGTCGGGGTGCCGTCTGGGGTCGGGTTCGTCGACTTCCCGATGGACCATGTGTTCGGCGAGGCTGTTGATCCGGCCCGACCCGGCGCGCTGACGACGCTTCCGGCGGCGTCGCGCGCCGACGCCGACCTGCTGGACCGCGCGGTCGCGCTGCTCGCGGGGGCCCAGCGACCGGTGATCATGGCTGGGACCAATGTGTGGTGGGGTCGCGCCGAGCGCGAGCTGCTGCACCTGGCGGAGCGGCTGCGCATCCCAGTGCTGGCCAACGGCATGGCGCGCGGAATCGTCGGCGCCGATCGGGACCTGGCGTTCTCCCGGGCCCGGTCGGCGGCGCTGACGCAGGCCGACGTCGCGCTGGTGATCGGGGTTCCGATGGACTTCCGGCTGGGCTTCGGCGCGGTCTTCGGCCCGCAGACCCAGTTGATCGTGGCCGACCGCTGCGAACCGGACCGCGAACACCCGCGCGCGGTGACTGCCGGTCTGTATGGGGACCTGCCCGCCACTCTGGCCGCACTCGCGCACGCCGCCGCGACCGACCATGAGGACTGGATCGGCGGCCTGCGCACCATCGAGACCGAGGCTCGCGCGGCTGAAGCCGCCGAACTGGCCGACGACCGCACCCCGTTGCACCCGATGCGGGTGTACGCCGAGTTGATGCCGCTGCTGGATCGGGACGCGATCATCGTCATCGACGCCGGCGACTTCGGCTCGTACGCCGGACGGGTCATCGACAGCTACACCCCGGGAGCCTGGCTGGACAGCGGCCCGTTCGGCTGCCTGGGATCCGGTCCGGGATACGCCCTGGCCGCGAAACTGGCCCGCCCGGAGCGCCAGGTCGTGCTGCTGCAGGGCGACGGCGCGTTCGGGTTCTCCGGAATGGAATGGGACACCCTGGTGCGCCACGGCGTTCACGTCGTCTCGGTGGTCGGTAATAACGGGATCTGGGGGCTGGAGAAACATCCGATGGAGATGCTGTACGGCTACTCGGTGGTGGCCGACCTGCGGCCCGGAACCCGCTACGACGAGGTGGTGCGGGCGCTCGGCGGCCACGGGGAACTCGTCAGCACCCCGGCGCAGCTGCGGCCGGCGTTGCGCCGAGCCTTCGACAGCGGGCTGCCCGCGGTGGTGAACACCCTGACCGATCCGACGGTCGCCTACCCCAGGCGTTCGAACCTGGCCTGAATCGCGTCGGCCGCGGCCTCATCGGTGACCGGGCCGGACGCCGGTACGGTTGACCCGTGGCGAAGACTACGAAAAGTTCCCGGACCACCGTGTCCGGTCAGGGCCGCTTGAGCCGCGGATTCTGGCGATTGCTCGGCGCGACCACCGATAAGGTCGAGGCCCAATCGATGGCCGAGGTCGAGGCCGCGGCCGCGTTCGACGATAAGGCCAAGGGCCTCGACGACGAGCAGCTGGCCAAAGCAGCGCAACTGCTGGACCTGGGCGATCTGGCCGATTCGGCCGATATTCCGCAGTTCCTGGCGATCGCCCGGGAGGCCGCTGAGCGCAGCACCGGACTGCGGCCGTTCGACGTTCAGCTACTGGGGGCGCTGCGCATGCTGGCCGGCGACGTGATCGAGATGGCCACCGGTGAGGGCAAGACCCTGTCCGGAGCGATCGCCGCGGCCGGGTACGCGCTGGCCGGCCGCAACGTGCACGTGGTGACCATTAATGACTACCTGGCCCGCCGCGACGCCGAGTGGATGAGCCCACTGATCGAGGCGATGGGCCTGACGGTCGGCTGGATCACCGCCGACTCCACCCGCGAGGAACGCAAGGCCGCCTACCGCTGCTCGGTGACGTACGCGTCCGTCAACGAGATCGGCTTCGACGTGCTGCGCGATCAGCTGGTCACCGATGTGGAAGATCTGGTGTCGCCCAACCCCGATGTCACGCTGATCGACGAAGCCGACTCGGTGCTGGTCGATGAGGCACTCGTCCCGCTGGTGCTGGCCGGCACCACGCACCGCGAGACGCCCACACTCGAGATCGTCCGACTGGTCGGCGAGCTGAACCCGGGGGAGGACTACGCGACCGACGCCGATAACCGGAACGTCCACCTGACCGAGGCCGGCGCGCAGAAGCTGGAGAGGTCACTCGGGGGGATCGACCTGTACTCCGAGGAGCATGTCGGCACCACCCTCACCGAGGTCAACGTCGCCCTGCACGCGCATGTGCTGCTGCAGCGCGACGTGCACTACATCGTCCGCGACGGTGCCGTGCAGTTGATCAACGCCTCCCGGGGCCGGATCGCATCGCTGCAGCGCTGGCCGGACGGCCTGCAGGCAGCAGTAGAAGTCAAGGAGGGCATCGAGACCACCGAGACCGGCGAGGTGCTCGACACCATCACGGTGCAGGCCTTGATCAACCGTTATCCCACGGTGTGTGGGATGACCGGCACCGCGCTGGCCGCCGGTGAGCAACTGCGGCAGTTCTACTCCCTGGGTGTCTCGCCGATCCCGCCCAACACCCCCAATGTGCGCGTCGATGAACCGGACCGGGTCTACATCACCGCCGGGGCCAAGAACGAGGGCATCGTCGACCACATCACGGAGGTGCACGCCACCGGCCAGCCCATCCTGGTCGGCACCCAGGACGTTGCCGAGTCCGAGGACCTGCACGCCCGGCTGCTGCGCCGCGGAGTGCCGGCCGTGGTCCTCAACGCCAAGAACGACGAAGAAGAGGCCCGGGTGATCGCCGAGGCCGGGAAGCTCGGCGCGGTCACGGTATCGACCCAGATGGCCGGTCGCGGCACCGATATCCGGCTGGGCGGATCCGAGGCCGCCGACGACTCCGAGGAGAAGCAGGCCGTCGCCGAACTCGGCGGATTGCACGTGATCGGCACCGGCCGGCACCGCACCGAGCGGCTGGACAACCAGTTGCGCGGCCGCACCGGCCGGCAGGGCGATCCCGGCTCCTCGGTGTTCTTCTCCAGCTGGGAAGACGACGTCGTCGCGGCTCACCTCGATTCCGGCAAGCTTCCGAGCGAATGCGACGAGACCGGCCGGATCACCAGCCCCAAGGCAACCGCGCTGCTCGATCACGCCCAGCGGGTGGCCGAAGGCCGGCTGCTCGACGTGCATGCCAACACCTGGCGCTACAACCAGCTGATCGCCCAGCAGCGCTCGATCATCGTCGAACGCCGCAACACCCTGCTCAGCACGCCGGCCGCGCGGGAGGAACTGCAGGAGCTGTCGCCCGACCGGTACGCCGAACTGGCTGAATCGGTCTCCGAAGATGAGCTGGAACGTATCTGCCGCGGCATCATGCTCTACCACCTCGACCGCGGCTGGGCCGATCACCTGGCCTATCTCTCCGATATCCGGGAGAGCATCCACCTGCGGGCGCTGGGCCGGCAGAATCCGCTCGACGAGTTTCACCGACTGGCCGTCGACGGGTTCGCCCATCTGGCCGCGGACGCCATCGAGGCGTCGCAGCAAACCTTCGAGACCGCCAACGTGTTGGAGGACGAGCCGGGGCTGGATCTGTCCAAGCTGGCACGACCCACCTCGACCTGGACTTATATGGTGCACGACAACCCGATGCGGGACGACAGCATGTCAGCGCTGAGCCTGCCGGGGGTGTTCCGGTAGGCCCGGACCCCCGGCCGGATAGGTTCATCACCATGCAGGGCCGGGTATGGACGATCCCCAACGTCCTCAGCATGATCCGTCTGATCCTGGTGCCGGTATTCCTGTACCTGCTGCTGGTTGCGCACCACTACGGCCCGGCCGTCGCAATTCTGATGTTCAGCGGGGTGTCGGACTGGGCCGACGGCAAGATCGCCCGACTGGTAGCCAACCAGTCGTCGCGGCTGGGGGAGTTACTCGATCCGCTGGTTGACCGGATCTACATGGTGGCCGTTCCGGTGGGCCTAGCCCTGGCCGGCGTGGTGCCGTGGTGGCTCGTCGCCGGCCTGCTCGGCCGGGACGCCCTGCTGGCAGCAACCCTTCCGGCGGTACGGAGCCGCGGCGTCACGGCCCTGCCGGTGACCTACATCGGCAAGGCCGCGACGTTCGCGCTGATGTCCGGTTTCCCGCTGATCCTGTTGGGGCAGTGGGATTCCGGCTGGAGCCGGGCGGTGGGAGCGTGCGGATGGGCGTTCGTGATCTGGGGTACCGGCATGTACCTGTGGTCGGCGGTGCTTTACCTGCTGCAGGCCCGGCTGGTGGTGCGCGAGCTGCCGAGACTCCGCTGACATCCCGGCGATGCCCATGTTGCGGCAACCGAAACCACGCCAATACGCTCAGCCGGTGAAGTGACCGGCCAGGCAGCCCACAAGACCGAATGCAGGGCCCCGTAACCGAATGAGGAGCACCGTGAGCGACATCCCCGCCGACCTTCGTTACACCGTCGAACACGAGTGGGTCCGCCGCACCGGCGACGACACCGTGCGGGTGGGCATCACCGACTTCGCCCAGTCCTCGCTGGGCGACGTCGTGTACGTCCAGCTTCCCGAGATCGGTGCCGAGGTCAGCGCCGGTGCCTCATTCGGCGAGGTGGAGTCCACCAAGTCGGTTTCGGACCTGTACGCACCGATGTCAGCGACCGTGGTCGCCGTGAACTCGGAGTTGGAGGGCAGCCCGCAGCTGATCAACTCCGATCCCTACGGGCAGGGTTGGCTGTTGGAGCTTCGCGCCGACGCCGATACCCTCGATCAGGGCTTGGGTGCACTGCTCGACGCAACCGCTTATGCGGAAACCCTGACCTGACGGCCCGGGCTGCGATTCGGGCCCGGGAGTTTCCGGCCCGGGTGTTCGATTTTGTTAGGGTGCCTCCCGAACACGCGATCCTGCGGTGAATGGCGACACCGGCCACCGCTCAGCGGTACGGTCAACTAAGACGATGACGGGTTCGAATCGGCAGTCAGTGAGGAGCAACGGGTGACGGAGATGGACCGGCAATCGGGGGCTGATGAGTCCTCTGACGAGGTCACGGTGGAGACCACCTCGGTCTTTCGCGCCGAATTCCTGAACGATCTCGACGCCCCTGCCAGCCCGGTCGGCGAAACCGCGGTGTCCGGGGTGGAGGGACTGCCAGCCGGTTCGGCGCTGTTGGTCGTCAAGCGCGGCCCCAACGCGGGATCCCGGTTTCTACTCGACCAGCCGACCACCTCGGCGGGTCGGCACCCCGACTCCGACATCTTCCTCGACGACGTCACCGTGAGCCGTCGGCACGCCGAATTCCGGCTCGAGGGTGACGAGTTCCAGGTCGTGGACGTGGGAAGCCTCAACGGCACCTACGTCAACCGCGAGCCCGTCGACTCCGCCACTCTGGCCAACGGCGACGAGGTGCAGATCGGCAAGTTCCGACTGGTATTCCTGACCGGGCCCCGGTCGGCCGAGAGCCACGGTGGTGCCGACAGCTAGTGACCGCCCCCGATAGTCCTGCGCCGGCCGGGATGTCGATCGGAGCGGTACTGGACCTGCTGCGGCCGGACTTCCCGGACGTGACGATTTCCAAGATCCGGTTCCTCGAGGCCGAGGGCCTGGTCACCCCAGAGCGCAGCCCATCGGGATACCGGCGGTTCACGGCCTATGACTGCGCCCGACTGCAGTTCATCCTGACCGCACAGCGCGACCAGTACCTGCCGCTGAAGGTCATCAAGGCTCAGCTCGACGCCCAACCGGACGGCGAACTCCCCGAACGGCGCTCGCCCTACCCAGTACCGAAGCTCGTCACCGTCGACCCCCATCCCGGGTCCGATCACATCCCACCCGCGCAACAGGTCAGGCTGAGCCGGGAGGATCTGCTGGCGCGGTCCGGGGTCGGGGAGGACCTGATCGCCGCGCTGTGTCGCGCCGGGATCATCACCACCGGTCCCGGTGGATTGTTCGACGAGCACTCGGTCGTGATTGCGCAGTGCGCGGCGGCGCTCGGGGAGTACGGCGTCGAACCCCGGCACCTCCGGGCCTTCCGGTCGGCTGCCGACCGACAGTCCGATCTCGTCGCACAGATCGCAGGTCCGGTCGGCAAGGCGGGCCGGACCGGCGCCCGCGATCGCGCCGACGACCTGGCCCGCGAGGTGGCCGCTCTGGCCATCACCCTGCATACCTCTCTGATCAAGTCGGCGGTGCGCGACGTTCTGGATCGCTGAGGACTAGACTTCGGCAGTGACCGCGTAGGCGTACAGGAATGGGCGGAGGTCTGCGGATGGCCGAGGTTCGGGTGGTCGGGATTCGTGTAGAACAGCCCGCCAATCAGCCGGTTCTGATGCTGCGCGAAGAAGGCGGCGACCGCTATCTGCCCATCTGGATCGGGCCGAACGAGGCAAACGCGATCATCCTCGAACAGCAAGGCGTGGAACCGGCCCGGCCGCTCACCCATGACCTGTTCCGCGATGTCATTGGCGCTCTGGGACATTCGCTCAAGGAAGTGCGCATCGTCGACTTGCAGGAAGGCACCTTCTACGCCGACCTGATCTTCGACAACGATATCCGGGTGTCGGCACGGCCGTCGGATTCGGTGGCGATCGCACTGCGAATGGGCGTTCCCATCCATGTCGAGGAAGCCGTCCTCGCGGAGGCCGGCCTGCTGATGCCCGACGACAGCGACGAGGAATCCGGCGGCGCGGTCCGCGAGGATGAGGTCGAGAAGTTCAAGGAGTTCCTCGACACCATCTCACCGGATGATTTCAAAGCCACCTGAGCGCCCCGCAGTGCCAGTCGGACTGCCAAGATTACGGATACGTCTCATCTGGGTCATGCCCGCGCCGACACGCCAACCGGATGCGCCGGAGGCACCACGACGGCGGCCATACTTCGGATGCGACTTGGGTTGCGGCAGAGCCGCGATCGTGGGTCGGCAAGGCGTATGCTCAGAGCACCTGCGGGCAGGGTGCGGTCAGCGCGCGGCGGGTTGGAACGGCGAGAGGAAATACCGTGGGTGACGAGCCACGTCAGGAACAACTCGACTTCGCTGTCGCCACCGGCCGTTATGAGGACTCGCCCCCCGCTGTCTCGGTGGTGAGCGCCCCCGTCCAGGGCGGACTGTTCCCGGATGACTCGGTGCCCGACGAGCTCGTCGGCTACCGCGGCCCCAGCGCCTGCCAGATCGCCGGGATCACCTACCGCCAGCTCGACTACTGGGCGCGCACCTCACTGGTCGTACCGTCGATACGCGGCGCGGCGGGCTCAGGCAGCCAGCGGCTGTACTCGTTCAAGGACATCCTGGTCCTGAAAATCGTCAAACGGCTGCTCGACACCGGAATATCGCTGCATAACATCCGTGTCGCAGTCGACCATCTGCGCCAGCGCGGAGTTCAGGACCTGGCCAACATCACCCTGTTCTCCGACGGCACCACCGTTTACGAGTGCACCTCGGCCGAAGAGGTCGTCGACCTTCTGCAGGGCGGCCAGGGCGTGTTCGGCATCGCCGTGAGCGGAGCCATGCGCGAACTCACCGGAGCCATCGCCGACTTTCCCGGGGAGCGCGCCGACGGTGGCGAGTCGATTTCGGCACCGGAGGACGAGTTGGCCTCCCGCCGCAAGACCCGCGACCGCAAGATCGGCTGAGCTCCGCGGAGAGGGCCGACGCGCCATCCAGTGCTCCCGGGTGCGACTTTGCGTCGCATCGCGGCTAGACTCTGATCTGCATCGACCTCGCGCGGGAGAGTTCCGTAGCAGCCAGCCACGGACGCCGAAGGAGCAATACCTCTCCGTCAACCTCTCAGGCCCCCGGACCGCGCTTGGACGCGATGCCTCTGGAAAGTGGTGACCACCGGTCACCCGCCCATGGGGAAAGGCGTTCCGGCGCTGAATCTCTCAGGCACCCACGACAGAGGGAGAGGACGCCGCAGCCGAATCAGGAGTGCTGAGTGTCCGATCAGACCGAATCCGCTTTCGCCGCCCGCCACATCGGCCCGGATGACGATGACCTGGCCAAAATGCTCGCCGTCATCGGCGTCGGGTCCCTGGACGACCTCGCGGCCAAGGCGCTGCCAGCCGGGATCCTCGACGTTCCGAACGGCGGGGGTGTCGCCCCCGGGCTGGACACCCTCCCCGCCCCGGCCACCGAGCATCAAACCCTGGCCGAACTTCGGGACCTCGCCGACGCGGGTACCGCGCCGGTGTCGATGATCGGCCAGGGCTATTACGACACGCTGACCCCGCCGGTGTTGCTGCGCAACATCCTGGAGAACCCGGCCTGGTACACCGCCTACACCCCGTACCAGCCCGAGATCAGCCAGGGCCGACTGGAGGCACTGCTGAACTTCCAGACCATGGTCTCCGATCTGACCGCACTGGATATCGCCAACGCCTCGATGCTCGACGAGGGCACCGCGGCCGCCGAGGCGATGACCCTGATGCACCGCGCCTGCCGTGGGTCCTCCAACCGGCTGGCCGTCGACTCAGACGTGTTCACCGCGACCGCCGCGATCCTGGCCACCCGGGCCGAGCCGTTGGGTATCGAGATCGTCACCGCCGACCTGCGGGACGGCCTGCCCGACGGCGAGTTCTTCGGTGTGATCGCCCAGCTTCCCGGCGCCAGCGGCCGGGTCAGCGACTGGTCGACTCTCATCGACCAGGCCCACGAGCGCGGCGCGCTGGTCGCGATCGGCGCCGACCCGCTGGCGCTCACTCTGATCACCCCGCCCGGGGAGCTTGGTGCCGACGTGGCGTTCGGAACCACCCAGCGATTCGGGGTGCCGATGGGCTTCGGCGGCCCGCACGCCGGCTACCTGGCGGTGCACACCAAGCACGCGCGGCAGCTGCCGGGCCGGCTGGTCGGGGTGTCGGTCGACGCCGATGGATCCCCGGCTTTCCGGTTGTCGCTGCAGACCCGGGAGCAGCACATCCGCCGGGACAAGGCGACCTCGAACATCTGCACCGCCCAGGTGCTGCTGGCGGTGATGGCCGCCATGTACGCCAGCTACCACGGCGCCGACGGCCTGACCGCGATCGCCCGGCGGGTACACGGCCACGCCCGCGCGGTCGCCGCCGGGCTCAGTGCGGCCGGCGTGCAGGTGGTGGCCGACAGTTTCTTCGACACCGTGCTGGCGCATGTCCCCGGGCGGGCCTCCTCGATCCAGCAGGCCGCCCGCGAGCGCGGTATCAACGTCTGGTGCCCGGATGTCGACCACGTCTCGGTGTCCTGTGACGAGGCCACCACCGATGACCATGTGACCCTGGTCCTAGAGGCGTTCGGCGCGCGCCCGTCCGGGGATTTCAGCGGCCCTGAGATCGCTTTCCGCACAAGCAGATTCCTGAATCACCCGGCCTTCAGCCGGTACCGCACCGAGACGGCGATGATGCGCTATCTGCGGGAGTTGTCTGATAAGGACATCGCCCTGGACCGCAGCATGATCCCGCTGGGGTCATGCACCATGAAACTCAACTCCGCCGCCGAGATGGAGTCGATCACCTGGCCGGAGTTCGGCCGCCAGCACCCGTTCGCCCCGGCTGACGACGCGGCCGGACTGCGGCGGCTGATCGGCGATCTGACCCAGTGGCTGACCGGCATCACCGGGTATGACGCGATCTCGCTGCAGCCCAACGCCGGTTCACAGGGCGAGTACGCCGGACTGCTGGCGATCCGCGGGTACCACGCCGAGCGCGGAGAGACGCATCGGGACATCTGCCTGATCCCGTCCAGTGCGCACGGCACCAACGCCGCCTCGGCGGCCATGGTCGGTATGCGGGTGGTGGTGGTCGGCTGCCGGGAGAACGGCGACGTCGACCTCGATGAACTGCGCGCCAAGATTGTCGAGCACGCCGACACGCTGGCGGCACTGATGATCACCTACCCGTCCACCCACGGTGTGTACGAGCATGACATCGCCGATATCTGCGCGGCCGTGCACGATGCCGGCGGTCAGGTCTACGTCGACGGGGCCAACCTCAACGCGCTGGTCGGTCTCGCCAGGCCCGGTAAGTTCGGCGGCGACGTCAGCCATCTGAATCTGCATAAGACGTTCTGCATCCCGCACGGCGGCGGCGGCCCGGGCGTCGGACCGGTGGCAGTCCGTGCGCATCTGGCCGCCTACCTGCCCGGCCACCCACTGGCACCGGAGTTGCCGCACGGCCCGACGGTGTCGGCCGCCCCCTACGGATCGGCGTCGATCCTCCCGATCACCTGGGCCTATATCCGGATGATGGGCGCGGCCGGACTGCGCAAGGCCACGCTGGCCGCGATCGCCTCGGCCAATTACGTTGCCCGCCGTCTCGACGAGTACTACCCGGTGCTCTACACCGGCGAGAACGGGATGGTGGCCCACGAGTGCATCCTGGATCTGAGACCCATCACCAAGGCAACCGGTGTCACCGTCGATGATGTGGCAAAGCGGCTGGCAGACTGCGGATTCCACGCCCCCACCATGAGCTTCCCGGTCGCCGGAACGCTGATGGTGGAGCCCACCGAGAGCGAGAGCCTGGCAGAGGTGGATGCGTTCTGCGAGGCCATGATCGCCATCCGCGCCGAGATCGACAAAGTGGGCTCGGGGCAGTGGCCGGCCGAGGACAATCCGCTCCACAACGCCCCGCACACCGCCGAGTGCCTGCTGGTCGAGCAGTGGGACCATCCGTACAGCCGCGAGCAGGCCGCCTACCCGCTGGGCAAGGCCTTCCGGCCCAAGGTGTGGCCGTCGGTGCGCCGCATCGACGGGGCCTACGGCGACCGCAACCTGGTGTGCTCCTGCCCTCCGGTGGAAGCGTTCGCATGACAGTGGCGCTGCCACCTGCCGTTCGCCAATGGCAGGCCGGCGGCCGGATGGTTGACACCCGGGCCGGGCAGGTCTTCGTACGCTCGTCGGCCGGCCGGGGTCCACGCATCCTGCTCCTGCACGGGTTTCCCTCTAGTTCCTACGATTTCCGCGGGGTGACCGACCAACTAGGGGACCGCGCCTGGATTGCCCTGGATTTCCTGGGTTTCGGCCTGTCCGACAAGCCGCGCCCGCACCGCTACAGCCTGATGGAACAGGCCGATATCGTCGAGTCCGTCATCGCGGCCGAGGCTGCGGACTCCGGTGGCGGTCCGGTGGTGCTGATCGCCCACGATATGGGCACATCGGTGGCCACCGAACTGCTGGCCCGCGACCTGGCCGGGGCACTGTCCTTCGACCTTCAGCGTGCAGTGATCACCAACGGCAGTGTCATCCTCGAACGGGCCAGCCTGCGGCCGATCCAGAAGATCCTGCGCGGGCCGCTGGGACCACTGGCCGCGCTGCTGACCAACCGGCGCGGGTTCGTCCGGGGCTTTGCCACCCTGTTCGGCGCCGCCCACCCGCTGGCCGAAGATGAGGCGAGCGCCCAGTGGGCCCTGCTGGCCCGTCAGGACGGGCAACGCATCCTGCATTTGTTAAGCGCCTATCTCAACGAGCGGGTCGACTGCGCGCCGCGCTGGCACGGCGCCGTTCGGGACTGGCCCAAAGCGCTGTCGTTCCTATGGGCGTCCGATGACCCGGTGGCGACTAACGCGGTGCTCGACGGGTTGCGCGAACTGCGTCCGGCCGCCGAAGTGATCCGGCTGCCCGGAATCGGCCACTACCCGCAGATCGAGGTTCCCGAGGCGTTCACCGAGTCGGCACTGCGGCTACTGCGGCTGACCTCGCCGGCGGATTAGCCCAGCAGTCGGGTGATCGCGGCCATCAGGTCAGGGGAGTCCGCGGCAGGCACGCTCTGGTAGCTTCCGCCGGTCGCCTGGGCCACCGCTTCCCAGATCGGCCGGTCTGGGTCCTCGCCGATGTCGATGACGTTGATCGCCACCGGCCGTTGCGGGTCGACGGCGGAAGTGACGAAATCCTGCAGGCCCGGACCGTCGAGGGTTCGGTCGGTGTGTGGACCGGAGGTGATGACCAGGACCGAATTGGGTTGTCCCGGGCGATAATTGGCGACGGCGTCACCGTATACCAGGCGAAGTGTGGTGAACGACACCGCGCCCCCACCGGTCGGTGCGAGCCCGTCCAACACCCCGGCCAGCGCAGCCGAACGGGGCTGTTCGGCCAGTTGGTCGCCGAGCGGGCCGGTGGGAACCGGTGTGGCGCTGCCGGATCCGTCGAAGGTCCACAACCCGACCACCGCGTTGGCCGGCAGTGCCTCGATCCGGTTCTTCAGCGCCGCGGCCGGGCCGGGCACGTTCTGGTTGAGCATCACCGTGGTGGCGACGCCGGCCGCCGGTGCGATCGCACCGGCGATCGCGGTGCGCAACGCGTCGTCGCCGACCGGCAGTGGCGGGCCCAACTCGGGGAAGCCGACCACGTTGTTGCTCTTGGCCGTGGCGCCCTCGGCCCGGAAGCCGATCTTGACGAGTTCCTCGAGCCGGTCCGACTTCCGCATGAACCGGGCGAACTCGCTGGCCGCCGCGACCTGCTCATCGACCAGCCACGGCCCGGACAGCAGGGCGGTGGGGTAGTCGGCGAGGGCCGCCGGCCCGGAGGGCAGCCAGGACACGACGGCGCCGGCGTCCTCGGGCATCGCGGCGGACCGGGCGAACAACTGCTGCTCGGTCATGACCACAGCGTGCACCGGTGCGGCGGCCGCGTCGCCGGGCCGGATCAGGGTGTTCCAGGCTTCGTCGGCCGTATCATCCGCCAACCGCGGCTGCCCGGCCAGCAGTGTGCTCACCGCGCCGAGACCCGCGGTCGGCGGGGAATCAGGCGGAGCCGAGGTGGTGGCGACCGCCTCCGCCGCCAGATACGTGGCGTCGGCGCCGCCCAGCGTCGGCAGTGCCAGCCGCAGCGAACCCCAGCCAGGCAGATCGCGGGTGTCCAGCGCTGCCTGGTCGGTCTGCAGCCCCGGTAGCGCAGCCCACCCGTCCTGAGCCAGGGCGTTCTTGACCTGCGGACGGACCGCAAGCACCACCGGCGTGCTGACCAGCGAACGGGCATCACTGACCACCTGCTTGCCGAGCGCTGCTTGAAGCCGGGCCGGCTGAACCGAGCTGGCCGGAATCCACACCGCCGGACGCCCGCCCAGATCAGCTGGCCAGTCGGCGGTCAGACCCTGGAGAACGGTATCCGAATCAGCTTGTGTCACGGTCACTTCGATGCATGTGTCACCCACCGGATCGACATCGCGGTTGAAACCCTCCGCGAACGACCGGACACTGTCGGCGATGGTGGGGTCGGCGACGACGGCGACATTGGCCGTCCCCTCCAGGCATGCATCTGCTGCGTCCGAGGAACGCCGGGACAGGACATCGCCGAAGAACCGCCACAGGATCACCCCACCCACCAGGGCGACGACGGTGACCAGTGCGGCGATCACCCCGACGCTGACGCCGCGACGGGGGCCGCCGACCCGACGCCGACGGCCCTGCAGGCCGGAGTCGCCCGGTTGGGCCGGTCCCGCCGAAGGTTCGCCGGATTCGGGGATGCTGTGCCTGCCCATGTCTCAGAGTCCCAGGCTGGCTTTCAACTCGCGGCGGCGCCGGTGCAGGATCGGCTCGGTATAGCCGCTGGGCTGCTCAGCCCCGGACAGGATCAGTTCCTGTGCGGCCTGGAAGGCGATGCTGCCCCCGGGATCGGGGGCCATCGGCCGATAGGTGGGATCGCCGGCGTTCTGCTCATCGACCACCGCCGCCATCCGGCGCAGGCTGGTCCTGACGTCGTCTTCGGTGATCACCCCGTGGCGCAGCCAGTTGGCCAGCAGTTGGCTGGAGATGCGCAGCGTGGCACGGTCCTCCATCAGGGCGACGTCGTGGATGTCGGGCACCTTCGAGCAGCCCACGCCGGCGTCGATCCAGCGGACCACGTAGCCGAGGATGGACTGGCAGTTGTTGTCGACCTCCTCGTGGATCTCAGCCGGGGACCAGGCCAGGTCGCGGTCGGCCAGCGGGATGGTCAACAGTTGGTCGATGCTGGTGCGGGTCTGGCCGGCCAGTTCGCCGTGCACGGCGTAGACGTCGACGTAGTGGTAGTGCATCGCGTGCAGGGTGGCGGCGGTGGGCGAGGGAACCCAGGCCGTGGTGGCGCCGGCCCGGGGCTGTCCGATCTTCTGGGCCACCATGTCGGCCATCAGGTCGGTCATCGCCCACATACCCTTGCCGATCTGGGCGCGACCGGAAAAACCGGCGGCCAAGCCCACGTCGACGTTCTGGTCCTCGTAGGCCAGGATCCAGGGCTGGGTCTTCATCGCCCCCTTGCGGATCATCGGGCCGGCCTCCATCGAAGTGTGGATTTCATCGCCGGTGCGATCGAGGAACCCGGTGTTGATGAACACCACTCGGTCCTCGGCGGCCTTCACGCAGGCTTTCAGGTTCAGCGTGGTGCGTCGCTCCTCGTCCATGATGCCGACTTTGATGGTGTTGGGCGGCAAGCCCAGAACGTCCTCTACCCGGCTGAACAGCTCGCAGGTGAAGGCCACTTCCTCCGGACCGTGCATCTTGGGCTTGACGATGTAGATCGAACCGGCGCGGCTGTTCTGACCGCTCAGCCCGTGCATCGCGATGAGGCTGGTGAAAAGGGCGTCCTGGATGCCCTCGAACATCTCATTGCCGTCCGAATCGACGATGGCGTCATTGGTCATCAGATGGCCGACATTGCGTACGAACAGCAGACTGCGGCCCGGCAGGGTCAACTCCGAGCCGTCCGGTCCGAGGTAGGTACGGTCGCCGTTGAGGACCCGGGTAAAGGTTGTCCCGGCCTTGTGGACCTCCTCGGCGAGATCACCGGTGTTCAGGCCCAGCCAGTTGCGGTAGCCGAGGATCTTGTCCTCGGCGTCAACGGCAGCCACCGAATCCTCGAAATCCATGATCGTGGTGACCGCGGACTCCAGCACGACATCTTTGATGCCGGCCGGGTCGGTGGATCCGATCGGGGAGTCGCGGTCGATGAGGATCTCGATATGCAGACCGTGGTTGACCAGCAGCACCGAATCCGGATCGGACGCCTCACCGGTGTAGCCGACGAACTGGGCCGGGTCAGCCAGACCGGTCACATCACCATCGGCCAGCCCGAGTTCCAACTCGCCGTCGGCGATCACGAACCGGGTAACGGCGTTGTAGGAGCCAGAACTCAACGGAACCACGTCGTCGAGGAACCGTCGCGCGTAGGCGATGACCTTGTCGCCGCGAACCCGGTTGTAGCCGGAACCCTTCTCGGCGCCGCCCTCCTCGCTGATCACGTCGGTGCCGTACAGGGCGTCATACAGCGATCCCCAGCGGGCGTTTGCCGCATTCAGTGCGAACCGGGCGTTGAGGATCGGCACGACGAGTTGGGGACCGGCGGTTGAGGTGATCTCGGCGTCCACACCCGAGGTGGCGATGGTGAAGTCCGCAGGCTCCGGCAGCAGGTAGCCGATATCGGTCAGGAACCGCTTGTACTCGCCTGCGTCGATACCACCGATGACCCGCTGCCGGTGCCAGCGGTCGATCTGCGCCTGCAGGTCGTCGCGGCGGGCCAGTAGCTCCCGGTTGCGGGGGGTGAGGTCCGCGACGACCTTGTCAACACCCGACCAGAACCGCTCAGGCTCGACCCCGGTGCCGGGCAGGGCCTCATTGGTGATGAAGTCGTACAGGCTCTGCGCCACCCGCAGATCGCCCACGACCACCCGATCGTTGCCGGGATTCGTCATTGTTCCTCCCTGAAGGAAAGTCGCTTGATCCTATCCGCCGGTCACCGGTGGCCCGAAAACGCCGCGGCCGGCCGATGCGAGCGGATGGTCCGAGTCGGCCAGTAGTCGCTCGCAGCGGCCCAACAGCGCCGCGCGCAGCGGCGCGGCGCGATCCGCGACCGCGACTTGACGCCGCAGGTACTCGGCACGGCCGGAGGCCTCCTCGACCGCAATCGGTTCTAGACCGTATTCCCGCAGGTCGTAGGGGCTGGCCCGCATGTCCAGTTCACGCGCATCGGCGGCCGCTTCCAGGCAGTCCATCAGCAGGCTCGACTCCACCAGCGGCCCGAGTTTGTAACACCATTTGTACAAATCCATGTTGGTATGCAGGCAGCCGGGTTGCTCCCACTGGCTTTGCGAGTCCCGGGCGGGTCGTCCCGCATTGCGGGCCGCCGCTGCCGGGGTGAAGAACCGAAAGGCGTCGTAATGGCTGCAGCGCAGCGGCATCGACTCCACGACGGCGTCGGTTGCGGTTGCGCCCAGTCGCAACGGTACGGCCGAGTGGCGCACCGCGCGGGCCTGGTAGACCATGGCCCACTCGTGCATCCCGAAACAACCGAACCGCGGTGGCCGGGCGGCAGTCGATCTGAGCAGGCCGGCGATGAACCGCACCGCCGGCAGCCGGCTCCGCCGATAGGCCGAACCCACCGTCACCCCCTCGGCTGTCGGCACATAGCCGGACCGGTCCAGGTACGGGGCTGCCTCGGGGCCACCCAGAACGGCGCCGTAGCCGGGGTGCCAGACCTGCAATTGGCGCGGGCGCAGGCGGTAGTAGCTGAACAGGAAATCCCACACCGGGTGGGTCTGGCCGCGCCGGGACCGCGCCCGGTGCGCGGCGGTGAAGGCATCCGCCCGAGCCGCGTGGGCTTCGGCCCGGGGCACCCAGTGCGACGGGGCCAGTACCGCCGTCTCAGGCACGGTGCATACCGTCGCGGACCGTCCCCACCAGGTCCTCGACGAGGTCCTCCAGCGTCACCATGCCGCAGACGGCGCCGTCGGCCCCGAGCATCAGGGCCAGATGGCTGTTGCTCTGGCGCATCCGGGACAGCGCGTCCGGTAACGGCATGGTGGCGGGTAGTCGCGGCAGGTAACGCACTGCGGCGGCACTGACCACCGCACCGGGCTCGTCGACCAAGTCCAGGGTGTCCTTGATGTGGACGAACCCGACGAAATCACCGGTACCGTCCACCACCGGAAAACGCGAGTATCCGGTCGCGGCCAGCGCCCGCTCGATATCGGCCACGCTGGGCCCGGAACCGGGGCCGGCGGTGGGCACGGTGCGGATCCGATCCAGCGGGACCGAGACGTCACCGGCGATCCGGTTGCGGACCTGCAGGGCCCGGGAGAGCCGCATGTGCTCCTCGGGATCCAGCAACCCCTCCGACCGCGACTCCGCGATCATCTCGGCCAGTTCCACGGTCGACACCGTGACTTCGAGTTCGTCTTTGACCTCC
>LFFF01000020.1 GCA_001510415.1 Actinobacteria bacterium casp-actino6 | reverse complement strand
CACCGGGGCGCCACCCTGGCCGTTGGCCGGTTGGGCCTCGGCGACCGCGGCGCCGCCCTGGCCGCCCCCGCCGGCCGTTCGGACGGCGGCGGTGTCGGGTTCGATCCAATGCCGCTGGCGCGCAAAGGCATAGCCGGGCAGCGTGACGCGCTGGGGGTGCTCACCGTACAGCCGCGTCCAGTCGACCTCGACTCCGGCGGCCCATAGCTGGCCCAGCGCGAGCAGGAAAGCGTCCCGGTCATCGCGGGTCTGCACCGGATGGCGCATCAGGCGGACCGCGCGGTGGGTCTCGGCCCAGCCGGGAAGCCGCACCGCCGAGCCCGTGAGACTTCCGCCGGGCCCCACCTCGACGAGCACCCGGTGCGCATCGCCGAGCAGTGTCTGCACGTTGTCGGCGAACCGGACGGTCGATCGGATGTGCTGGGCCCAGCGATTCGGATCGGTGGCCTCCGCGTCAGTCATCCAGGTGCCGGTCACATTGGACAGCATCGGGATTCGCGGCGCCTGCAGGGTCAGGCCCGAGAGGAATGCGGCGAAGGGTTCCAGAACCGTGTCCATCGCCTGGGAATGGAACCCGTGCGAGGTGCGGACCCGCCGGGCCACGATGCCCTCGGCGGCACAGCGATTGGTAAAGTCACGGATGGCCTCCACAGGCCCGGCAACCACGCAACTGCCGAATTCGTTGATGGCGGCCAGGTCGACGTCGGCGCTCATGTGAGCGGCGATGTCGTCGGGGCTTGCCGCCACGGCCACCATCGAGCCGGGAGGTGCCTCATGCATCAGGCGTGCCCGCATCGACACGACCCTGATGCCCGTCTCCAGGTCGAAGACCCCCGCCAGGGTGGCTGCCACCAGTTCGCCGATGCTGTGTCCGGCCAGCGCCGTCGGGGCAACCCCGAAGGACATGACCAGTTGCGCCAGCGCGTATTCCACCGCGAATAGTGCCGGCTGAGCCAGGTTGGTGGGCTCGAGCCCGGTCGGCTCCTGCTCGCCGGTGCCGAGGACCTCGGCCTTAAGGTCGATTCCGAGTTCGGTGGCGAAGCCAGCGGCGCACCGGTCGAAGTTCTCTCGGAACACCGACTCGGTGTCGTACAGACCGCGTGCCATGCCGACGTGCTGGGCACCCTGACCGGGGAACAGGAAAGCCACCTGCGCCGCACCGGCCGCGGTGCCCGCCGGGTAGTGGCCGATCGAGACGTTCTCATGCTCGGCGGCGGCCAGCACGGCGCATGCGTCGGCACGGTCGGCCACCACGGCAGCCATCCTGACCTCGTGCAAGCGCCGGCCCGCCAGGGTGTAGGCGACGTCAGGCAGGCCCAGGTGCTCGTCACGGGCGAGTTCGTCTGACAGCGCGGCCCTGGCATCGCTGAGTGTCTCAGCGGTTCGGGCGGACAGCAGCAACACCTGCGGGCCGTCCGGGCCGGCCGCGCGTGAAGGCTGCGGTGCCTCCTCGACGACGACGTGCACATTGGTGCCGCCGACGCCGAAGGAGCTGACCCCGGCCCGGCGCGGTGCGTCGGATTCCCATGGCGTGTAGTCATTCGCCACCACGAACGGCGTGTCCTCAAGATGCAGTTCGGGATTGGGAGCGGTGTAGTGCACGGTCGGGGGAATGGCCTTGTTCTTCAGGCACAGGATGGTCTTGACCAGGCCGGTGACCCCGGAGGCCGCGTCCAGGTGTCCGATGTTGGACTTCACCGAGCCCAGGATGCACGGACCCGACCGCGGGGCCTCGGCGAGCTCGAAAGCCTGCCGCAGGGCTTCGATTTCGATCGGGTCACCCAGCGGGGTGCCGGTGCCGTGGGTCTCCACGAATCCGATGGTGGAGGGGTCGACATCGGCGACCGCCTGCGCCTCGGCGATGACCTCGGCCTGGCCGGCGACCGCCGGGGCTGCATACGTCATCTTCATCGAACCGTCGTTGTTGATCGCCGAACCGCGGATGACGGCGTGGATCCGGTCACCGTCATCGAGTGCAGCCTGCAACGGTTTGAGGATCAACGCCGCCACCCCGCTGCCGAAGATGGTGCCGTCGGATCGGACGTCGAACGGCCGGCAGTGACCCGAGGGCGACACCATCGCCCCCGGCTCGAAGGTGTAGCCGACGTGATGCGGCACCCGAATCGCCGAGGCACCGGTCAGCGCCATATCGCATTCGCCGGCGAGCAGGCTCTGGCATGCCAGGTGCACCGCGACCAGCGACGACGAGCAGGCGGTCTGCACCGACAGGCTCGGCCCGCGCAGGTTCAGCTCGTGGGACACCCGGGTGGCCAGGTAATCCTTGT
Organism: Actinobacteria bacterium casp-actino6; assembly: GCA_001510415.1. Lineage (GTDB taxonomy): Bacteria > Actinomycetota > Actinomycetes > Mycobacteriales > Mycobacteriaceae > Mycobacterium. The sequence goes on along the minus strand of LFFF01000020.1, from coordinate 20,639 downwards.
CGTTGAGCAGGACCAGGTTGAACATCTCGACGGTGATGCCCTCGCCGACCAGTTTTCTGGTGTCGCGGTGCGACATCAGATTGTCCATCAGGTAGCCGCTGGCGGTGCTGCTGGCGAAGACGCCGATCGCTCCGTCGTAGGTGGCGGGGTCATATCCGGAGTCTTCGAGGGCATGCCAGGAGGTCTGCAGGAACAGCCGCTGCTGCGGGTCCATCATCCGCGCGGTGTAGGGGGTGATCCCGAAGTAGTCGGCGTCGAACTCGTCTATCCCGTTGAGCATGGCCGCGCGGCGGACATAGGCGGGATCGGCGAGCGTCTTGGCGCTGACCCCGGCGGCGGTGAGCGCCTCCTCGGACAGCGTGGTGACCGATTCCTCGCCGCGGCGCAGGTTATCCCAGAACTGGGTCAGCGAATCCGCGCCCGGGAAGCGGCCGGCCATACCGATGACCGCAATCGCGTTGGGGGGCAACTCATTCGGCGCGCCTGCGTTAGCGTTCTCCGTGGTCACACCGCATGTCCTTTCCGTCTGCCGGCCTGGGCTCCCTGGCGGGCCCGGGCGCGTTGCTGAGCGCGCGCGCCCAAGCCGCCCCGGCTGGCCGGGGCGTCATCCGCCGGTGGATAGCCCATCCGCTCACACAGTGCACCGGTCAGCGACGAGATGGTCGGATACTCATAGATCAGCGCCGCCGGCAACGCGATGCCCAGGCTTGCGCCGAGACTGCGCTGCAGCTTCACGCTCATCAGCGAATCCATGCCGAGTTGGAAGAATCCCGCCTCGGGGTCCAGCGCCTCGCCGGCCGGCAGTCCGATCACCGTCGAGGCCAATGTGGCGATGTGGTCGGCCAGCAGTTCTCGATGCCCCTCGGGCGCACTTTCACGAAGCGCTTTGCGCAGCTCGCTCTCGGGCGCCGACTCGTCGGCGGCAGCCTCAAGGGCCAGCACGTCATCGACGATGCGCAACGCGCCGCGGGTGCGGTAGGCCGCGGCCAGTAGCGGCCAGTCCGCGTCGACCACGGTGGTGCGCACCGGTGCACCGGCACCCATCACCAGCGGCAGAGCCTGGATGGCCGCCTCGTCGGGCATCGGCTCAAGCCCGGCATTGGCCATCACAGCCCCGGCGTCGGACTGCTGGTCGGCAAGCGACTTCCACAATCCCCAGTTCACCACAGTCGCCGGCAGCCCCATAGCGCGACGGGCGTAGGCGAAGGTGTCGAGGAAGGCGCTGGTGGCCGTGTAGTGCGCAAGCCACCGTGAGCCGAGCAGGCCGGAGATCGACGAGAACAGCACGAAGTTCCGGGCTTGCGTTTTCATGGACAGCTCGTGCAGCACGCCCAACGCGTCCAGCTTGGGACGGAACATGCTGCTGACGTCGTCGTCGGTCATCTCCGCCAGAGTCACCGGACCGCCGGCGAACGCCGCCAGATAGACGCCGTCGAGCGCCGGAAGATCGGCACCGAACCGGTCGAACAACGCGGCCATCGCGGTGTGGTCGGTGACGTCCGCGGCCACCTGAACCAACGTGGTGCCGGTTGCGGCGAGTCGCCGGCCCAGATCGTCCAATCGTTGACCGGGGTTGCGCGATACCGCGACGATCGTTCCCGCACCCATGTCGGCGAGCTGCTGGATCAGATACGGACCGATGTGGCCGGTGGCTCCGATGACCAACTGGCTGCCGTCCGCGGCGACCGTCCCAGGGGATGCCGTTGCGGCCGTTGGTTCCAGCCTCGGCACATGCCGGGTACCGGACCGGTAGACCACCTGATCCTCACCGTCGCCGGCGGCGGCCTCGCGGCGCACGTGCCGGGCGGCAAGCACAGCCGGCATGGACTCATCCAGGTCCATGCAACCGCCCCAGATCTCCGGGTGCTCCAGGGCCAGCGTGCGGCCCAGCCCCCAGAGCACGGCATGCACCGGATTGGCCCGGTCGCCGTCGGCGACGGGTTGGGCGTTGCGGGTCAGGAAGAACAGTTTGGGTGGTGATGGCAGCGCGGTCAGCTCCGTGGCGATCCGTCTCGCTTCACCGAACAGCCGGTAGGCCGCGGCGACGTCGATCGGAGACCCGGTTCCGTTCGGGGCGTAGAGCACGTTGTCGACCGAGCCGAGAGGGCCGCGGCCGAGTTCGTCGGCCAATTCGTCGTCGCCCAGCACCAGCCACGATCCGGCGCTGCCGCTGTGATCCTCGGGCAGCGGCCGGGTCGGCCAGGTTGGTTCGTAGAGCCAGTCGGCCGGGATGGGGCCGTCCCCGGATGCCGCTAGCCCGGATCCGTTGCGCCGCAGACCGATCCGAGTGGCAGGGGCGAAGTCGATCCAATGCCGGGTATGGCGCCACGGCGTCGGCGGCAGCGCCGGGTGCGGTTCCGGCGGGTGCGGACCGACCGGGGGCCGGGCGGTATGGGTCGCGTTGAGCGCGGTATGGAACGCGACGGTGTCGTTGGTGTCGCGCTGCAGCGTGCCGAAGCTGTGGTGGTGGGTGTTGCCGATCTCCGGATCGTCGAGGGTGTCGGACATCGCCTTGGTCAACAGCGGATGCGGGCTGATCTCGATGAAGGTGCAGTGATCGGCGCCGGCCGCGGCGATGGCCTGGCTGAACCGGACCGGGTTACGCAGGTTGGCCACCCAGTGATCGGCATCGAATTGTGGTGTGGCATCGGCATTTTCGACGGTGGTGATCAGCGGGATAACCGGAAATCCCGGAACCAGGTCGGCCAGCGCCTCCCTTAGCTCCGGCAGGATCGGATCCATCATCGCGTGATGCGACGCCACATCCACGTTGACCCTGCGGGCGAACGTGTTCTGCCGGGTGGCCCGGGCGATGACGGTATCGACGGCCTCGGCGGGCCCGGCCACGACGGTCTGGCGCGGCGAGGCGTACACCGCCACCGTCACCTCCGGAAGGTCGGAGATCAGCGCCTCGGTGGCGGGCGCGTCGAGTTCCAGCAGGGCTATCGCACCTTGCTCGGCGTGCTGCGACATCAGCTGGGACCGCCGGGCGATGACGCGGAAGCCGTCGGCCGGAGTCAGCGCACCGGCGACCACCGCCGCGGTGACCTCACCCATCGAATGCCCGATCACCGCATCGGGTTCGACCCCGTAGGAACGCCACAATGCGGTCAGCGCCAACTGGACGCCTACCAGCACCGGCTGAATCTGCTCGATCCGGGTCAGTTCCCGCCCGGTGGCCAGCACCTCATAAAGCGAGAAGCCGACCTCGGCGACGAAATCCGGCTCCAAGGCCGCGACGGCTTCGGCGAATGTGAGCTCATCAGCGAGCAGTTGCCGGCCCATCCCCGCCCACTGGGAACCCTGACCCGAGTAGACGAAGACGGTTCCCGGTCCGCACGCGCCCTGGTGCGGACCGACCACCCCGGTCGCGATCTGGCCGGCCGTGATCTCGCCGTCGGCCAGTGCCCGCAGCCCGGCCACCGCCTCGTCGCGGTCCGCCGCACAGACCGTGGCGAACATCGGGTGGTGGGTCCGGTGATGATTGAGGGTGTGTGCGACGTCGGCCAGTGGGACCTGGGCCCCAGGCCCGGTCATCCAGTCGGCGAGCATGGCGGCCGTCGCCGCCAGGCGTTCGGGACTCTTTCCGCTCACCACAACGGTGCTCACCGGCGCCTTGGCGACGGGCAGCCGCGCGGGCGCCGGATAAGCCTGCTCCAGCACCACGTGCGCATTAGTGCCGCCGAAACCGAAGGCAGAGACACCAGCCCGGCGCGAGCGTCCGGTAGCCGGCCAGCGGGTCGTCTCGTCGACGACCTTCAGCCGGAGTTCGTCGAACGGGATGTGCGGATTGGGCTCGTCGAAACTCTGATTCGGCGGAATCTCGCCGCGCTGCACCGCCAAAGCGGTCTTGATCAGGCCGACGATGCCTGCGGCGGCCTCGAGGTGGCCGAGGTTCGTCTTGACGGCACCGACGAGCAGTGGCGCCTCCGGTTGTCGGCCCCGTCCGTAGACCGCCCCCAGCGCCCGGGCCTCGATGGGGTCGCCGAGCAGCGTCCCGGTGCCGTGCGCCTCGACATAGTCGACATCGGAGGGCTCGACGTCGGCGTCGGCGCAGGCGGCCCGCAGCACAGCGGCCTGAGCGGCCGGGTTCGGCGCCATCAGGCCATTGGACCGGCCGTCCTGATTGACCGCCGAGCCCCGCACGACCGCAAGTACCTCGTCACCGTCACGCAGCGCATCGGAGAGCCGTTTGAGCACGGCGACCCCGCAACCCTCGCCGCGGACGAATCCGTCGGCCGAGGCGTCGAATGCGTGGCAGGCGCCGGTCGGTGACATAGCGCCGGCCTGGTCGAAGCTCCGGGTCACCACCGGCGACAGCAGCAGGTTGACCCCGCCGGCGATGGCGAGTTCGGACTGACCGGTACGCAGGCTCTGGCAGGCCAGGTGCACCGCCACCAACGAGGACGAGCAGGCGGTGTCGACGGTTAGTGAGGGCCCGCGCAGATCGAGGAAGTACGACAGCCGGTTGGCGATGATGCTCAACGCGCCGCCGGTTCCGGTCCACACGTCGACCTGGCTGAGATCACGCGAGGCCAGGAATCCGTACTCACTGACGCAGGCGCCGACGAACACGCCGGTCTGCGAACGCTGTAGCGACTCGGCCGGGATGCCGGCATGTTCGAGTGCCTCGACGGTCACCTCGAGCATCAGCCGCTGCTGCGGGTCGATGTAGTCGGCCTCACCGGGTGCGATGCCGAAGAAGTCGGCATCGAACCCGGCGATGTCACCGAGGAACGAGCCCCACCGCGTGGTGCCCGCCAGTGCAGCCGCGGTCTGCGGGGAGCCGTCGTCGAACGCGTCCCACCGGTCGTCGGGCACGGGCGTGACGGCCGTACGGCGCGCAGCCATCATCTCCCAGAGCGCGTCGGGTCCGTTCACCTCGCCCGGGAGGCGGCACCCGACACCGATGATGGCGATCGGTTCGGTGAGGGTCGCGGGAGCACTTTCCTGGGCGCGCGCCGCCGCCAGCTCCGGATGCGTCAGCGCATAGGCCAGGCTGTTGACCGTGGGGTTCTGCCAGATGTCGACCGGCGATACCGCGCGCCGCAACAACTCGGTCAGTTCGCCGGCCAGCACCACCCCGTCGCGTGACCCGACGCCGAGTTCGTTGAAGGGAAGATCGCCATCGATCCGGTCCGGGCTGCAGCCGACATTGGTGACGAGGTAGTCGACCAGCCAGTGCCGGAGGTCTGCCTCATCGTTGCCGGCTGAGGTCATACCGCGATATCCATCGCGTCCATGCGCTGGAACTCACCTTGCCGGTACAGCTCACCGCAGGATGCGCGGCGGATCTTGCCGCTGGTGGTGATGGGGATCGAGCCCGGCGACACCAGCACCAAGTCATCCACACGTAGATTGTGCAACTTCCAGACCGCGTCGGCCACCTCGTGTTTGACGGCACTCAGTTGCGGCGCGGGCTTCAGCTCCACGATGGCGACCAGATTCTCGGACGCATCGTCCTCGACCGCGATCGCGGCGACCCGGCCCCCGGTGATCTCACGGATGGTGGCCTCGATGTCCTCCGGATAGTGGTTGCGCCCGTCGACGATCAACAGATCCTTGAGCCGGCCCATGATGAACAGTTCGCCATCGGAGATCGTGCCGAGGTCGCCGGTGCGCAGCCACGGCCCCGCCACGGTTCCCTCGGACGGGTTGTTGATGCGGGCCCGGAACACCCGGGTGGTCTGCTCCGGCTTGCGCCAGTAGCCCAGCGCGACGTTATCGCCGCGGGTCCAGATCTCGCCGATGCTGCCGGCCGGCTTCTCGATGCCGGTCTCCGGGTCGACGATACGGACCTCATAGGCCTTGGGCGGGCCATAGCTGACCAGTTCGGTTCCGCTCTCCTGCCCGGCCTCGCAACGCTCGGCGACGCCGGCGGCGAGTTCCTTCAGGTCGAAGCGGGCGGTGCGCACGGTCGGCGAGATCGGCGGCGAGGCGACGTACAGCGTGGCCTCGGCCAGACCGTAGGACGGCCGGATCACCTTCTCGGTGAGACCGAATTTGGCGAAACGATCGATGAACCGTTTGACGGTGCCGTGGTGCACTCGCTCGGCGCCGCTGAGGATGCCGTGCACCTGACTGAGGTCCAGGCCCTCCATATCGGCGTCAGAGGTCCGGCGCGCGGCGAGTTCGAAGGCGAAGTTCGGCGCTCCGGAGAAGCACAGCGGGTTCTGGGCCATCAGTTGCATCCAGCTTGCGGGCTTGGCCAGGAACGCCAGCGGGCTGGTGAGCACCGCGTCGCAGCCGGTCACCAGCGGTGAGCACACACCCATGATGAGGCCCAGGTCGTGGAAGAAGGGCAGCCACGACACGACCGAGGTCTCATCGGGCACCGTGCCACCGAACTCGCTGAAGTAGTCGCCGACGACCTGCTCGATATTGCTGGTCACGTTCCGGTGCGAGACGATCACACCGGCCGCCGAGCGGGTCGAACCCGAGGTGTACTGCAGGTAGGCGGGGCCGTGGCGCGAGTCGTCGGTCTCGTCGAGTGCCCGGGTGGCGTCGACGTCGATGATGTCGACCTCGATCACGGTGGGAGCGGGCCGGCCGCCGTGCGGGACGGCGTACTTGTTGACATCGGCCACGGCCGCGGAGGTGGTCAGCAGGACCGACGGTGCGCTGTCGGCCAGCGCGGACTCCGCTCGCTGATCGTGCACACCGAACATCGGCACCGACAGCGGAACCGCGATCAGCCCGGCCTGCAGTGATGCGTAGAAGGCCACGACATAGTCGAGCCCCTGCGGTGCCAGGATCGCCACCCGGTCACCCTTACGGGCGGTCCGGCGCAGTTCCTCGGCCAGTGACAACACCCGCCGGTACAACTGATTCCAGGTCAGGCTCTCGGGGTGGCCCGTGCCCAGCACAGCGCCGTCCATGAAGGTGAAAGCCGTGGTGTCACCCTGGGTGGTGGCCTGGTGGCGCAGCAGGGCGGGAAGTGTCATCGCGGTGTTCAGCATGGGGAAATACCTCTTCGGTTTCTCTGGTTACTCACACGGCCGTCAAGCATTGGATGGCACCGGATGGTGACCATGTCCCAACTTCTGACGCTGAGGTGATTAGCAATGAACATGAAGCTACGGCCCGGAAAAGCACACGTCGCGCTTGTGCTCGCTACCCGCGAATTGCGCGATCTGTGCACTTTTCCTCATTCTGCTCAGGGCTGAGTCGAGGGTCCCGACGAGGACACCTGTGACAACTACGACAGGACTCGCCCCCGGGTCACGGGTAGTTAGGCGAGGCGTCACGCGTGGCGGTCTGATCAAACCCGGCTGGCCGGATGAACGTCACTGTCCCCCGACCCATGCGCGTGACAGGTGTAAATATACCAGGCAGAACCGGGGATTCCCAGGACAGCAAACAGGTGCTGGGGTCCCAAGCCAGGCCCCAGCGACCGCTTGTGACTGTGCTCACAACCGCTATACGTCTAACTGTGAGATTGGCCAGCAAACAGACCTTTACCTGACCTGCTCATCCCCGGGGGATCCGTTCCTCCACCCAATGGGACAACTCAGGCAGATTGGTGTTGATGTAGAAGTGGTCCCCGGTGAACACCGTGAGGTCGAACTGCGCGGTGGTGCGCTGCCCCCACGGGTTCGCCGACTCGGCGGTGGCCAATTCATCATCCTCGGCTATCAGCGCGTGGATCGGGCAGGAGACCACCGCCTCGGGCTCGCGGTCATAGGCCGCCACGGCCTTGAGACCACGCAGTGTCGGCAGCAGGGTTGCGGCGAACTGGTCGTTGTTGAGGAACTCCGGGTTGACTCCGGTGACATCGCTGATCAGGCTCAGCAGTTGTTGATCCGAACCCGCCAGCTCAGCACGTCGGGGCCACAGACCCGGGGCGGCACTCGCCGAGACGAACAGCGCGGCGATGGGATTGCCGGCCTGTTCGAAACGCAGGGCCACCTCGAAGGCCAGCAGGGCGCCCATGCTGTGCCCGAAGAACGCCACCGGGCCGGCCGGCGCCTCGGCGGGCTTGAGCATCGCGCAGAGCCGATCAGCCAGATCGGGGATGCTGGTGTACTGCGACAGGTCCTTACCGGCGCGCTTACCGGGGTACTGCACCGCCACACATTTCGTGCCGCCGGTGAACGCCTTGGCGAACGGCACATAGAAGTCGGCCGACCCGCCGGTGTGCGGGAAGATGTAGAGCCTGGGCGCGGCGGTGGCCTCCGGATCAGCGGACATCAGATCGGGATCAGGCCGTGCTTGCGCTGGGCGCGCTGAATCTGCTTGTCCCGCAACAATCTCATCGACTTGCGCAGCAGCAGCCGGGTTTGGTGCGGCTCGATGACGGCGTCGATGAATCCGCGCTCGGCGGCGATGTAGGGGATGGCCATGTTGAGGTTGTAACCCTCGATGAAATCGGCGCGGATCTTCTGCACCTCGGGGGCGGTGGGATCCGGGAAACGCTTGACCAGAAGTTGGGCCGCGCCGTCGGCCCCGATGACCGCGATGCGGGCGGTGGGCCAGGCGAAATTCAGATCAGCGGTGAGCTGCTTGGAGCCCATTACGGCATAGGCCCCGCCGTAGGACTTTCGGATGGTCAGCGTCACCTTCGGCACGTCTGCCTCGACGACGGCGTAGAGGAATCGCCCGCCGCGCTTGATGATTCCGTTCTTCTCCTGTTCCACACCGGGTAGGAAACCGGGGGTGTCGACGACGAAAACCAATGGGGTGTTGAAGGAGTCGCAGAATCGAACGAAGCGGGCCGCCTTGTCGGAGGCCTCGTTGTCGATCGCGCCCGACATGTGCATCGGCTGGTTCGCCACCACACCGACCGGCCGGCCGTCGACCCGGGCGAAGCCGGTGATGATGGCCTGGCCCGCCTGTGCGGCGACATCGAGGAAGTCGCCGTCATCAAAGATCCGGATCAGGATCTCGTGCATGTCGTAGGCCGTGTTGTCGGCGTCCGGCACGATGCTGTCCAGTTCGAGGTCATGCGGGGTCACCTCCGGCTCCAGTCCGGGGTTGACCACCGGTGTGTCGTCAAAGGTGTTGGGCGGCAGGAAGTCCAGGAACTCGCGCACATAGGCGAAGGCCGCCTTCTCCGAGTCGACCACCTGATGGATGTTGCCGTAGCGGGCCTGGTAGTCGGCGCCGCCGAGTTCGTCGAGGCTGACCTCCTCGCCGGTGACATCCTTGATGACGTCGGGCCCCGTGACGAACATGTAGCCCTGGTCGCGGACGGCGACCACCAGGTCGGTTTGGATGGGCGAGTAGACCGCGCCGCCGGCGCATTTGCCGAGGATGATCGAGATCTGCGGCACGATGCCGGAGAGCAGTTCATGCCGTCGGCCGAGTTCGGCGTACCAGGCCAGCGAGGTCACGGCGTCCTGGATGCGGGCTCCGCCGGAGTCGTTGATGCCGATGATCGGACATCCGATCATCGCCACCCATTCCATCAGCTTGGCCACCTTGCGGCCGAACATCTCGCCGACCGATCCGCCGAAAACGGTCTGGTCGTGGGAGAAGACACCGACCGGGCGGCCGTTGATGGTGCCGTGGCCGCAGACCACCCCGTCGCCGTAGAGCGCATTCGGGTCCCCCGGCGTGCGGGCCAGCGCACCGATCTCCAGGAAGCTGCCCGGATCGACCAGTTCCTGGATGCGGGCCCGGGCGCTGGGAATACCCCGCTTATCGCGTTTGGCGGCGGCGGCCTCACCGCCGGGTTCCTGGGCCAGTTCGAGTTTCTCGCGCAGTTCGGCCAGCAACTCGGCGGTGGACTTGGTCGTCACGTGTCCTGGTTCTCCTGGGCCTGGTTCTGGTGATCAGTCTTGGTCGCTTCGCTCCGGATCCGGTTGATGGCCTCGCTGAGGTGGGCGCCCACCTTGGCAATGTACGGCTCGTCGATGGCCTGGATGTGTTCGCCCCCGATCGGCACCACCTCGAGATCGGCGACGAATTCGCCCCACCCGCCGTCGGGCTTTCGGGTGGCGTAGCGCGGCTCGAACATGATGGCGTCGTCGTGGTAGCGGTCAGCCATGTACAGCGTGACGTGCCCGCCGTAGGGCTCGATGTGGGCGGTGTCGATAGCGCGATTATCCAGATAAGACGTGCGCTGGTGCTCGATGATCCCGCCGGGAATGTCGACCCCGGCCTCTTTGACTGCGTTGAGGACGAACTGCACCTGACCCGCGTCGTCGAGAACCTCGAGTTGTTCGTAGGGAATCTCCGGGATCTCAACGTTGAAGGTGCGCTGGGCGAACAGGGCGTACCGATCCCAGCGGGCCCGCACCTCCTCGGAGGTCTGCGGGATGTCCTCACCCGCGCGCACGGTGTCGATGAGTCCGACGAACGGCACCTCGGCGCCGGCCTGGGTGAGCCCGATCGCGCAGGCGTAGGCCAGCACGCCGCCGAGTGACCAGCCGACCAGGATGAACGGACCCTTTCCGCCGATTTCGAGCAGCTTCGGCACGTACTCGGCGGCGCGCTCCTCGATCGAGCCGTCCACCCGTTCCAGCCCGTACATCGGGGTGTCGGCCGGCAGCCGCTTGAGTAACGGCTCGTAGACCACCGTCGATCCCCCTGCCGGGTGGAAGACGAACACCGGGATCGGGTGCGAGCCTTCCTTGGGCGCCCGGATGGTGCGGACGAAGCCGTCAAGCTCGCCGGACTCGAGGTGCTCCCGGACGGTGGTAGCCAGTTCCTCGATGGTCGCAGCGGAGCTCACCTGTTCGGCGGTGATGGTGCCCTCGCAGCGTTCGGTGAGCCGCTGGGCGATCTTGGCCGCGGTATCGCCGTCGATGGCCGGCAGGTCGTTGAAGATGCCGCCCGGGGACTTGCCGGTGACGATCGCCCAGGTCGCGAAGGTCACCCGCTCGGCAGCCTCGCGCGGCGGGACGTCGGTACCGAGGGCATCGACGACAGCCTGCTGGGTCAGGGCCTTAGCAGCGGCTCCGGCCGCGGAATCAGTCGAAGCAGCGGCTCTGGCCGCGGAATCGGCAGAAGCAGCGGCCCCGGCCGCGGGACCCGACGGATCGGTGGGCGGCGCCGGGATGCCGGGTCCCGTCGGGTCGGTCGGCGGCGCCGGGATGTCGGCGTGCGCCTCCGGGTGCTTGGCGGCGAGCTTCTCGGCGAGCTCCGGCGGGATCTCACCCGCCGCGATCCTGGCCTGCTCGGCCGCAATCTCCTCCGGGGTCATCCCCTTCTGGTGCTCAGCCAGTTCGGTGACCGCCTCGCGATTCTCGATCGCGTACTCGATCAGTTTCTCGACCGCATAGAGGTTGGCGTCGCGAACAGCGGTCAGCTGGATCGGCGGCAGGTCGAAGTCGTACTCGACCCGGTTCTTGATCCGCACCGCCATCAGCGAATCCAGACCCAGCTCGATCAGCGGCACCTCCCACGGCAGGTCCTCAGGCTCGTAGCCCATCGCACTGCCGACGATCGTCGACAACCGGTCATGCACGGTTTCACCCGACTCCGGTGACCACTTGCCCAGGCTCGCCGCGACTCCGGCTCCCGCGGCGAGATTGTCGGTGAGAATCGACGGAGCCGCTCCGGCGGCGACAAACGATCCCGCATCCTCGACCGGTGCCGGCACCGCCTGGGCAGCGAAGGGTTCCGCCGTCATGGCAACGCCGGTGGCAACCGCCGTCGGTAGTGCGCCCCCCGCGGCGAGCGGGAATCCGGTTCCCCCGGCGGCTCCGCCCCGGCTGACGATGGCGTCGTAGACCAGCGTGAAGGACTCGTCAATACGGGCGTGCACCTGAACCGAGGCGCCGCCGGGATGCCTGGTCAGGGTGGTGACCAGCCGGGCACCCTCGCCGGGCACGGCGCGCTGCTCGGCGGCGGTCAGGGTGGCATCCGGAAGCACCTGCACCGCAGCGGCGTTGACGAGCGCGGCCAGATCGGTCGGACCGCCGGCGGCGTACTCCCACACATGCCGGCCGTCCGGCATCGCCACATGGGTGCCGGGGACGAGCGAGGAGCCGTCCGCGGAGAACCGCGCATTGAGCCAGTGCTCCTTGCGCCTGAACCGGGTCGGCGGGATGCCGGCGTAATCCTCCGGGCCGGAGGCCGGCTGGAATAGCGTGCGGAAGTCCAGATCGTGGCCGTAGACGTACAGCTGCGCCATCGCCGCGATCATGGATTCGACCTCGTCCTGCTTGCGCGCCAGGGTCGCGATGAGCTGCCCGTCATGCAAACCGGCTGCCGCCGTGGTCAATCCGACCTGCATCAACGCGACCGGGTTCGGCGCCAACTCCAGGAAAGTGGTGTACCCGTTGTCCACGGCATTGCGGATGCCCTGGGTGAAATGGACGCTGTGTCGCAGGCCCTTCTTCCAGTAGTCGACGCCGTGGATCACCTCACCGGGGCGGATGTAGGAACCCTCGTGCACGGTGGAGAAGTAGCCGGTCCTCAGCGGCTGCGGGTCGATACCCTGCAGTTCGGCGGCCAGTTCGCCCAGCAGCGGATCCATCTGAGTGGTGTGGCTGGCCCCCTTGGTCTGGAACTTCCGGGCGAACTTGCCCTCGGCTTCGCAGCGCTCGATGATCGCGTCCACCTGGGCCGGTGGCCCGCCGATCACGGTTTGGGTGGGGGCGGCGTACACGCACACCTCCAGGTCGGGGAAATCCGTGAAAACTCTTGTGATCTCGTCGGCCGAGTACTCGACCAGTGCCATCAGCCTGATGTACTCGCCGAACAGCATCGCCTCACCCTCGCCCATCAGATGCGAACGGGCGCAGATGGTTCGGGTGGCGTCGGCCAGCGACAGACCACCGGCGAAGTAGGCTGCGGCGGCCTCGCCGAGTGACTGCCCCACCAGCGCGGCGGGTTTCGCGCCGTGGTGCTTGAGCATTTCCCCGAGGGCCACCTGGATGGCGAAGATGACCAGCTGCACCACTTCGATCGGGTATTCGCAGGTCTCATCGGTGTAGTCGATCGCGTCGTCGAGGATCAGTTCGACGATCGAGTACCCGCGCTCATCCTGAATCAGACTGTCGACCTTGTTGATCCACTCGGCGAACACGTCGTCGCGCAGATAGAGGCTCTTGCCCATCTTGCGGTGCTGCGCGCCGAAACCGGCCAGCACCCACACTGGGCCGTTGCTCACCGGTCCGTCCGCGCTGAATACCAGCGGGCTGCCCTTGCCCTCGGCGATCGCCCGCAGGCCCTTGACCGCCTCATCGTGATCGTGGGCCATCACCACCGCGCGGGAGCGGCCGTGGTTGCGCCGCGAGAGCGAGCGGCCGATCGACTCCAGCGAGCAGGACCGACCTTCCGGGCTGTCGACCCAGTCGGCCAACTCGGCGGCGGTAGCCCTCTTACGAGAGGTCAGGAATCCGGAAACAGCCAGCGGCACAACCAGTTTGGGTGGATCGTCAAAATCCGTCGCGGCCATTTCCTCCCGTGCGACTGCCAGCAGTCGCAGCGCCTCGTCGGTGAGGCCGGGAAGCTCGGGCTCGGCATCGGAGTCGTATCCGGTGACCTCTCCGTACGCGTCGAAGTCGGCCGGTTCGTCATCGGGGAGGATCTCGCCGTACTCGTCGATCCGCACGCCGCCGACATAGACCGCGTCGGCCTCAGAGGTATCCGACTGTGCGGCTTCGGGTTCGGCCTGCGGTTCGGGCTCGAGCAGATCCTCCGGCAGCACCTCGCGCAGCACCAGGTGCGCGTTGGCGCCGCCGAACCCGAAGCCGGACACCCCGGCGATGGCGTGGCCGCTGTAGCGGGGCCAATCGGTGGTGGTGTCGGCGACCTTGAGGTGCACTCCGTCGAAGTCGATGTACGGGTTGGGCCCGGCGTAGTTGATCGACGGTGGAATCTTGTTGTTCCGCAGCGACAGAGCGACCTTCGCCAGGCTGGCCGCACCGGCCGCCGACTCCAGGTGACCGACGTTGGACTTGACCGCACCCAGCAGTGCGGGCTGATCAGCGGACCGACCCCGGCCGATGACGCGGCCCAGCGCGTCGGCCTCGATCGGGTCGCCGAGGATGGTGCCGGTGCCGTGCGCCTCGATGTAGTCGACGGTGCGCGGGTTGATACCGGCGTCGTGGTAGGCCCGGCGCAACACATCGGCCTGGGCATCCGGGTTCGGGGCCAGCATCCCGTTTGACCGGCCGTCGTGGTTGATCGCGCTACCGGCGATGACGGCGATGATCTCGTCGCCGTCGCGGCGGGCGTCGTCGAGGCGTTTGAGCACCAGCATGCCGCCGCCTTCGGAGCGGGCGTACCCGTCGGCGTCCGCGGAGAACGACTTGATCCGGCCGTCCGGTGCGAGCACCCCGCCGACCTCGTCGAAGCCGATCGTGACCGCCGGTGTGACAAGGGCATTGACCCCGCCGGCCAGCACCACGTCGGCCTCGCCGTTGCGCAGTGCCTTCACCCCCTGGTGGACCGCGACCAACGAGGACGAGCAGGCGGTATCGACGGCAACCGAGGGTCCCCGGAAGTCGTAGAAGTAGGACACCCGGTTGGCGATGATCGAACTCGCGGTGCCGGTGATGGCGTAGGGGTGCGCGGTGCGCGGATCCATCATGGCCAGGTAGCTGTAGTCGTTGGTGGAGCTGCCGACGAAGACGCCGACGCTCTCGCCGCGCAGGGCGGAAGCCGGAATGCGCGCGTTCTCCAGCGCCTCCCAGGTGAGCTCGAGTGCCATCCGCTGCTGCGGGTCGATATTGTCGGCTTCCATCTTCGACAGCGCGAAGAACTCGGCGTCGAATTCCTTGATGTCCTTCAGGTAGCCGCCGCGGGTGCGGGCCTTACGGATGCGGTCGGCCAGCCGCGGCTCGTCCATGAATTCCGACCAGCGACCCTCGGGCAGGTCAGTGATGGCGTCGCGGCCCTCCAGCAGCGCCCGCCACATCTCGTCGGGGGTGTTCATATCGCCCGGGAATCGGGTCGCCAGGCCGACGATCGCGATCTCCGGTTCGTCGTGCGAGCGGGTCCAGTCGTCATCTCCGGCGGCAGCCTCGGGTTCCGGCTCACCTTCGATGATCACCGTCGCCAGCGCCTCGATGGTCGGGTGCCGGAAGGCGACCGTCGCGGTCAGCGTGACGCCGGTGAGATCCTCGATATCGGTGGCCATCGCCACGGCGTCGCGCGAGGAGAGACCCAGTTCCACCATCGGGACCGACTCGTTGATCGCGTCCGGCGCCTGTCCGGTGGCGCTGGCCACCCAGTTACGCAGCCATGCCCGCATCTCCGGCACGGACATGTCGGTGCGGGGCGCGGCCAGTTCCGGCTCGGGCGCGATGGTGATCTCGTCCGACGTGCTCTCGGGGGTATCTGACTCAGACATGGAGCCTCCTGTGCGTCAGTGCGCCTCGTCGGGGAAGGCGTTTGCCACCTTCCCGGAACGCAGGCTGCCGTCCAGGTAGGCCGATCGGCATGCCCGGCGGCCGATCTTGCCGCTCGAGGTGCGCGGTATCGCACCTGCCGGGGTCAGCAGTACATCGCGGACCGTGACGCCGTGGCGCACCGCAATCGCGGCGCGGATGGCGTCGGCGACCTGGCTGATCTCCATCTTGTTCGAGCCGGCGGCACGCTCGGCCACGATCACCAGCTGCTCGGAGGTATCACTGGGATCGCGCTTGAGACCGGCGTGGGCGTCGGCGAAAACCTCGTCGGGCAACTGGTTGGCCGGCACCGAGAATGCCGCGGCGAAACCGGTCCGCACCGCCTTGCTGGCCTCCTGCGCGGAGAATTCAAGATCCTGCGGGTAATGGTTGCGCCCGTCGATGATCACCAGATCCTTGGTCCGGCCGGTGATGAAGAGCTCGCCGTCGTAGTAGGCACCCAGGTCCCCGGTGCGGACCCAGGTGGCGTCGTCCTCGGCGCCCTCGGCGTGCGACGGGGTGGTGCGCGACTTGAGGATGTTGTGGAAGGTCTCGATGGATTTCTCGGGCTTGTTCCAGTAGCCGGTTCCCATGTTCTGCCCGCTGATCCAGATCTCACCGATCTGGCCGTCGGGCACCTCACCGGCGGATTCGAGGTCGACGATCGCCGCCCATTCGCCGACGCCGACCTTGCCCGCCCCGGCCTGGGCGACGGCCTTCGGCGAGTCGTCGGGCACCGGCACGAACCTGCCGGCGTTGAGTTCGTCGCGATCCACCGAGAGGATCGTCGGCTCCTCCGATGACGGTGTCGTCGAGACGAACAGCGTGGCCTCGGCCAGACCGTAGGACGGCTTGATCGCCTTGGCCGGGAAACCGAATGGTCCGAACGCGTCATTGAACCGCTTGACGGTGGCCGCCGAGATCGGTTCGCTGCCGTTCAGAATCGCCTTGACGTTGGACAGGTCCAGGGGCTCCTCGCCCTCCTTCGGCAGGCCGCGGGCGGCGGCGTGGTCGAAGGCGAAGTTCGGGGCCACCGAGATGGTGCCGCCGGTGTCACCGGGCTGGCGGGCGATCTCACGCATCCAGCGGATCGGTCGCCGGACGAACGCGGCTGGGGTCATGAAGGTGAAGTAATGGCCGATCAGGGATGGCAGCAGAGCCGTGACCAGTCCCATGTCGTGAAAGAAGGGCAGCCAGGACACCCCTCGGTCGGCTTCCTCACCCTCGAGCGCCTCGATGACCTGGACCACGTTGGTGGCCAGGTTGATGTGGGTGATCTGCACGCCGGTCGGGATGCGGGTGGACCCGGAGGTGTACTGCAGATAGGCGATGGTGTCCTCGAGGACCGTGTCGACGTGCTGCCACGTCGCGCCCACCTCTTCGGGCACCGCGTCGACGGCAATGACGCGCGGGCGTTCCTTGGCCGGCCGGGTCCGGAAGAACTTGCGGACCCCCTCCGCGGATTCGGTGGTGGTCAGGATCGCCGACGGCTGGCAGTCATCCAGCACGGCGTGCAGGCGGCCGACGTGGCCCGGTTCGGCGGGATCGAACAGCGGTACCGCGATCCGGCCTGAGTAGAGGGTGCCGAAGAAGGCGACGAGATAGTCCAGGTTCTGCGGGCACAGGATGGCGACCCGGTCACCGGGTTCGGTCACCTGCTGCAGGCGGGCGCCGATGGCCCGGTTGCGGGCACCGAATTCATTCCAGCGCAGTTCGCGTGCGATGCCGTCGCGTTCGGTGGAGAAGTCGAGGAATCGGTAGGCCAGTTTGTCGCCGCGGACCTTGGCCCAGCGTTCGACGTGCTTCACCAGGCTGGCGCCTTCGGGGAAGGTGATCCGTCCGTCCTTGATGAACGGGTTATGGAACGGCATACCACTCTCCTGTCAGAACGCAGTCATATCGGCCCCCGTTTCGTTGGGGTGCGGCAGCCTCGCTGGGCGCCACCGGTCCGCCGTACCCGACCCGAGCCTCACAGATCGTACAGAGAATCGGGCTGCCACAGTCCCGCCGACAGGATTTCGCGGCGCGTGCGATCCGGCCGTCTTTTTGGTCTTATTTTTTTCTTAATGTTAGGCGCTCTAGCGGGTATTTCCAAATCCACCGCGCCGGACGCTCGCCGGGTCAGCCGTGCGGCGGGCGCGGGGCGTTCTCGATGAGGCCGCGGGCCCAATTCAGCGTCCACACGGTGGCCGTCTGCCCGTCGAGGTTCCAGAACTCCGGGGTGGCGTACATCGCGTGCACCGGCTGGCCGGCTCCGCTGGCGAGCACGTCGAGGGTCTTCGGCAGGTTCGCGATGTTGAACGCCGACTGCGGAGCCGAACAGATCAGGTCGCCCGGCGCGCAGATCTGATTGGTGCGGTTGTTCAGCGCGCCGAAACCACCTGGCCGCTCACCGCTCATGGTCAGCCCGAGGGCCGACAGCGCCGGCACCTCCTTGAGGGTCACCTCAGCGCCCTGACCTGCCACGATCGGCCCGATGTCCTGGCCGACCCCGGGCTGGCGGCGGCCATCGGCGATCAGGGTCACGCCGAGCACCAGATCCTCGTCGACCGGGCCGCGCCCATTGCCGATATCGCTGGCCAGATCGCCGGCGATCACCGCGCCCTGGGAGAAACCGACCATCACGAAACTGGTCAGCGGACAACGGTTGTTCATCTCAGTCATGGCTCGCACGGTGGCGGCGGTGCCCTCGGCCCGACTGTCGTTGTAGGACATCTGTTTGTCCGCCGACAGCGGATTGTGGAACTGGGCGGTATAGGGGACGGTGTAGACCTGCACCCGCTCCGGACTGAACTGCTCCTGGATCGGGCGGGTCACGCTGAGCAGCAACGCGATCGGGAACTGAACAGGATTGAGCGGGTCGTCGGTCGGCGAGGACTCCCAGGTGCCCGGGATGGCGATCATGCTGACATCCGGACAGCTGGCGTCCTGGAAGGCCGGCCGTGGCTTGATCGCCGGCGCACTGGTGGGCGGCAGCGCGGTTGGCGGGATAGCTGTGGTCGAGGGTTCCGGCCGGCGCACCAGGATCACGATGATCGCGACGACCAGTGCGACGACCACCGCGACGGCACCGGCGGCGACCAGCGCCAGGATCCGATGGCGTCTGCGCCGGTTATTCGCCTTGTTCGTCCGCGATTTCGGGGGCATGTGTCAGCAGAGCCGTTGGCTGGCGGTTTGGATGTACTGCCCCACGGCCGCGTCGGTATCAAGGGCGGGGGGCGCCTGCGGGGATGCGGCGCGGGCCGCGGCCACATCGCTGCGCACCATCGGCGCCACCGAATCCCACACCGCCTGGTCACTCTGACCGGCGGCCCGGGCCTGGCACACGTACGAACCGATGCTCAGCGCCCGCAACTCGTTGGAGATCCGCACACCGGTGGCGGCCAGGGCGTCCAGGTAATCGCGCTGCGCCGGGGTCAACTCCAGCGTCCCGGAATGCCGGTCGTCGGTCGGCGAGGCCGCAACGTCGACACTGTCGGCACCTTCGACGTAACCGGTGGCCTGCTGCGAGGGCAGCGCCACTGAGCTGATCAGGTCCCCGCCGGAACCGCACCCCGTCAGCAACCAGGCCGCCGGAGCCATGACACCGGCCAGCAACATTGTGTGCGCCGGAATCCGTAGCGGCCCGCGAACCCCCCTAGCGGGTTTGCTGGAGGCTCCGCGGCCCGGACGTTGCACGCCCCCACACTACCGCTTACACAGACGTGCTCAAGGCACCGCCCGATTGCAGATGGCTAACGGATCAGCGCACCGGGTCGGATTCAGCCGATCGCGGCCGAGATGTCCCCGACCATCGCACCCAACTGACCTGCCCAGTTACCCCAGTCGTGGTTGCCGCCGACCGGGAAGTCGAAGTGTCCGTTGCGGCCGCCGGTGGAACGGTAGTGCGCGTAGAAGGTGCGGTTGCTGCCCTGTGCTTCGGCGCAGGCGCCGATCATCGCGGCGGGATCGCTACAGGTCAGCGTTTGCGGGCTGAACACCCACATCCGGGTGTTGTTGCGCACCAGCAGGGCGACGTGGACGTTGGGGTCGTGGGTCTTCCAGCGGCCCAACTGGGGTGCGCCCCACATCGCGTCGATATTGGCGCCGCTGGCGTTGATGCCGTTGGAGATGATGCCGTTCATCTGAGTATTGGAGGGAGTCAGGAATCCCGACAGCGAACCCGCGTAGCTGTAGCGATCCGGGCGGAAGGCGGCCAGGGTCAAAGCGGCAGTACCGCCCTGGGCGGCGCCCACGATCGCGTGCCGACTGGGGGCCAGACCCTTGTTGGCGGCCAGCCAGTTCGGCAACTCGTCAGCAAGGAAGGTCTCCCACTGTTTGCTGCCGTCCAACTCCCAATTGGTGTACATGCTGTAGGCGCCACCGGCAGGGGCCGCGACCGAAAAGCCGCTGCCGGCCAGGGTGCTCATCGCGTTGCCCGCCGTCACCCAGTTGCTGACTTCCGGAGCGGCGTTGAAGGCGTCCAGCAGCACCACGGCGCGCGGACCGCCGCCCTGGAAGGCCACCGGGATGTCCCGACCCATCGCGGTGGAGGGCACCATCAGATACTCGACGCCGGCGGCCGAGGCGGTCGGGGCGTTCGGGATGGTCCCACCCCAGACACCGAGTGCCAGGACCGCCGCGCCCAGGGCTCGGAACAGTTTCATGCCGCCCACATTCATCTCTACCCGCCTCACCGCGCTTATCTCGAGAGTTATCCCGAAGACTCGTCGCCACGTAGTGAATCACACCGATGGTGGGGTGACTCCGGGATTGGTCCCGATACGCGCCGTGCCCGGAGCGTCGGCCGTCGATTGGCAGGGGGCGGGTGCTTCCGCCGTCGCCGGCGATCTCAGCCGAGCCTAAGGCCCGGTCGCCGGGAGCCCGGTATACGGCGGAGAGTCAGACGGAGGCTTGTCCAGTCCGCAACGCAGCAGGTCATATTCGGGTACCCGGTCGATCCGGTAGCGGGTGAACTCCAGCGCCCGATTGACATTGCCGATGAAACGCGGGCGGGTCATCGGATCCCGGATGGACTTCAGCATCTCCTCGGTCTGCGGGCAGGTCAGTGCGACTCCGGCCTGCTCGATCCAGCCTTCGTCGAGGTACTGCGGAATCCAGGGGCGTTCCTTGAGCCAGGGCCCCTCGGCGACCGCCCAGTCCGGGAAGAGGTTCTTGTCGTGGCCGATCCGGCCGTCGTCAAGCCTGGCGGTGTGCGCGGCGATGGGGTTGGCCAGACCGATCTGATCAATCACCCGGGTGTTCAGGCCCACATTCATGCCAAGCATCCCGAGGTTGGTGAAAAACACTGTATGCGGTGCGATTTCACGACGCCAGCTGTCCATCGGGACACCGGGCGGGGGTGGCGGGGGCGGC
>LFFF01000019.1 GCA_001510415.1 Actinobacteria bacterium casp-actino6 | reverse complement strand
TACCGCCGACGGCCCGCTTTTTCGACTCGGGTGTTAGCTGCCCTGAGTGGGGGTTGCACCCAGAACGCGCTGCAGGTCGGGCTTCATCGCCTGAAGCTCACGACCCCAGTACGCCCAGTTGTGCGTGCCGTTGTCCGGGAAGTTGAACACTCCGTTTTTGCCACCCGCAGCCAGGTAGTTGTCCTTGAACGTGCGGTTGGTACGGATGGTCAGGCCCTCCAGGAAGGTCGCCGGCACATCGCCGCCGCCGAGCTCGTTGGGCTGGCCGTTGCCGCAGTAGATCCAGATCCGGGTGTTGTTGGCCACCAACCGCGGGATCTGCTCCATCGGGTCGTTACGCTTCCACGCCGGGTCGCTGGACGGACCCCACATGTCGGCGGACTTGTAGCCGCCCGCGTCACCCATGGAGACGTTGATCAGACCCGGCCACCAGCCCTCGGAGGGGTTCAGGAAGCCTGACATCGAGCCGGCGTAGATGAACTGCTGCGGATGCCAGACAGCCAGGGTCAGCGATGCCGAACCGGCCATCGACAGGCCGATCGCCGCGCTGCCGGTGGGCTTGACCTGACGGTTGGCCGCCAGCCAGGCCGGCGCCTCCTGCGTCAGGAAGGTCTCCCACTTGTAGGTGGTGCAACCGGTCTTACCGCACGCAGGCTTGTACCAGTCCGCGTAGAAGCTGGACTGCCCGCCCACCGGCATGGAGATCGACAGGCCTGATTCGTAGTACCACTCGAACGCCTGGGTGTTGATATCCCAGCCGTTGAAATCATCCTGGGCGCGCAGACCATCGAGCAGCCAGACGTTGGGCGAGTTCTCGCCACCGCTCTGGAACTGCACTCGGATGGTCTTACCCATCGCGGCCGACGGCACATCCAGGTACTCGACCGGCAGGCCGGGACGCGAGAACGCACCCGCGGTGGCCGAACCGCCGACCAGGCCCACTAGGCCCGGCATAGCAGCGGCAGCGACGGCTGCAACTGCGAATCGGCGCGACCAACCACGCACCTTCTCGGACACAGACTTCACCAATCCACCCCAGCTTTCTCTTATTGCGGCATGTCGGACTGCAACGATGAGTAAAACACGATGCCGACGGCCTACGAAATCCATACCCTGACATCGAGTCGTGCCCGACTCTTGTTACCTCCGCGAACAAAAACTAAAGTTACTTTCAGTTTTCCGACCGCCCAGCCCCCGGAGCGTCCATGGAATCCTTCGTTCACCTGCGCAAAGGCGTCACTCCGCGACGCCTGCATGCCGACCTCAACGGGCTCAAAGACGACGAACTCGGCCGTGGCGGGTTCACCGGGCGGACCGCGAACTTCTTCCGGCGACACGACCCCACCGAATTCCGCGCGACCGGCCCGTTGCGCCCCGTCGACGTCCTCGCCGATGCACTGACCCCGGCCGACGCCACCGATGCCGCCGGATCGCCGCTGCTGCTGTTCTCCAACCCCGACTGCCGGATCTCGCTGAGCCGCCGCAGCCAGGCCATGCCGCTCCATGTCCGCTATATCGACGGGGACCTGCTGTGCTTCGTCCACCAGGGCGAAGGCCGGCTGGAGACCGAGTTCGGGCCGCTGGCCTACCGCACCGGCGACTGGGTCTATCTGCCGAAGGGATGCACCTGGCGGCAACTGCCCGACTCGGCGAGCACCTGGCTGATGATCGAGGCGACCGACGAGTTCCGCACTCCCCCGGCCGGACCGCTCGGGCGGCACTGGCCGTTCGACCCTGCCCAGGCGGTGATTCCCGAACCGGCGCCCCTCGAGGATGACGGGCGCACAGAGTATGAGGTGCGACTGGTCCACCGGCCCGTCGACGGCATCGGGACGACCTCGCTGTTCTACCGGCACAACCCGATCGACGTCGAAGGCTGGCGCGGCGACAATTTCGCTTTCACCTTCAACATCGACGACTACAACGTCGTCACCTCCGACAGCGTGCACCTGCCGGCCATGGTGCACCTGTTCATGGAGGCCACCGGGGTCTACGTGTGCAATTTCCTGCCCAAGCCCGCCGAGATGGTGCCGGGGACCGAACGCACCCCCTGGTATCACCGCAATGTCGACTTCGACGAGATCGCCTTCTTCCACGGCGGCTCGCTCTACGGCATTCCGATGCCGCCCGGTTTGATCAGCCATGCACCGCAGGGCGTTCATCACGGCGCACCGGAGAAGGCCCGCGAGCGGGCCCGGCGCAAATTCGACGATTTCACTTCGGTGGATTGGAAGGTCATCGCCGTCGACACCCGCAAGCGGCTGGTCCCGTCGGCGGAGGTGCTCGCGGCTGATCTGGGGCAGCACGGGTGACATACGAGCGATTCCCCTATCTGGTTGCCTTCCAGAATGATTCGGGGGTCAGGGACGTTTACGGCGGACTCGCCGAGATCGTCGTCCTGGAGTGCCACCACCTCAAGCCGGAGTCTCCGAGCGACACTGTGCTGGTGTTCATGCACCCGATCGGCGGCGGCGCCTACCTGCCGATGGTTAGCGCCCTGGCCCGCGCCGGCCACCACGTGATCTACGCGGGCAGTCGGTTCCGGGGCACCGACTCAGCCCTGCTGATGGAGAAGGTGGTCGAGGATCTCGGGGAGGTCGTCAAGGATGCCAAGAGCCGGCTCGGCTACCACACGGTCGTGCTGGCGGGCTGGAGCGGTGGCGGGTCGCTGTCGCTGTTCTACCAGCAGCAGGCCCAACGCGCGACGACGGATCTGATCCCCGCCGACGCCGTCCTGCTGCTGGCCGCCCACGTCAGCCGGCACGGCACGCTGACCGAATGGCTCGACGCGTCGATCCTCGACGAGTCCAACCCGTCCCGACACGACCCCGAATTGGACCTCTACAACCCGGACAACCCCAATCAGCCGCCGTACACCGCCGAGTTCCTCGATCGCTACCGTCGAGCCCAAATCGACCGCAACCGACGGATCACCATATGGGTCAAGGAGAAACTGGCCGAACTGCAGGCGACGGGCCACGGCGAGGAGGAGCACTGCTTCGTCGTGCACGGGACGATGGCCGACCCGCGCTGGCTGGACCCGACGGTGGACCCCAACGACCGCACACCCGGCACCTGTTATCTCGGCGACCCGCGGGTGGTCAACCACTCACCGATCGGACTGGCCCGGTTCTGTTCGCTGCGAAGTTGGTTGTCGCAGTGGAGTTATGACGACGCGCCCGCGGACGGGGTGGTCTGTGGGCGCGCTATCGCGGTGCCCACCCTGGTGATCGGCAACCTCGCCGACGACGCCTGTACCCCCAGCCATACCCGGCGGCTTTTCGACGCCATCGGGCACCCGGACAAGGAGATGCACGAAATCGCCGACGCCAACCACTACTACTCCGGACCCGACCAGCGCGAGCCGCTGGCACAGGCGGTCGGCATCATCACCGATTGGCTGACTCAGCGCGGGCTTTCCGGAGTTGCGTCATGACCGGGCGCGGCGCACTGGACGGCATCCGGGTCCTCGAGGTGGGCACGCTCATCTCCGGGCCGTTCGCCGGCCGGTTGCTCGGCGACATGGGGGCGGAGGTCATCAAGATCGAACCTCCCGGCTCCCCCGATCCGCTGCGCACCTGGGGCCAAGCCGAGGTCGACGGCCACCACTTCTTCTGGACCGTGCACGCCCGGAACAAGAAGGCGATCACCCTGAACCTGCGTGAGCCGAGTGGACGCGACCTCTTCCTGGATCTTGCCGAGCGCTCCGACATCATCGTCGAGAATTTCCGGCCCGGCACGCTGGAAAAGTGGAACCTCGGCTATGACGTTCTGCGGCAACGCAATCCGGGGATCATTCTGGTGCGGATATCAGGATATGGACAGACCGGCCCGGACGCCGGCAAAGCCGGCTACGCGTCGGTGGCCGAGGCGGTCTCCGGGTTACGGCATATGAACGGCTTCCCGGGCGGACCGCCACCCCGGCTGGCTCTGTCTCTCGGTGACACCCTGGCCGGCATGTTCGCCGCCCAGGGCGCACTGGCCGCGCTGTACCGGCGCACCGTGACCGGGCAGGGCCAGATTGTCGACACCGCGCTCACCGAGGCCTGCCTGGCCGTCCAGGAGTCCACCATCCCCGATTACGACGCCGGGGGCGTGGTGCGCGGCCCCTCCGGCACCCGCCTTGACGGCATCGCCCCGTCGAACATCTACCAGAGTGCCGACGGCAGCTGGGTGGTGATCGCGGCCAACCAGGACACCGTGTTCCGCCGGCTGTGCGACGCGATGGGCCGGTCCGACCTCGCCTCCGACCCCCTGTTCGCCGACCACGGGGCGCGTGGACGCAACCAGGATCAACTCGACGCTCTCATCGCGGAATGGGCCGCGCAGCGCCAACCCGAGGACATCATCGAAAAGCTCAGTGCCGCCGGGGTGATCGCTGGGCCGATCAACACCGTCGCCGAGGTGGTCCGCGATCCGCAGTTCCAGGCCCGCGGCATGCTCGTCGAGCACTATGACGAGGGCGCCGGCCGGACGGTCCTGGGCCCCGGCGTCGTCCCGGTGCTCACCGACACCCCGGGTGGGGTGCGCAGCGCCGGTCCGGCGCGGCCGGGACAGCACAACGATGAGATCTACGGCGAGCTGCTGGGTCTGAACCCCGAGGAGATCGCCACACTCACCAGCCGAGGAGTCCTGTGAACACCCACGTCACCATCCGTGAGGTCGCCCTGCGCGACGGCCTGCAGATCGAGGCCCCGATCCCGCTGTCGGCCAAGCTCGACCTGCTCGCGGCCATCGCCGCCACCGGGGTGCGCGAGGTGGAGGCCACCGCCTTCGTCTCACCGTCGAAGGTGCCGGCGCTGGCCGACGCCCCCGAACTGGCGGCTGCGCTGGCCGACTATCCCGAGATCGAATTCTCCGCACTGGTCGCGAGCCCGAACGGGGTGCACCGGGCCATCGCCGCCGGCTTCCGGTCGGTGGAGTACGTGGTGTCCGCCGCCGACGGCCACAGCCAGGCCAATGTCGGACGCAGCAGTGCCCAGGCCAGCGCGCAGATCGCCGATATCGTGGCGATCGCCCACGATGCCGGGGTGGCCGTGGAGGTCATCATCTCCACGGCCTGGGACTGCCCGTTCGACGGCCCCACCCCGGCGCAGCGCGTCCTCGACGTCGTCGACGCCGCCTGCGACCACGGCGCCGATCGGATCGCCATCGCCGACACCATCGGTACCGCCACCCCCGGCCGGGTCAGTGCCCTGGTGGAACGGGTCGCCCCACGCATCGGCGATCGGCCGTTGGGTGCGCACTTCCACAACACCCGGGGTGCCGGGCTGGCGAGCGCGTGGGCCGCGGTGACGGCAGGAGTACGCAGGCTGGACTCGTCGGTCGGCGGGCTGGGGGGCTGTCCGTTCGCCCCCGGCGCGAGCGGCAATATCGCCACTGAGGATCTGGTGTACCTGCTGCGCGACAGCGGTGTCGGCGTGGACGTCGACCTCCACGGGGCCATCGAGGCGGCCCGGGTGGCACAGTGCCTCATCGGGCATCCGTTGCCCAGTGCCCTGCTGCGCGCCGGCGACCGGATCCATGACTGAGGCCGCCGCCAGGCTGCTGAGCACCAAGGGTCTGCAGACCCGCCAGGCCATCGAGGACGCGGCCCGAACGCTGTTCGCCGAGCGCGGCTTCCACGGCACCACCCTCGCCGATATCACCGCCGCGGCCGGTAAATCCCCGGCCGTCTTCTACCGCTATTTCGCCGATAAGGAGGATCTGCTGGCCGCCCTGGCCGAATCCTTCCTGAGCGAGGTGGTCGACCTTCCGAGGCTCCCCGACAGCGGCGATATCTTCGCCTCGGCGGTCGGCGTCTACCTGGGGATGTTCAGGCCCAATATCGGAATCATGCTCGCCGTCGACCAACTCGCCGCCACCGAGCCACGTTTCTCGTTGCTGCAGAACCAATTCAGGCAGTTCGGCATCGATATCGTCGGCGCCTCGATACGGCGGGCACAACGGCAGGGGTACGCATCCGATCTCGACGCCGACCATATCGCGCTGGCGATAGCCCTGCTGTTCGAGAGGTTCACCAGCGTCAGCCTGTCCCGGGGCCTGTCCGACGACGCCGCCATCACCACCCTGTCCACCATCTGGAGGAAGACCCTCTACGGCGACTCGAAGGAGATCTGAATGGATTTCACTCTGCCCGAACATCTTCCGCCCTTGCTGGCCGAGATGGATGCGTTCATCGATGCGGAGATCGCTCCGCTGGAACGCGAGCACATGCAGTACTTCGACCGCCGTCGCGAGTTCGCCCGCACCGACCTGGACAACGGCGGCGTACCGCGCCGGGAATGGGAGGACCTGCTCGACGAGATGCGTAGGCGCGCCGATGCCGCCGGCTGGCTGCGCTACGGCCTGCCCTCGAAATTCGGCGGCCGGGACGGCACCAACCTCGATATGGCGGTGATCCGGGAACACCTGGCGCACCGGGGCCTCGGCCTGCACAACGACCTGCAGGACGAGTCATCGATCGTCGGAAACTTCCCGCAGGTCATCATGATGGACCGCTTCGGCACCGACGCGCAGAAATCCGAATGGATCGAGGCGATGTTCACCGGCGCGAGGTCGATGGCCTTCGGCCTGACCGAACCCGACCACGGCTCCGATGCCACCTGGTTGGAGACCACCGCGGTACGCGACGGCGGGACCTGGGTGATCAACGGCTCGAAACGCTGGAACACCGGCGTGCACCGGGCCACCCACGATCTGGTGTTCGCCCGCACCTCAGGCGAACCCGGCCAGGCACTGGGGATCACCGCCTTCCTGGTGCCCTGCAACGCTGAGGGTTTCGAGGTGCCCTACTACTGGTGGACGTTCAACATGCCCAGCGACCACGGCGAAGTGGTGTTGCGCGATGTCCGGATCCCCGCCGACGCCGTCCTCGGCGAGGTGGACCACGGCCTGGAGGTCGCCCAGACCTTTTTGCACGAGAACAGGATTCGGCAGGCCGCCAGCAGCCTGGGCGCCGCCCAGTACTGCATCGACCGCGCCGTCGACTACGCACGGGAGCGAGTCACCTTCGGCAAGCCCCTGGCGGTCAACCAGGCCGTCCAGTGGCCGCTGGTCGAATTGCAGACCGAGGCCCAGATGGTGCGCCTGCTGGTGTACTACGCGGCCTGGGAGTTGGACCGCAATCATCATCTCCAGGTGTCCGACAAGGTCTCGATGGCCAACTACCGGGCCAACCGGTTGGTGTGCGAGGCCGCCGACCGGGCCATGCAGATCCACGGTGGCATCGGCTACAGCCGGCATGAGCCCTTCGAACACATCTACCGCCACCACCGCCGCTACCGGATCACCGAGGGCGCCGAGGAGATCCAGATGCGCCGGGTCGCCCAGCGGATGTTCAAGTTCGGCCGCGGGTGAACGAGGCACTGGCGGCACTGCTGGCGCCGCTGCTCGGTGACGATGTGGCGGTACAGAACCTGCGGCCGCTGACCGGGGGTGCCAGCCGGACCACGTACGCCTTCGAGGCGGTGAGCGGGACCCGGAGGCGGGGCCTGATCCTGCGCACCGCGCCCGTCGACGAGGATGGGCACTTCGCCGGTATGGAACTCGAGGCGGCGGCCCAGTCCGTCGCCGCCGAGGCCGGCACCCCGGTTCCGCACATCCTGATCGCCTCCGATTCCCCTGTGCCGCTGGGCAATGCCTTCCTGATCTGCGATGAGATCGCGGGAGAGACCATCGTCCGGAAGATCCAGCGCCGGCTCGACGGGCCCGGACGGGCGCATCTGCTGACCCGGTGCGCCGAGGCGCTGGCTGCCATCCACCGGGCCCGGACCGACGTGCCGGGCCTGGCGCCGCAGGACCAGCTCGCCGAGTGGCGGCAGCGGCTCGACGACATCGGTGACACCACCGCCACGTTCGAGTGGGCCTTGCGGTGGCTGTCCGCCCACCGGCCGGCGCCGTCCGCGCACCGGTTGGTCCACGGCGACTTCCGGATGGGCAACCTCATCGTCGACGGCTGCACGCTGGCGGCCGTACTCGATTGGGAGCTGGTCCACATCGGCGAGATTTACGAAGACCTTGCCTGGTTCTGCGTCCGGGCCTGGCGTTTCGGCGCCCCGGCGGAGTTGGCGGCCGGCGGGCTGGGCGGTATCGAGGAGTTCGTCGCGGCCTACGAACGGGCCGGCGGCCAGAGAGTCGACCGCGACGCCCTGCATTGGTGGCTGGTGCTGGCCACCCTCAAGTGGGGGGTGATCTGCCGGGTCCAGGCTGAGCGGCACCTGTCCGGCGAGACGCGGTCGGTGGAGTTGGCGACCATCGGCCGACGGGTCTGTGAGAACGAGTGGGACATCCTCGACCTTCTGGAGAGTGCCCGGTGAGCGAGCCGCACGGGCGGCCCACCGCCGCCGAACTCGTCACCGCCGTCGCGGAATTCCTGGAGGGCGAGGTGCGCGCCAACACCACCGGTGCGGTCAATTTCCACGCCCTGGTGGCGGCCAACGCCCTGCGGATGGTGGAACGCGAGCTGCGCGATGACACCGCCGCCGGTCCGGAGGCCGCCCTCGCCGCGTTGGGCTTCGCCGACGAGGCGGCCCTCGCCGCGGCCATCCGCGCGGGCGATCTCGACGGGCGCCCAGATGAGGTGCAGGCCTGCCTGCGGGTCCTAGTCGGCCATCGGGTGGCCATCGCCCATCCCGGGTATCGCGGTGACCCGACGGGATGACGGGGCCGACCGTGCCGTCACGGTGGCCCGGGCGGTAATCGCTATGACACAAGCGAATTCAGGATAGTCTCGACCGATGTGCACCCGCGTGCTGTGGAACACCAACGGACTGGCGGTGCTGACCGGGCGGAGCATGGATTGGCCCGAATCAACCCAGCCGCTGATCGTGGCCTTCCCGCCCGGCCGGCAGCGCGACGGCTTCCAGCCCGCCGGCGTCGGCAACGACCCCAACCCGCTGCGCTGGACCAGCCGCTACGCCAGCCTGGTCACTACGATCTACGGCGTCGGCACCATCGACGGTCTCAACAGCGCCGGTCTGGCCGGTCACGGGCTGTATCTGCAGGCCACCGACTTCGGCACCCGTAACCCGGCCAGGCCGGCCGTCCAGACCACGCTGTGGCTGCAGTACCTCCTCGACCGGGCCGCCACCGTCGAGGAGGCGCTGGCCCTGCTGTCCCAGCAGGACTTCACCCACCCCAGCCGGGATATGCCGCTGCCCGGCAATGTCAACGCCGTCGACCGCTTCCAGCGGGCCGCCTACTACTCAGCGCTGCTGCCCAAACCGGATTCCGAGCGCGAGGCGGTCGCCTCGGTGATGGCGATCATGCGCAACGTATCGGTGCCGTTCGGCGCTCCCTACGCGGAGTTCGGCGTCTACAACACCGAATACCGCACCGTCACCGACCTGACCAATCGGACGTACTTTTTCGAGCTGACCACCAGCCCGAATGTCATCTGGGTGCAGATGGACCGGCTGAACCTCACCGAGGGCGCACCCGCACTGGCCGTCGACCCGTATGACGAGACCCTGGTCGGCGACGTCACCGACCGGTTCGCGCCGCGTGAGATGGCGTTCTAGGGATGGCCGGCCGGGAGCCCGGGAAACCGGTCCACATCCTGAACTACAGCAGTAACGCACGCACCCGCGACCAGGTGCGGCTGGCGCTGGGCACCCGCGTCCACCCGGATCTACCGGAGCTGACCTACACCGATGTCGCCACCGCACCGATGGTCATCACGCTGATGGACGCCGGTGGATTCGATCTGGTCATTCTCGACGGCGAAGCCGCTCCCTTCGGCGGCCTGGGCATCGCCAAGCAGCTCAAGGACGAGATCGCCGGCTGCCCACCGATCCTGGTCCTGACCGGCCGTGCCGACGATGCCTGGCTGGCCAGCTGGTCGCGGGCCGAGGCCGCGGTCCCGCATCCGATCGACCCGATCCGGCTCGGTGAGGCGGTGGTCGGGCTGTTGCGGTCTCCTGATCGGTAGGCCGGCGCTAGGCTGTGCCTGAGATCACAATCGCACGACCGAGGAGTGGGACGGCATGGGCCTCTACACCCCGATCCTGGTGCTGGGGGGCATCGCGACGTTGTTCGCGGTCGGGTCGGTGGTGATCGCACTGGTCGTCGGCCCCCGGCGGTACAACCGCGCCAAACTCGCGGCCTACGAATGCGGTATCGAGCCGGTCGCCGGCCCTGGCGCACTGGCGCAGGTGGGCCAGCGATTCCCGATCAAGTACTACCTGACCGCCATGTTGTTCATCATCTTCGATATCGAGATCGTCTTCCTCTACCCGTGGGCGGTGTCGTTCGACCAGCTCGGCACCTTCGCCCTGGTCGAGATGGTCATCTTCCTGGCGACCGTATTCGTCGCCTACGCCTACGTCTGGCGCCGGGGTGGGCTCGAATGGGATTAGAGGAACAACTGCCCGGTGGCATCCTGCTGTCCACGGTCGAGAAGGTCGCGGGCTTCGTCCGCAAGGGATCGCTCTGGCCCGCAACCTTCGGATTGGCTTGCTGCGCAATCGAAATGATGGCCACCGCCGGTCCGCGCTTCGATATCGCCCGCTTCGGTATGGAGCGCTTCTCGGCCACCCCGCGCCAGGCCGACCTGATGATCGTCGCGGGCCGGGTCAGCCAGAAGATGGCGCCGGTGCTACGCCAGGTTTATGACCAGATGGCCGAACCCAAATGGGTGCTGGCCATGGGCGTATGTGCCTCCAGTGGCGGAATGTTCAACAACTACGCTGTGGTTCAGGGGGTGGACCATATCGTTCCGGTCGACATCTATCTGCCCGGCTGCCCGCCGCGGCCGGAGATGCTCCTTAACGCAATCCTGATGTTGCACGCAAAGATCGGCGAGATGCCGCTGGGCGTCAATCGCGCCGAGGCGGTGGCCGCCGCCGAGGCCGCCGCCCTGGCGAGCAAGCCGACCATCGAACTCAAGGGCCTGTTGCGGTGACCGGCACGCGGGATCAGGACCCCGAGGTGATCGGCGTGCGTCATGGGATGTTCGGCATCGAGGGATCCGGCGACACCTCTGGTTATGGCCGGTTGGTCCAGCCCATCGCCCTGCCCGGCAGCACCCCGCGGCCCTACGGTGGCTATTTCGATGATGTCGTCGATCGGCTCGCCGAGGTGCTCGGCACCGAGGCATTCCAGACCGCGGTCGAGCGTGTCGTCGTCCATAGGGATCAGCTGACCTGCGAGATACGCCGCGAGCACCTGCGCGAGGTCGCCGGGCTGCTGCGCGACGACCCCGCATTGCACTTCGAATTGTGTTGCGGCGTATCGGGTGTGCACTACCCCGATGACACCGGCCGCGAACTGCACGCCTTCTACCCGCTGATGTCGATCACCCACAACCGGCGAGTCAATCTCGAGGTGGCCTGCCCGGACGCCGACCCACACATCCCATCGCTGTTCGGGGTTTATCCGACCTGCGACTGGCACGAACGCGAGACCTACGACTTCTTCGGCATCATCTTCGACGGCCACCCCGGGCTGACCCGGATCGAGATGCCCGACGACTGGGAGGGGCATCCGCAGCGCAAGGACTACCCACTCGGCGGGGTTCCGGTGGAATACCACGGCGCGCAAATCCCGCCGCCGGACCAACGTAGGTCGTATCACTGATGGCCGCCGATGATCCGGTGATCGTTCTCGGCGGTCAGGACTGGGAGGAGATCGTCGAGGCCGCCCGCGACGGGATGGCCGGTGAGCGCATCGTCGTCAACATGGGTCCGCAACACCCGTCCACCCACGGGGTGCTGCGGCTGATCCTGGAGATCGAGGGCGAGACTGTCGTCGAAGCCCGTTGCGGTATCGGTTACCTGCACACCGGTATCGAGAAGAACCTGGAGTACCGGACCTGGACCCAGGGCGTGACCTTCGTGACCCGGATGGACTATCTCTCACCGTTCTTCAACGAGACGGCGTACTGCCTGGGGGTAGAACGGCTGCTGGGCGTCACCGACGAGATCCCCGAACGCGCTTCGGTGATCCGGGTGATGCTGATGGAACTCAACCGGATCTCCTCGCACCTGGTGGCGCTGGCCACCGGCGGCATGGAGTTGGGCGCCATGACGCCGATGTTCTTCGGCTTCCGCGAGCGCGAACTCATCCTGTCCGTCTTCGAGGCGATCACCGGATTGCGGATGAACAACGCCTACATCCGGCCCGGCGGCCTGGCCGCGGACCTGCCCGAGGACGGACCACAGCGAATCCGCGACCTGCTCCGCGTCCTGCCCGGCCGGCTGCGCGAAATGGCCGATCTGCTGACCGAGAGCTACATCTGGAAGGCCCGCACCCGGGGGGTGGGTTATCTGGACCTCACCGGCTGTATGGCGCTGGGCATCACCGGCCCGGTGCTGCGGTCCACCGGCCTGCCGCATGACCTGCGCAAGTCCCAACCGTATTGCGGCTATGAGACTTACGATTTCGACGTCATCACCGACGATGGCGCCGACTGCTACGGCCGATACCTGATCCGGGTCGGCGAGATGCACGAGTCGGTGAAGATCGTCGAGCAGTGCCTGGCACGCCTGGAGCCGGGTCCGGTGATGATCGAGGACCGCAAATTGGCCTGGCCGGCCGATCTGCAGGTCGGGCCGGACGGACTGGGCAACTCCCCGGCCCATATCGCCAAGATCATGGGCACCTCCATGGAGGGGCTGATCCACCACTTCAAGATCGTCACTGAGGGTTTCCGGGTGCCGGCCGGGCAGGTCTACAGCGCCGTGGAGTCACCGCGCGGAGAACTCGGCGTACACATGGTCTCCGATGGCGGCACCCGGCCCTACCGGGTGCATTACCGCGACCCGAGTTTTACCAATCTGCAAGCGGTGGCGGCGATGTGCGAGGGCGGCATGCTGGCCGACGTGATCGCCTCGGTGGCCAGCATCGACCCGGTGATGGGGGGAGTCGACCGATGAGTGTCGACCATAGATGGAGCGACCGATGAGTGTGGATCTGACCCTCGGGCCCCGGCCCGACGAACCCGGCCCCCCGATCGGCGGGCCGCGTTCGTATCCGCCAGACGTCACCGAGCGACTGGCTGACGACGCTGCCACCATCATCGCCCGCTACCCCGAACCACGCTCGGCCCTACTCCCGTTGTTGCACCTCGTGCAGTCCGAGGACGGTTACCTCACCGCCGCCGGAATCGATTTCTGCGCAACACAACTCGAGCTCACCGCCGCGGAGACCACCGCGGTGGCGACCTTCTATTCGATGTACCGGCGCAGCCCGACCGGCGATTACCTGGTCGGGGTCTGCACCAACACGCTGTGCGCGATCATGGGCGGCGACGCCATCCTGGAAGCATTGCAGAGCGAACTCGGCGTGCACGCCGGGCAGACCACCCCCGACGGGGCCGTCACCCTCGAACACATCGAGTGCAACGCCGCCTGCGACTACGCGCCGGTGGTGATGGTCAACTGGGAGTTCTTCGACAACCAGACGCCCTCCAGCGCAACCGAACTCGTCACCGCCCTACGCAACGGCCAGACCGTCACCCCAACCCGGGGCGCGCCGCTATGCACCTTCCGGCAGACCGCTCGGACGCTGGCCGGCGTCGGCGAGCCCGTGGAGGACACCTCCGGCCCGGGCGCGCCCACCCTGGCCGGGCTTCGGGCCGCCCGCGGGAAGCTCCCGTGCTGACCCCCGTGCTGAGCCGGTTCTGGGACCAACCCGAGCCGTGGACCCTGCAGACCTACCTGCGCCACGACGGCTACCGGGGCCTGCGCCGTGCGCTGCGGATGTCCCCCGAGCAGGTCATCGGTGAGATCAAGGAGTCCGGGCTGCGCGGCCGCGGCGGTGCGGGGTTCCCGACTGGGACCAAATGGTCCTTCATCGACCAGAAGTCGGCCAAACCGCGCTATCTGGTGGTCAACGCCGACGAGTCCGAACCCGGCACCTGCAAGGACATGCCGCTGCTGCTCACCACGCCGCACTTCCTGGTGGAGGGCGCGATCATCGCCGCCTATGCGATCCGCGCCCGGCACGCCTTCATCTACCTCCGTGGTGAGGTGGTCCCGGTGCTGCGCCGGTTGCAGGCCGCCGTCGCGGAGGCCTATGCCGCCGGCTATCTCGGCCGCAACATCGCCGGCTCCGGATTCGATCTGGACCTCATCGTGCATGCCGGGGCCGGGGCCTATATCTGCGGCGAGGAGACGGCACTGCTGGACTCCCTCGAAGGCCGCCGCGGCCAACCCCGGCTGCGTCCGCCGTTCCCCGCGGTCGCCGGGCTCTACGCCTGCCCCACGGTGGTCAACAACGTCGAGTCCATCGCCAGCGTGCCGCCGATCATGGCCAACGGGGTGGACTGGTTCAAGTCGATGGGCACCGAGAAGTCCCCCGGCTTCACCCTCTACTCACTGTCCGGCCATGTCACCCGACCCGGGCAGTACGAGGCCCCGCTGGGCATCACGCTGCGTGAGCTTCTCGACCTCGCCGGAGGCGTTCGGGCCGGCCATGAGCTGAAGTTCTGGACCCCGGGCGGATCGTCGACCCCGCTGCTCACCGCCGAACACCTCGACGTGCCACTGGATTACGAGGGGATGGCCTCGGTTGGCTCGATGCTGGGCACCAAGGCATTGCAGATCTTCGACGAGACCACCTGCGTAGTGCGGGCGGTGCGCCGTTGGACGCAGTTCTACGAACACGAGTCCTGCGGTAAGTGCACACCGTGCCGGGAGGGCACCTACTGGCTGGCCCAGATCTATGAACGGCTGGAGACCGGGCCCGGCGGGCAGGAGCGAAGCGACTCAGGGGGAGGTGGAGCTGTGCCGGAGGACCTCGACAAGCTGGCTGACATCGCCGATGCCATCCTCGGGAAGTCGTTCTGCGCGCTCGGAGACGGGGCGGCCTCCCCGATCATGTCCTCGCTGCAGCACTTCCGTGCCGAGTACGAGGCCCACCTGGACGGCGGCTGCCCCTTCGACCCGTATGCCGCCATGCTGGCCGCCCCCGAAGGGGTGGGTGCATGACCCCGTTCACCTCCCCGCGAGCAGACACAAACGGCCCCGACACGCCGGGGATTCGGGGACCTTTGCGTCTGCTCGCGGGGGAAAGCGCGGGGGAAAGCGCGGGGGATGGGGGCATCCGATGAGCACCGAGGCTGACCTGGTCACGCTGACCATCGACGACACCACCATCTCGGTTCCCAAGGGCACCTTGGTGATTCGGGCCGCAGAGCTGATCGGCGTACAGATTCCGCGGTTCTGCGACCACCCGCTGCTGGAGCCGGTCGGGGCCTGCCGCCAGTGCCTGGTGCAGGTCGAAGGCCAGCGCAAACCGATGGCCAGCTGCACCGTCACCTGTACCGAGGGCATGGTGGTGCGGACCCAGTCCACCTCGGAGGCGGCCGATAAGGCACAGCGCGGCGTGATGGAACTGCTGCTGATCAACCACCCCTTGGACTGCCCGGTCTGCGATAAGGGCGGGGAGTGCCCATTGCAGAACCAGGCCATGTCGTCGGGTCGCGCCGAGACCCGGTTCACCGACGTCAAGCGGACCTTCCCGAAACCGATCAACCTGTCGTCGCAGGTGCTGCTGGATCGCGAGCGCTGCGTGCTGTGCGCCCGGTGCACCCGGTTCTCCACCCAGATCGCCGGAGACCCATTCATCGAACTGCTCGAACGCGGCGCCCTGCAGCAGGTCGGCATCGCCGCCGGGGAGCCCTTCGACTCCTATTTCAGCGGCAACACCGTGCAGATCTGCCCGGTCGGTGCCCTCACCGGAACCGCGTACCGGTTCCGGGCCCGGCCCTTCGACCTGGTGTCCTCCCCCGCCGTCTGCGAACACTGCGCCTCGGGCTGTGCCCAGCGCACCGACCACCGGCGCGGCACGGTGCTGCGCCGACTGGCCGGTGACGACCCCGAGGTCAACGAGGAGTGGAACTGCGACAAGGGCCGCTGGTCATTCGCCTACGCCCGGATCGGCGACCGGATCACCACACCGATGGTGCGCGACGACGCCGGCCACCTGCGGTCGGCGTCCTGGCCGGAGGCCCTCGCGACGGCCGTTGCCGGGCTCGCCGGAGCGCGGACCGGGGTGCTGGTCGGCGGCCGGATAACCGCCGAGGACGCCTACACCTACGCCAAATTCGCCCGAATGGCATTGCACACCAATGACATCGACTTTCGGTCCCGGCCGCACTCCGACGAGGAGACGGCATTCCTCACCACCCACATAGCCGGGGTCCGGCAGGTCACCTACGCGGACCTGGAGACCGCCCCGATGGTGCTGCTGGCCGGATTCGAACCGGAGGACGAGTCGCCGATCGTCTTCCTGCGGCTCCGCAAGGCGGTCCGCCGGCACGGCCTGGCGGTGCTGACGATCGCGCCGTTCGCCTCCCGCGGCACCGTGAAACTCTCCGCCCGCCTGCTGGCCACCGCACCCGGCGACGAAGCGGCCACCCTGGATGCACTGACCGGCGAACTTGCCGACGGCAGCGTCATCCTGGTCGGCGAGCGGCTGGCCACCAGCCCCGGTGCGCTGACGGCGGCAGCACGACTGGCCGCGCGGACCGGTGCCCGGCTGGCCTGGATCCCGCGTCGCGCCGGGGAACGTGGCGCGCTGGACACCGGCTGCCTGCCGACTCTGCTCCCCGGTGGCCGGCCGGTCTCCGATCCCGATGCCCGCCAACAGCTTTGCGCGGCCTGGAACGTCTCCGAACTACCCAGCCAACCCGGTCGGGACACCGCAGGGATCCTGGCCGCCGCCGCGCACGGCGACCTCGATGCGCTGGTGGTCGGCGGTATCGAACCCGCGGATCTCACCGATCCGCATCAGGCGCTGGCTGCGCTGGAAGCCACCGGTTTCGTCATCAGTCTCGAACTGCGCGAGTCCGCGGTCACCGCACTGGCCGACGTGGTCTTCCCGGTCGCTCCGGTGGCCGAGAAGTCCGGATCGTTCCTGAACTGGGAGGGCCGGGTGCGTGCATTCGACGCCGCCCTGGTCTCCAACGCCACCTCCGATATGCGGGTTCTGACGACGCTGGCCGACGCGTTGGGGGTCGACCTCGGCTTCACCAGTCCCGCGCAGGCACGTGCTGAGATGGCCACCCTGGGCGGGTGGCATGGTGCACGCCCGGCCGGCCCCGACGCCGAGGCACCCGACGGCCGTTCCCTTGAGCCCGGGGAAGCGGTCCTCGCGGGCTGGCGGTTGCTGCTGGATTGCGGGCGCCTGCAGGACGGCGAGCCGTATCTGGCGGGAACCGCCCCGCCCGCGGTGGCGCGGCTGTCAGCGGCGACCGCCGCCACCATCGGTGCCGCACCCGACCAACGTCTGACCGTCTCCAGCGGGCGTGGTTCGATCAGCCTCCCGTGGGCGATCACCGAGATGCCTGATCAGGTGGTGTGGCTGCCGCTGAACTCGCCGGGCAGTGCGGTGCACCGCTCGCTGGGCGTCAGCACCGGATCCGTCGTCCGCATCGAGGCGGGGGGTGTCGGGTGAACACCGCGACGACCTATCCGGATCCGACGGTATTCGGCCTGGACCCGTGGTGGCTGATCCTGGCGAAGGCTGTGGCCGTGTTCGCCTTCCTGCTGCTGACCGTGCTGGTGGCGATCCTCGTCGAGCGAAAGCTGCTGGGCCGCATGCAGATGCGCTACGGCCCCAACCGGGTCGGCCCGCTGGGATTGCTGCAGTCGCTGGCCGACGGTGTCAAGCTGGCTCTCAAGGAGGGTCTCGTCCCGGCCGGTGTCGACAGGCCCATTTACCTTCTGGCACCGGTTATTTCGGTGGTCACCGCGATCCTGGCCTTCGCCGTCATTCCGCTGGGGCCGGTGGTGTCGGTGTTCGGCCACCAGACCCCGCTGCAGTTGACCGATCTGCCGGTGGCGGTGCTCTACGTGCTGGCGATCACCTCAATCGGCGTGTACGGGATCGTGTTGGCGGGCTGGGCCTCCGGATCGACCTATCCGCTGCTGGGCGGCCTGCGCTCGAGCGCCCAGGTGGTGTCCTACGAGATCGCGATGGCGCTGTGCTTCGCCGCGGTGTTCCTCTATTCGGGGACCATGTCGACATCCGGCATCGTCGCCGGCCAGACCCACACCTGGTATGTGTTTCTGCTGCTGCCGTCCTTCGTGGTCTACCTCACGGCCATGGTGGGTGAGACCAACCGAGCGCCCTTCGACCTGCCCGAAGCAGAGGGCGAGCTCGTCGGCGGCTTCCACACCGAGTATTCGTCGCTGAAGTTCGCGATGTTCTTCCTCGCCGAGTACGTCAACATGGCCACGGTGTCGGCACTGGCCGCCACGCTGTTCCTCGGCGGCTGGCGGGCCCCCTGGCCGATCAGCCTGTGGGACGGTGCCAACACCGGTTGGCTGCCACTGCTGTGGTTCATCGCCAAGGTGTGGCTGTTCCTGTTCGTCTTCATGTGGCTGCGCGCCACCCTGCCGCGGTTGCGCTACGACCAGTTCATGGCGCTGGGCTGGAAGCTGTTGATTCCGGTGTCGCTGGCGTGGATTCTCGTCGTCGCCGTCCTGCGCACCGCCGGGATCGACGGCGTGATCCCGAACCTACTGGCAGCGGCGGTACTGCTGGCGGCCGTGGTAAGCGTCAACGCGCTGCGGCGACGCCGGGTGCAGCGCCGGACCCCGCCGCCGGCCCGGCCGGCCGGCGGGTCATTCCCGATTCCCCCGCTTCCGACGACTGCCGAGGAGGCCGCCCGTGCCTAAGTTCTTCGATGCGATCGCCGGCTTCAGGGTGACGTTGACGACGATGTTCAAAAAGCCGATCACCGAGCAGTACCCGGAGCAGCCGGGTCCGGTGGCGCCGCGCTACCACGGCCGCCATCAGCTCAACCGCTACGCCGACGGGCTGGAGAAGTGCATCGGCTGCGAGTTGTGCGCCTGGGCGTGTCCGGCCGACGCGATCTACGTCGAGGGCGCCGACAACACCGAGACCGAGCGCTACTCCCCCGGCGAACGCTACGGCCGGGTGTACCAGATCAACTACCTGCGCTGCATCGGCTGCGGACTGTGCATCGAGGCCTGCCCCACCCGCGCGCTGACCATGACGGGCGACTACGAGATGGCCGACGACAACCGCGGCGACCTCATCTACGGCAAGGACAAGCTGCTGGCCCCGCTGGAGCCGGGGATGACGGCTCCGCCTCATCCGATGGCACCCGGGACGACCGACGAGGACTACTACCTCGGAAAGGTCACGGAGGTGAACCCGTGAACGCCGAGGCGATCGCCTTCTGGGTGCTGGCCACCATCTCGGTGGCGGGCGCGATCGGGGTGATCGCCGCGCCCAAGGCGGTCTACTCGGCGATCGCCCTGGCCATCACGATGATCGCCCTGGCCATCGTCTACGTCACCCAGGAGGCACCATTCCTCGGCGTCGTACAGATTGTGGTCTACACCGGCGCGGTGATGATGCTGTTCCTCTTCGTCCTGATGCTGATCGGTGTGGACTCCGCTCAGTCGCTGGTGGAAACCCTTCGCGGACAACGGGTGGCGGCTATTCTCGCCGGCCTGGGATTCGGTGTTCTGCTCGTCGCCGGTATCGGCAGCGCCGGGACCTCGGGCTTCACCGGGCTGGCCGACGCCAATCGGGAGGGCAACGTTGCGGGCCTGGCCGAGTTGATCTTCACCCGCAACCTGTGGGCGTTCGAGCTCACCAGCGCGCTGCTGATCACTGCGGCACTCGGCGCGATGCTGCTCGCCCACCGGGAGCGGTTCGAACGACGCAAGACCCAGCGCGAGATGGCCATCGACCGGTTCCGGGCCGGCGGTGGGCGGGCCACACCGCTGCCCAACCCCGGCGTCTTCGCCCGGCGCAACGCGGTGGACACCCCGGCCCGGCTGCCGGACGGGTCCGACGACGAGACCTCAGTCAGCGCCACCATCCGGGAGAACCGGTGAGCCCATCCCACTACCTCTACCTGTCGGCACTGTTGTTCACCATTGGGGCGGCCGGAGTACTGCTGCGGCGCAACGCGATCGTCATGTTCATGTGTATCGAACTGATGCTCAATGCCGGCAATCTCGCCTTCGTCACGTTCGCCCGGATGCACGGCCAGCTGGACGGGCAGGCGGTGGCCTTCTTCACCATGGTCGTCGCCGCCTGCGAAGTGGTCATCGGCCTGGCCATCATCGTCGCCATCTACCGCACCCGCCGCAGCGCCGACGTGGACGAGTCCCACCTGCTGCGGAACTGAGACGGCACCTGACATGACCACACTTCTCTGGCTGACCATCGCGCTGCCCCTGGCAGGGGCGGTGGTGCTGCTGCTGGGCGGTCGGGCCACCAACACCTGGGGTCATCTGCTGGGCACAGCAACGGTGCTGGGCTCCTTCGTCTGCGGAACAGCGCTTTTCGCCCACCTGGTCGGCCTGCCCGCCGACGACCGGGTGGTTCAGCACACCCTGTTCTCCTGGGTACCGGTCGGCGCGCTGCAGGTCGACTTCGGCCTGCAGTTCGACGCTCTCTCAGCCTGTTTCGTCCTGCTGATCACCGGCGTCGGTGCGCTGATCCACCTGTACTCCATCGGCTATATGGCCCATGACCCCGAGCGGCGGAAGTTCTTCGCGTACCTCAACCTGTTCGTCGCCGCCATGCTGCTGCTGGTGCTCGCCGACAACTACCTCGGCCTCTACACCGGCTGGGAGGGCGTCGGCCTGGCGTCTTACCTACTGATCGGGTTCTGGTCGGCCAAACCCAGCGCGGCGACCGCCGCCAAGAAGGCATTCGTGGTCAACCGGGTCGGCGATATCGGCCTGGCGCTGGCCCTGATGGTGATGGTCGCCACCGTCGGATCCGTCGGTTTCGCCCAGGTCTTCGAGGCCGCCCCACGGATGACCGACGGCACCCTCAACGCGATCGGCCTGCTGCTGCTGCTCGGCGCCTGCGGCAAGAGCGCCCAGGTGCCGTTGCAGTCCTGGCTCGGCGATGCCATGGAGGGCCCCACCCCGGTCTCCGCGCTCATCCACGCCGCCACCATGGTGACCGCCGGGGTGTACCTGATCGTCCGGTCCGGCCCCGTGTTTGACCTCGCCGCCGGCGCCCAGACCGCAGTCGTCATCGTCGGTGCGGTGACACTGCTGTTCGGTGCGATCATCGGCTGCGCCAAGGACGACATCAAGAAGGCACTGGCGGCATCGACGATGAGTCAGATCGGCTACATGGTGCTGGCTGCCGGTCTCGGCCCCGCCGGTTACGCCGTGGCGATCCTGCACCTGATCACCCACGGCTTCTTCAAGGCCGGGCTGTTCCTGGGCGCCGGTTCGGTGATGCACGCGATGAGCGACGAGACCGATATGCGCCGCTACGGCGAACTGCGGAAGGTTCTGCCCATCACCTTCGTGACATTCGGGCTGGGGTATCTGGCCATCATCGGGGTGCCGCCGTTCGCAGGATTCTTCTCCAAGGACGCGATCATCGAAACCGCCTTCAACGCGGGCGGACTCAAGGGCGTACTGCTGGGCGGGGTCACCTTGCTGGGCGCGGCGATCACCGCCTTCTACATGACCCGGGTGATGCTGCTGACCTTCTTCGGCAACGCCCGGTGGACGGCCAAGATCGCCGACAAGTATCCGCACGAGTCACCGCCGATCATGACGGCGCCGATGGTCGTGCTGGCCATCGGATCGGTGGGCGCCGGCGCCCTGCTCACCATCGGCGGCAACCTCACGCACTGGCTGGAGCCTGTGGTGGGCAGCCACGAGACCGAGCATGCGGTGCCGGTGTGGGTCACCACCGCCGCCGCCCTGACCGCGGTGGCGGTGGGTGTGGTGATCGCCTACCGGCGCTACGCCACCGGCCCGGTGGCCCAGAGCGCGCCGCGGGACGTTTCCGCACTGACCGTGGCGGCCAGGAATGACCTCTACGGTGACGCGCTCAACGAAGCGGTGTTTATGCGCGGCGGCCGCCAGGTGACCCGGGCGATGGTGGCCGTGGACGATGTCGCACTCGAAGGTGGTGTCGGCGGGCTGGCCACCGGGGTGGGCGGAGTGT
Organism: Actinobacteria bacterium casp-actino6; assembly: GCA_001510415.1. Lineage (GTDB taxonomy): Bacteria > Actinomycetota > Actinomycetes > Mycobacteriales > Mycobacteriaceae > Mycobacterium. Next base: position 1,049 of record LFFF01000019.1, on the reverse strand, counting down.
CGAACTGGCTGCGCGGCCTGCAGACCGGGTTCGCCCGCAACTACGCCCTGACCATGCTGGCCGGGGCCGGCCTGCTGGCCGGGGCCGTTCTGATCACGGCGATGTGGAGGTGAGGCGGTGACGAGCTTTCCGTGGCTGAGCGTGCTGTGGTCGCTGCCGATCCTCGGCGCTGTGGTGATCGTGCTGCTGCCGGCGTCGATGCGAACTGTGGCCAAATACACCGGGCTCGCGGTGTCATTGGCGGTGCTGGCGGTGGCGGTCGCGCTCGCGGTGCGCTTCGACCCGGCCGGCGAGCAGTACCAGTTCGTCGAAAACCGCCCCTGGATAGCGTCTTTCGGCACCGGCTACATCCTCGGCGTCGACGGTATCGCGCTGGCACTGGTGGTACTCACCGCGGTGCTGATGCCACTGCTGCTGATCGCCGGCTGGAACGATGCCGACCGCAGGCCACGGATGCCCTTGCGAGCCGCGCACGGCTACATCGCGCTGATGCTGGCGGCCCAGGGCATGGTGTTGATGTCGCTGGTCGCGCTGGACATCCTGCTGTTCTACGTGTTCTTCGAGGCAATGCTCATCCCGATGTACTTCCTCATCGGTGGGTTCGGTGGTGAGAACAGAGCGGCTGCAGCGGTTAAGTTTGTGCTTTACAACCTCTTCGGCGGGCTGATCATGCTGGCCGCCCTCGTCGGGTTATACGTGGCCACCTCGACCAGTGCGGCGTTCCCCGCCGGCACCTTCGACTTCCGGGCGATCGCCGGTGCGGTCAGCACCGGGCAGTTCGTCATGCCGGCCATGGTGGCCCATGCGATCTTCGGGGGCTTCCTGTTCGCCTTCGCTACCAAGGCCCCTATGTGGCCGCTGCACCGCTGGTTACCCGACGCCGCGGTGCAGTCCACCCCAGCCTCGGCGGTGCTGATGATGGCGGTGATGGACAAGGTCGGCACCTTCGGCATGTTGCGCTACTGCCTGCCGCTGTTCCCCGATTCCGCGGCGCTGTTCCGCCCGGCGGTGATCACCTGCGCGGTGATCGGCATCATCTACGGCGCGAT
>LFFF01000018.1 GCA_001510415.1 Actinobacteria bacterium casp-actino6 | reverse complement strand
CGGCGCCCCCGCCGGCGGATCCCAATGCTCCGCCACCGCCGCCGGCTGATCCCAACGCACCGCCGCCGCCCGCCGCCGACCCCGATGCGCCGCCCCCGGCGCCCGAAGCCGGCCGGGTGGAGAACGCCAGCGGCGGTTTCAGCTATGTGCTGCCCGCAGGTTGGGAGGTCGCCGACGCCTCGCGGCTGAGCTACGGCCAGGCACTGCTGCTCAAGCAGACCGGCCCGGCGGCGCTGCCAGGCCAGTCCGCACCGACCGCCAACGACACCAGCATTCTGCTGGGACGTCTGGACCTGAAACTGTTCGCCGGCGCTGAGCCGGATAACGCCAAGGCCGCCGTCCGACTGGCCTCGGATATGGGCGAGTTCTTCATGCCCTTCGCGGGTACCCGGATCAACCAGCAGACCAGCCCTCTTCAGGCCGGCGATATGCCCGGTTCGGCGTCGTCCTATGACGTGAAGTTCACCGATACGAACAAGCCGAACGGCCAGATCTGGGCCGGTGTCGTCGGAACGGCGGGCGAGCAGCGCAGCCAGCCCGGCGACAGATGGTTCGTGGTCTGGCTGGGCACCTCAAAGGATCCTATCGACCCCGCCGCCGCCACGGCGCTGGCCAATTCGATCAGGCCCTACACGCCGCCGCCGCCGCCCGAGGCCCCGGCTCCGGACCCCAACGCCCCGGCAGTGCTGCCACCGCCGGGTGACCGGGTCGGCATTCCGATCCCGGTCACCACCCCGGTTCCGGAGATGATGCCGGCGGGCTGATCCCGCCCTCGCCGTCCGATCGTGGCCTTCCCACACTCCGAACCGTTACCGCGACGGGGTATACCGGAGGCATACGGCCGGTGGCCATGCTGGCCGGAACCCCAGAGGAGGTCCGGATGGACATCATCGCGGCAACTGATTTCCTGGCTCGGTCCAGCACACTGACCAGTGTCGGCTGGATCGGCTACATCATCATCGGAGCGCTCGCGGGATGGATCGGGAGCAAGATCGTCAAGGGCGGTGGTTCCGGATTGCTGATGAATATCGTGATCGGCGTAGTCGGGGCGCTCATCGGCGGCTTCCTGCTGAGCTTCATTCTCGACACCGCGGCAGGTGGTTGGTGGTTCACCCTGTTCACCGCGATCCTCGGCTCAGTGATCCTGCTGTGGATCATGGGCAAGGTTCGCCGCTGAGGCCCGGCCCTCACGATGCGCGCCTGGCGGGTGCGCCGCCCGGGTCCGGCCGGTTCCGGGCCGATGGACTTCGACGATCACGCGGCTGTTCCGGAGGCCGGTCCCGGCGAACTCTTGGTGGCGGTCAGCGCCTGCGGGGTCTGCCGCACCGACCTGCATGTCGCGGAGGGTGACCTCGCGGTGCACCGGCCCGGGGTCATTCCGGGCCACGAGGTGGTTGGCGAGGTGGCGGCACTGGGTCCGGGGGCGGCCGGTTTCGCGGTGGGCGACCGGGTCGGCATCGCCTGGCTCCGGCACACCTGCGGGACGTGCCGCTATTGTCTGCGCGGAGACGAGAACCTGTGCCCGGACTCCCGCTACACCGGCTGGGACGCTGACGGCGGGTACGCCGACTTCGCCACGGTGCCGGCCGATTTCGCACACCGACTGCCCGATGGGTATGCAGACGCCGAATTGGCTCCGTTGCTGTGCGCCGGCATCATCGGCTACCGGTCGCTGAAACGCGCCGATCTGCCGCCTGGTGGCCGGCTGGGGCTGTACGGGTTCGGCGGCAGCGCCCATATCACCGCCCAGGTCGCTCTCGCCGGGGGCGCCGAGGTCCACGTGATGACCCGGGGCGCTGATGCCCGGGAATTGGCGCTGGCCCTGGGTGCGGCCTCGGCACAGGGCTCAGCCGATGCGCCGCCGGTGAAGCTCGACGCAGCGATCCTGTTCGCCCCGGTTGGAGACTTGGTCCTACCGGCGCTGGAGGCCCTGGACCGTGGTGGCACCCTCGCCGTCGCCGGTATCCACCTCAGCGATATCCCGCCGCTGAACTATCAGCGTCACCTTTTCCAGGAACGCCAGATCCGTTCGGTGACCTCCAACACCAGGGCCGATGCCAGGGAGTTCCTGGACTTCGCAGGCCGGCACCGGATCGAGGTGACGACACCGCATTATCGGCTGGTCGACGCCGCGCGGGCGTTGATCGACCTGGCCGAGGGCAGGATCGCCGGGGCGGCGGTACTGCTGCCCTGAGCTCTCAGCTGGACAGGTGCCAGACCAGGGCGGCGGCCAAGGCTCCGATCCCGTTGAGAGACCAGTGCAGGGCGATGGGCGCGATGAGGCTTCCGCTGCGTCGGCGCAGCCAGGTGAAGACGAATCCGGCCGCGGCGGTGGCCAGCACCGCCCCGACGATGCCGGCCAGCATTCCGAACACGCCGCCACCGAGGATCTGGGTGAATCCGACGTTACTGCTGGTCAATCCCAGCGAGCTGGCGATATGCCAGAGCCCGAACAGCAGCGATCCCGCGGCGGTGACGCCCCGCCATCCCCAAACCCGGTCCATGGCCCCGTGCAGTACTCCGCGGAACGCCAGCTCCTCGGGAATCACCGTCTGCAACGGGATGATGATCATCGACGCCAGCACCGCCCCGGAGAAGGTGGCATAGCGGTCGTTGAGGAACATCGGGCGGGTCCACGGCAGCAGTGCGCCGATCGCCACCACGGTCAGGACGAGCGCCACCGCGGCTAATGCGTAGCGCGCACCGGATCGCCAGTGCTCCCGGCCCAGTCCCAACTCGGCCCAGCCCAGCCCACGGGCACGCACCAGGGCCAACAGCCCCAGTGCCGCGACCGGCACCATCACCACACCCGCCCAGGCGACGGTGAAGTGCGCGATTACGTTCGTGATCGCCAGCACCACGATGACGACGCCGATATCGACATAGACCCGCAAGTGGTGCAGCGCGGCCAGTTGAGCCAGCGCGGGGTGGGGGTGCGCGACGGCGGCGCTCTGTTCAGACATTTGCACCCAATTATACGCGTGTCAAAAACACCCGATTAGCACAGGTGTTCGGTCCCGGGGCCGTCGATACCGGCGCATGCCGCCGCCGTTAAGCTCGCGCCGAAGGAACAGGAGGCGCCGGGAGTGAACGCACGCGAGCGCGACGAGTCCCTGCTGGCTTCACTGCGGGTTCTCGACCTCTGCGACGGCGACGCCGATTCCGTCACCCGACTGCTCGCCGATCTGGGTGCCGACGTGCTGAAAATCGAGCCGCCCGGCGGCAGTCCGGCCCGTGCCTTGCTGCCGACCTTGGGCGGAGTCAGCATCCCGTTCGCGTTGCACAACGCCAACAAGCGCTCAGCTGTTCTCGATCCCGCCGATGAGACCGACCGGCGCCGGTTCCTGGATCTGGCCGCCGGGGCCGACATCATCGTCGACAGCGGCCAACCCGGCGGGGCGGCCGGCTACGGCGCCTCAGCCGAACACCTTGCCGACCGGTTTCCACACCTGGTCACCATGACAGTCACCGATTTCGGCATCCGGGGGCCGCGCCCGGGCTGGCACGCCACCGATCCGGTGCTCTATGCGATGTCCACCGCACTGTCCCGCTCCGGGCCGACGGCCGGCACCCCGGTGCTGCCGCCGGACGGTATCGCCTCGGCCACCGCCGCGGCACAGGCGACCTGGGCGGTGTTGGTCGCGTACTTCAACCGGTTGCGTTGCGGTGTCGGCGATTTCGTTGATTTCGCGCGATTCGACGCGGTGGTGCTGGCACTGGATGCGCCCTTTGGTACGCAGGGGCAGGCAGCAACGGCTCGCACGAAGGGCGAGCGCTGGCGCGGCCGGCCCAAGAACCAGGACCTCTATCCGATCTTCCGGTGCCGCGACGGGTACGTCCGCATCTGTGTGCTCTCGCCCCGGCAGTGGCACGGTATGCGGGCCTGGTTGGGTGAGCCGGCCCAGTTCGCCGATCCCCGGTTCGACACCATCGCCGCCCGGGTGCAGGCCTTCGGCGAACTCGGCAGTCTGATCGCCACGCTGTTCGCCGACCAGACGATGGAGGAACTGGTTGACGCGGGGCAGGCCCATGGCGTCCCCATTGCAGCGGTGCTGACACCGTCGGACGCGCTGGAGTCGGAGCACCTCGATGCGGTGGGGGCACTGACTGAGACCGAGTTGGCGCCCGGTGCGACCGTGCGGGTTCCGTCGGGCTACTGGGTGATCGACGGCCACCGTGCCGGATTCGTGACCTCCGCGCCAGCACCGGGCAGTAGTGAGCCGCGCTGGCTGCAACCTCGGTACGACCCGGACGCCACCGGCCCTGCCGACGGCCGGCCACTGGACGGCATCCGGGTACTCGACCTCGGCATCATCGTGGCCGGCGGGGAGCTGAGCAGGCTGTTCGGCGACCTGGGCGCCCAGATCGTCAAAGTGGAGAGCACCGCCTACCCGGACGGTCTGCGGCAGAAGCGTGAAGGCCAGGCGATCAGCGAGTCCTTCGCCCGGGCGCATCGCAACAACCTCGGCCTTGGATTGGAGCTGCGAACTCCGGACGGCGCCGCTCTGTTCGCGCGCCTGGTGTCCGCCTCGGACGCGGTCTTCGCCAACTTCAAGCCCGGAACCCTGCGGGCCCTTGGGTTTTCCCACCAACGGCTCAGCGAGATCAATCCTCAGTTGGTGCTCGCCGAGAGCAGTGCGTTCGGCGACACCGGCCCGTGGAGCGGTCGGATGGGGTACGGACCGCTGGTGCGGGCCACCACCGGGGTGACGAGGCTGTGGACATCCGATGAGGATCCGGGCGACTCTGCCCGCCATCCCTTCTACGATGCCACCACGATCTTCCCCGACCATGTCGTCGGGCGGATCAGCGCGATCGGCGCCCTGGCCGCGTTGATCCGTCGCCGTCGCACCGGCTCTGGTGCCCGAATCCACGTCTCCCAGGCCGAAGCGTGCATCAACCAACTCGACACCCGCTACGTCACTTTGGCGGCTGAGGCCCGGAACAGCGTTGTCGTCGAGGACCATCCGAGTCACCTCGTGCTGGCGTGCGCCGGGGATGACGAGTGGTGCGTGGTGTCGTTGACCTCGGATGCCGACCGGCTTGCCGTGGCCCGAGCGCTGGGTGCCGGCGAGGCCGACCCGATCACAGCGTTGAGCGAATGGGCGAGGCACCGGACTCCATCGGACGTTGCCGAGGCTTTGCAGGCTGCCGGGGTCGCGGCCGGCCCGATGTACCGGGCCGAGGATGTGCTCCATGACCCACAACTGATCTCCCGTCGCGTCCTGGTCGAGATGGCCCACCCGTCCTTCGAGGTGACCCTGCCCAGCGAGGCCGGCCCCGCTCCCTACCGGAACATCCCGCCCGCCCCGCAGCGCCCGGCACCACTGCCCGGTGCCGACACCCGACTGATCTGCCACGATCTGCTCGCGATGGACGCCGATGAGATCGACCGCCTGATCACCGAAGGCGTGCTGTTCACCCCCGCCGAGAATTCCGGAGTGCCGCTATGACTGTCACCAACACGACTAACAAGAACATGACCCCGCCGCAGCTGTTCATCGACGGTGAGTTCCGCATCGCCGACAAGGCCGAGCCGGTGCTGGAGGCAGCGACCGGTGAACTCCTCGGCGACGGCGCCAGCGCCACCGAAGCCGATATCGACGCCGCCGTCGCCGCCGCACGCGCCGCCCTGCCGGAATGGAGCGGAGCATCACCGGATCACCGGGCCGCGGTCCTGAAGGCCTTCGCCGCGGCCCTGCACCAACGCGCCGCCGGCACCAGCGAGTTGGTATCCCGTGAGAACGGTATGCCGATGTCGCTGTCCGGTGCCGCGAACGGGTTGTTCCCCGCAGCGCTGCTGAGCTACTACGCCAAGCTCATCACCGCGACCCCGATCGAAGAGATCCGACCCAGCTCGACCGGCCACACCATTGTCCGACGCGACCCCGTCGGGGTCGTTGCCGCAATTGTGCCGTGGAACTATCCGCAGGCGCTGGCAGCTTTCAAGTTCGCACCGGCGCTCGCCGCCGGCTGCACCGTTGTGCTGAAGGCATCACCTGAAACAGCGCTGGATGCCATGGTGTTCGCCGAGGCCGCCCAGCAGGCCGGGATTCCGGCCGGGGTGTTCAACGTGGTTCCGGGTGCCACGGATGCCAGCGCGCACCTGGTCGCCCACCCCGGCGTCGACAAGGTGAGCTTCACCGGATCGACTGCGGTGGGACGCATCATCGGCGAAGTGTGCGGTCGGCTACTGCGGCCGGTGACGCTGGAGCTGGGAGGCAAGTCCGCAGCGATCATCCTCGACGACGCCGACCTGGACGCCACGATGCGCGGGCTGCGGTCGGTCTCCTTCATCAACAACGGCCAGACCTGCTTCCTGGGTTCGCGGATCCTGGCGCCGCGATCGCGTTATGGCGACGTCGTCGACGCCCTTGCCGATCTGGTCAACGGGATGACCGTCGGCGATCCGCTGGACACCGCGACCGATATCGGTCCGGTGGTCAGCGCCCGGCAACGCGAACGCGTCTTGGGCTATATCGAGGCCGGAAAGAACAGCGGGGCGAAACTCGTTGTGGGCGGCGGAGTCCCGCGCAGTCAGCCACGCGGCTGGTTCGTGTCGCCGACCGTATTCGCCGATGTGGACAACTCCGACCGGATCGCCCAGGAGGAGATCTTCGGCCCGGTCCTGGCGGTCATCCCCTACGACAGTGACGAGCATGCCGTCGCACTGGCCAATGACAGCGAGTTCGGCCTGGCCGGCTCGGTGTGGTCCACCGACGTGGCGCGGGCTACCGAGGTGGCCCGCGAAATCAGGACCGGCACGGTCGGTATCAACGACTACCAACTCGATATCGGCGCGCCGTTCGGCGGGGTGAAGGCCAGTGGGATCGGCCGGGAACTGGGCCCGGAGGGACTCGAGGAGTTCTTCAACCTGAAGTCGATCTATCGGACCGGCCCCGCCGACGTCTGAGCGCGGGCCGGTTCCCGGTTTCGGCCGGCACCGCGCTGTATGCGCCGATGAGCCGAGTCAGACAGCGGTGCCCGCGTGTGCCGAGGACCGGCCGTCCGGACGCTCTCCGGCGGGTGACTGCCCCGATGTTAAGTTGACACCCGTCAAGAGAAAGGGGCTGCCGATGAGCCTGGACCCGCGCACTCCGGTGATCGTCGGCGTCGGTCAGGTCAACCAGCGCAAGGAGTCGCCGGACGTCGAGCCTGTCGATTTGATGGCGTGGGCGGCCCGCGAGGCGGCCGACCCCCGCGTTTTGGAGGCCCTGGACTCCATTCGGGTGGTCAATCTGCTGTCCTGGCGCTATCGCGATCCGGGACTGTTGCTGGGCGAGCGGATCGGGGCGTCGGCATCCACCACCTACTCCGGCATCGGGGGGAACACCCCGCAGTCGATGCTCAACCAGGCCTGCCTCGATATCCAGCAGGGCCGCGCGAACGCCGTGCTGCTCGTCGGCGGTGAAACCTGGCGGACCCGGATGCGGCTGCGGGCCAAGGGGTTGCGGCCGGAATGGACCCGACAGGACGAGACGGTGGCGGTACCTCCCGGCGGGGAGGGAAGCGTGCCGATGTCGGGCCCGGGCGAGGACCGCATCGGCCTGGATCGCCCGTCCTACGTCTATCCGATGTTCGATCAGGCGCTGCGGATCGCCGAGGGGGAGTCCGTCGACGACCATCGACACCGGATCGGACGGTTGTGGTCGCAGTTCAGCGCCGTGGCGCAGGCAAACCCGCATGCCTGGAGCCGGGAGGCGCTCTCGCCCGAGCAGATCTGGCGGCCCGGCCCGGACAACCGGATGATCAGCTGGCCTTACCCGAAGCTGATGAACTCAAACAACATGGTCGACCAGTCCGCCGCGGTGGTGCTGTGTTCGGTGCAGAAGGCGACCTATCTGCAGATCCCTCGTGACACCTGGGTCTTCCCGCATGCCGGGACCGATTCGCACGACACCTACGGCATCGCCGAACGCGACGAGTTGCACCGATCCCCGGCGATTCGCATCGGCGCGGCCCGGGTGCTGGAGTTGGCCGGGGTGGGTGTCGACGACCTCGACCATGTGGACGTGTATTCGTGCTTCCCGTCGGCGGTGCAGGTGGCCGCCCGCGAAATCGGCCTGCCTGAAGGCGACCCAGCCCGGCCCCTCACGGTGACCGGGGGACTGACCTTCGCCGGCGGTCCGTGGAACAACTACGTCATGCACTCCATCGCGACGCTGACCGAGCTGCTACGCGAAAGTCCAGGTGCCCGTGGGCTGATCACCGCCAACGGTGGCTACCTGACCAAACACAGCTTCGGCGTCTACAGTGCGACTCCGCCCTCCGGCGCGTTCCGCTGGGAGGACGTCCAGCAGGCCGTCGACGCCGAACCCACCCGGACCGCGCTGGTGCAGTGGGACGGTATCGGCACCGTCGAGTCGTGGACGACCCCGTATGACCGGGACGGCAACCCGGAGAAGGCTTTCCTTGCGGTCAGCACGCCCGACGGCTCCCGCACGCTGGCCCTCATTGATGATCCGGGCCAGGCGGCCCAGACCGTCACCGAGGATATCGCCGGCGCCGCGGTGCGGGTCCGCCCCGACGGGCGGGCCAGCCTGCAGACATGACAGCAGGCCTGCCACCCCGGAGGGCAACAGGCCTGCTGTGTGGCGGATGCTCAGGCGCCGGATGGGGTAGCGCCGAGAACCCGCTGCATATCAGGGATCATCGCCTGGAGCTGCGAGCCCCAGTATCCCCAGCTGTGGGTGCCGTTGGTCGGGAAGTTGAACACTCCGTTCCTGCCGCCTGCGGCCAGGTAGTTCTCCATGAAGGTCTTGTTGGTGCGCAACGTGAACCCTTCGAGGAACTGGGCGGCCATCAGGTTGCCGCCGCCGCCGGAGGTATCCAGCTCCGACGGGGTACCGGTGCCGCAGTAGATCCAGATCCGGGTGTTGTTGGCGACCAGCTGGTTGATGTTGATCATCGGGTCGTTGCGCCGCCATGCCGGGTCCGAGGACGGGCCCCACATGCTCTGCGCGTTGAAACCGCCGGCATCATTCATCGCCAGACCGATCAACATCGGCCACCACCCCTCGGAGGGGTTGAGGAAGCCGGACAGCGACGCGGCGTAGGTGTACTTCTGCGGGTAGTAGATCGCGTACGTCAACGCCGAGCTACCCGCCATCGAAATACCCACCACCGCATTGCCGTTCGGGTCGATACCGTGGTTCGCCTGCAGATAGGCCGGCAACTCCTGGTTCATGAACGTTTCCCACTTGTACGTGTAGTTCTGACCATTGCCCTGTGACGGCTGGTACCAGTCGGTATAGAAGCTGGACTGCCCGCCCACCGGCATGACTGCCGACAGACCGGAGTTGAGGAACCATTCGAAGGCCGGGGTGTTGATATCCCAGCCGCTGTAGTCATCCTGGGCACGCAGGCCGTCCATCAGGAAGACCGCGTGCGGGCCGCCGCCCTGGAACTGGATGCGGATATTGCGGCCCATCGATTGCGACGGCACATCCAGGTACAGCACCGGAAGCCCGGGCCGTGAGAACGCTGATGCAGTCGCCGATCCACCGGCGGTCCCGATCAAGCCGGGCAGGCAGGCTGCCACGGCCACGGCTGCGGCCGTGCGGCGCATCCATTTGCCTCGCAACTTATCGACCAATTTCATGACGGCTCCCATCACCTTCCGACGTTTCTTGCTGTGTGTCGGTAGTCAAACACCGACACGATCCGTCGATCGGTACGCGACACGGTGCGCCGAGTCGCAGTTGGGCAACGATCAGATCACGCGCCGAAACGCCCAACAGCGGAGGCTAATTCGTCCCGTGCTTCACCTCAGCGTCATAGTCCGCCACAACCCTGCGTGTCCGATCACGACGTTCGTCGATCGCGTGACTGAGATCCTGCAGGAGGTCCGGCTTGCGAAAGACCAACTGTTCCAGTACATCCCGGCCGATTTGCAGAACCGTGACCTCGCCCATCGCATACCCGGTGCCCAGCACCGATTCCCTCGTCAGGGCGGTCTGACCCAGGAAATCACCCTCATTGAGGGTGGCCACCGGGATGACCTCACCGTCGTTACCGCTGACGACTATCCGCACCCTGCCCTTGACCACGAAGGACATCCCGGCCGGCACCTCGCCACTGCGCTGGATCACCTCATCGCAGCCGTAGCGCACGATCTCCACCTTGGGTAGCAGCGTCTCCATCTCCGTACTGCTGGCTCGCAGCACCGGTGCGATCTTGCGCAGCGCGTCGGCCCGGCGGTCCGGTGTGGAGAAGTCGTCCTCGATCCCGTCCAGGCGCAGACCGGCCCTACGGGATGCGTACCAGAGCCACCGTTGGAAGGTGGAACGGGCGAGGACGTCGTCGGCGGGCGAGCGCAGCGGAATGGTGACGGTGTAGTCCGTGCTGGAGGTCGCGGTGGCGATAGGGCGGGTATCCGGATGTAACTGGGGCAGATCGAGTGCCAGGTTGGTCAGCAGTTCGCAAACCCCTTCCGGGGCATCGGTGCCGGCGAACTTCTCGGTCACGGTGATGGTGTGTCCACCAACCGGCCGGCTCAGGTTGGAGAAGGCCTGACCGGCCAGCACCGAGTTGGGGATGATCTCCAGCCCGCTGCCGGTGTCGATGTGGGTGGCCCGCCAGTTGACTTCGACGACCCGGCCGCTGGCCGAGGTGGTCTTGACCCAATCGCCCAACTGAAACGGCTGCTCGAAGAGCAGTAACAGCCCCGAGATGATCTGGCCCACCGAGTTCTGCAACGTCAGGCCGAGCACGATGGAACTGATGCCCAGTGCGGTGAACAGACCGCCGACGTTGGCACCCCACACATAGGCGAAGATCATCGCCACACCGACGGCGATGATCCCGAATCGCGCGACGTCGATGAAGATCGAGGGCATCCTGCGTCGCCAACTGCCCGCCGGGGCATTCTCGAACACTGTGGCACTGACACCGGACAGCACCATGATCAGCACGAGGATGCCGAAAGTCGTCGCCAACAGCCGAACCCCGGTGGTTTCCACGGAGATCGTGGTGGTCTTGAACATCATCAGCAGCAGCGCACCCAGTGGCACGATGAAAGTCCGCAGCAGTCCGACGGGTCTGGCCAGGAAGCTGCCGCGCCGTTTCAGCGATTGCTGGAGTTCGGTCAGCACCACCAGAATGGTCGGCAGGCCGAACGCGATGATCACCGACCAGTAGAACCATGGTGCTCCGAGGACGCTCACCGCCGTTCCTCCGACAGTCGCCAGGTCGGTTCCTCATGGTCGCCTACGGTGATGGTGCTCGCGGGGGTGTATTGGCGGGTGTCCCGGGTGGCCTCGTAGACCTCTTGGGTGACGTAGACGCCGGGTTGGGCGGCGCCGCGCCGCATCGTCGAGGCCAGGTGCACCGCTCCGCCCCACAGGTCATAGACCAGTCCGGCCCGCCCGATCAGGCCGCTGGTGACCGTCCCGGTGTCGATACCCGCCCGCAGCCGGACGTTTCGTCCCGTCTCGGCGTTGAAACGCTCGACGATCCGCTGCATCTCGCTCGCGAAATCGACGGTCCGGTGGATGTTGTCCAGGCGCGGCACCGTCAGACCGCAGCTGGCCAGATACCCGTTGTGGGTATTACGCACCCTTTCGACGCCGTGAGTAGCAGCCGCGGCGTCGAACTGGTGCACGAGCTTGTTGATGATTTCCAGCGACCCCGCGGCGTCGAGGTCGTTGGACAACTCGTCGAGGCCGGTGAGGTCGGCGAAGATGACCGTGACGTCCTGATGCTCCTCGGCGATGGCTTCATCACCCCCGCGGTAGCGCGCGACCACCTTCTCGGGCATCAACGACAGCAGTAGTCGGTCGTTCTCCTCCTGCTGCTTGGTCAACAACTGGTCCTTGATCGACAGGCTGCGGCTCATCTCGTTGAAGGCCACCGTGAGGTCGCCGAATTCATCACCGGAATTCACCGGCAGCGTCACGTCGTAGTCACCGGTGCTGATCTTCTCCGCGCCGGCCTCCAGCCGCTTGATCGGACGGACGAACAGCTTGGACCACAGCATCGCCGCAAGACAGGCGACGAAGATGACGATCACGGTTGCGCGAACCAGGCGCTGACCGAAGTTCGACTCAGGGGCGAAGGCCTCGTCTGAGTTGATCGAGGAGATGATGACCCAGTCGAGTCCCTTGAGATTCAGCGGCGCATAGGCGTGCAGGGCGCGGCGGCCCAGGTAGTTGGTGGCGATGAGCGTTCCGGTCTCGCCGCGCCGGGCGGCCTCGGTGGCCTTGGTGCCCACCGGTTGCACGAGAACGGTCGTTCCTTGTTTGATCGCGCGATCGGCCACCTCGGGAGGAGTTCCGGCGCTGATGACGTCACGCCGGTAGGCGTCGGGGTCCTCGAGGAACAGCCGCGACACCGATCGCATCAGGTTGTCGTCACCGACCAGGAAGGTCTCACCGGTACGCCCCATCCCGGCCTGTTCCCAGCCCCTGTTGTCGGTCACCAGGTCGTTGACGATCGAGGCCGGATACCCCACCGCCATGACACCGGCTGCCCGGCCTGGCGGGCCTATCGGAACGAGCATCCAGGCCACCGGCTTATCGGAGGATAGGTAATCGGCAAAATCGGTGCTGGCGACGAAATCAATTTCGTTGGAGGACATCGTATTCCGAAAGGCATCGGGTAGGTATCCCTCTCCCCGGTATGGACCGGTGAGGACATTAGTCCCCAATTCGACACCCTTGTCTGCGCTATAGACGACATCGCCCTCGGCATTGATCAGGAACACGTCCCCGAAACCAGAGCGGTCCGCGATGTCCTGGAAATACCTGTTGTAGCGGGCGTTGGCCGCCGACCAGGCGCTGCCGTCCCGCGCGTCGTCGACTGCGCCCGCCTTGTCAGGATCCTGGAACGGAATCGTGTAGTTGGCCTGCAGATACCTCGCCGCGTTGGTGCTGGGCAATAGCGCGGCGACGTCGACGCCGTCCTTCGCCGCCGCGGCGAACCGGCGGTCGTAGAAGTCGGTGATCGCCTTGCCCTGAGCGGGGGTGATGTCGGCGTCGGCGAGTTCGGCGAAACCGGCATCGAAGGCTTTCAATGCGCTTTGCACCGTCTCGCCGCGGGAAAAGATCAACAGTGAGCCTTGCAGGTCGGAAATCCCCAACTCCAGCACCCGGGCCTGGGCCTGCCGGATCCCGGTGAGCCGTTCGAACACCGCGGCGCGCAGCGAGGTGCGGCCGGACTCGAAGCCGATGCCGCCGGCGACCGCGGTGGCCAGGATGGTCATGGCCAGCAGCATCAGCATCAGTTTGGATTGGATGCTGACCCGCTCCAGCAGACTGCGCTTGGCCTTGCGCCGGTGCAACTTCTCGGCCAGCGCCGACCGGGTGGGAGGCGCTGCGGTGGCTTCGGCGGTCTCGGACGGTGCCGACATGGGGTTCCTTTCGGTCGACCTTCGCGAGGGTAACTTGTCGGATGCGGCGGACCCGTATGACCTGCGGCGCTTCGTCGTGACTCAGGACGGGTCGAGCACCAGCCACCCGTTCGGGGGCACCACCGTCCGGCCGACCACGTCTGGTGGCGGAGCGCCGGCCCCGGCGAGGATCTTCGCAGGGCGGCCGGTCAGATCGGCTACCGCAAGCTCCATCGGGGCGTCATCGATATTCAGCGCCACGATCAGTGCATCGTCGCCGTTGCGGCTGCGGTATACGTAGCTGCGATTGTCCAGCAGGAGGGCCTCGGTCCGCGCCCCGTGCAACCACGGATGCCTCCGGCGCACGCCGATCAGATGGCGATGCAGATTGAGCACATCGCGAGCGGTGCCGTCGAGATCCACCGGCGCCGCGCCGAACTCAGGGCGAACCGCGTCATCACCGCCGGCCCGCTCCTCCTTGACGCCCCGGTAACCGAGTTCGTCGCCGGCGTAGACGCTGGGGATCCCCCCGACAGTGAACAGCAACACCAGCGCGTGGCCGACGTGTTCGAGTCGCTGCAGCTTGCTGGCGACCCGGGTGACGTCGTGATTTCCGATGAAGGTCAGCGGCGCGAAGGAATCCAGGAATCCGTTGTGCCGCTGCAGCGCCCAGTGCAGTTCGTGGAAATTGCCGTCATTGAGGCTGCTCCAGATCGCCTTCCACAGTTCGTACTGGGTCACCGAGTCGACGCCGGAAGCCTGCACGAACGTGCGGTAGTCACCATGGATGACCTCGGCGACGAACCAGCAGTCCGGACGAGCCTCGCGGACCCGGGGGAGCACCTGCGCCCAGAACGACTCGGGCACCGCGTACGCGGCGTCGAGGCGCCAGCCGTCGGCACCGCGGCCGAGCCAGTGCGTCATCACGTCGACGGTGTAGTCGACGACGGCCGGGTTGCGGTGGTTGAGGGTGATGAGTTCGCCGTGGCCCTCGAAGGTGTGGAAGCGTCCGGGCCGTCCACGGAACCAGGCCACGGCCCCCGGATCGGAGCGCTCGACGGCGTCCCGGTACCGGGCGAAGTCGGTGCCGACATGGTTGAAAACCCCGTCGAGCAGCACCCGCAGGCCGCGGCGGTGCGCCTCGTCGACGAGCCGGTCGAAGTCGGCATCGTCACCCAGTCGCGGGTCGATCCGGTAGTGGTCGGTGGTGTCGTAGCCGTGGGTGCGGGAGGCGAAGACCGGCCCGAGCGCGATCCCAGAGGCGCCGAGTCCGATGGCGTGATCGAGCCAGTCGACGAGTCGGGACAGTCGGTGCTCATCGGCCGCCGGTGGAATGCCGGCGGGAAAAGCACCGACGAAACCGAGCGGGTACACCTGCCACCAGATCGCGTGGCGCACCCAATCCGGCACGCTGTCGAACTCTACGCAGCCGGGACGGCCGATGGACACCGTCGAGGGCACCGTGTTCTAGTTCAGGGGTGCTGGAGTTCACCGTCGAGGACTGGTCGGCCGAGGACATCGCGCGGCTGCGCGGGATCTACGAGCCGCTCGCCGAGTCGGTGCGCGGACTGGTCGACGCGACCATCCGCAGCGAGGCCGACGCCGAGACCGTCGCGGAAGTCAAAGGTCTCGTCGACGCGGCCGTCGCCCGTCTGCGGGAGCGCCAGATCCCCGGCGCGTTCGGGGTGCGGCACACGGCGGCGGGGGACAGCATCGGGTGGGGGAATGCCGTCATCGGGATCCGTAACGCCCTCGCGCCGCCGGTGTTCACCCGCCGTGACGAGTCAGGGCGGGTGCTGGCCGATTTCCATCTCGGCGCCGCCTACGAGGGTCCGCCCGGCCACGTGCACGGCGGGGTGTCGGCGCTGATCCTCGACCACCTGCTGGGGGAGGCGGCCAGCCCGGACCGCAAGCCGCGGTTCACCGGCAGCATCACAGTGCGCTACCTGCGGGCCACCCCGCTCGGCCCATTGCACGTGGAGGCCGTTCGGACCCGGACCGAGGGCGTCAAGACCTACTGCACCGGCCACATCGCCGATGCCGAGGGGATGACGGTCGAGGCCGAAGGCGTGTTCATCACACCGCGCTGGTTACGGGATTAGCGGGTCGATGGAAAAAGTGATCGTGACGCTGCGGGCAGCCGAGGCAGGCGATGCTTTCGCCGCCCGGCTGTGCGGGCCGGTGGCCGCCGGACTGCTTGACCTCGACCTGCCCGGGGTGGCCGTCAACGTCCGCGACGCCCCGGTGCGCGACTCGCTGATGACGCTGACCACCCTGGACCCTCCGGTGCAGGCATTGGTGAGCTTGTGGACCGACCAGCACTACGGGTCTCCGGTTGGCTCGGCGCTCGAGTTGCTGGCAGCGGAGGCCGAAGAAGTGGCCGCATACCTGGTCACCGAGTCGGTGCCGATGGCGCCGCCGATCGAACCGCCGGCACAACGTTGTCGCGGACTTGCCAACATCGCCCTGCTGCGCCGGCCCGAGCAGATGGACGAGATGACCTGGCTGGCCCGATGGCAACGGGACCACACCCCGGTGGCGATCGCCACCCAGTCGACGTTCGGCTACGTCCAGAACTACGTGGTGCGGCCACTGACCGCCGGGGCGCCGCCGCTGTCGGCCATCGTGGAGGAGCTGTTCCCGCTTGAAGCGGTGGGCAGCCTGCACGCGTTCTTCGGTGCCGCCGACGACGCGGAGCTGGCGGACCGGATGGGCCGGATGATCGCCAGTACGTCGGCGTTCGGCGCCAACGAGAACATCGACACGGTGCCGACCGGGCGGTACGTGTTTCGGAGTCCGTTCACCGGCCCGGCGACTTAGGCTGATCCAGGTGACGCTTCTCATCGCCGACGACAACCGGATCCGCACCCTCACCCTCAACCGGCCGGATGCCCTCAACGCCTTCAACGAGGCGCTGTACGACGCGACCACCGAAGCGCTGAACGCCGCCGCCGACGATCCGCAGGTTGCCGTCGTCGTGATCACCGGCGCGGGCCGGGCGTTCAGCGCCGGACAGGATCTCGCCGAGATGCAGGCCCGCATCACCGATCCGGCCTTCACCCCCGGCACCCACGGATTCCCCGGGCTGATCGACGCGCTGAGCCGCTTTCCCAAACCCCTCGTCTGCGCGATCAACGGGGTCGGCCTGGGCATCGGCGCCACCATTCTCGGGTATGCCGACCTGGCATTCATGGCGGCCACGGCGCGGCTGAAGTGCCCGTTCACCAGCCTGGGCGTAGCACCGGAAGCGGCGTCGTCATACCTGCTGCCGAAACTCATCGGCCGCCAGAACGCGGCCTGGCTGCTGATGTCCTCGGAGTGGGTCGATGCCGCGGAGGCGCTGCGGATGGGCCTGGTGTGGAAGGTGTGCGAGCCCGAGGAACTTGAGGCGGACGTCCGGCGGCACGCGGAAATTCTTGCCTCCAAACCGATCTCGAGCCTGGTGGCCGTCAAACAGAGCATGGTCGAACCGACCCGCGCCGGGATCGAAACCGCACGGGCGCTTGAGGACGGCTACTTCGCCGAACTGATGGGTGCCCAGGCCAATGCCGAGGCGCTCGCGGAGTTCAACCGGCCTGGCTGAGGGCGTAGCCGTCCGGTTCCGCGGCGCGGGACGCATCGACGATCTCTTTGACATTGCGCAGGCACCGCCCGCAGTCCAGGCCGGCACCACAGGCGAGGGCGACCTGCTTGGACGTCGAGGCGCCTCGGGCGATCGCCTCGCTGACCATCGTGCAGGTGGCTCCGGCGCACAGGCACACGTACATTCAGGGCCCTTCTCAACATTGGTGATTACAGGTAAGACTTACCTTACTAAGGCTACCCTATACGCGCGCCGGTACACCGGTCGTCGGCACCATAGACTTGACCCACGGACCACAGATAAGGAGCGGACATGCAGGGCGACCCCGATGTGCTTCGCCTGCTCAACGAGCAGTTGACCAGCGAACTCACCGCCATCAACCAGTACTTCCTGCACTCCAAGATGCAGGAGAGTTGGGGCTTCACCGAACTCGCCAAGCACACCCGGGCCGAATCGTTCGAGGAGATGGTCCACGCCGAGAAGATCACCGACCGGATTCTGCTTCTCGACGGCCTGCCCAACTATCAGCGGATCGGATCGCTGCGCATCGGTCAGACCCTGCGCGAGCAGTTCGAGAGCGATCTCGCGATCGAGCACGAGGTGGTGGCCCGCCTGAAGCCCGGCATCGCCATGTGCCGGGACAAGCACGACACCACCACCGCGATCCTGTTCGAGGAAATCCTCGCCGACGAGGAACAGCACATCGACTATCTCGAAACCCAGCTTCAACTGATGGACAAACTCGGCGAGGAGCTCTACTGCGCGCAGTGCGTGTCCCGTCCGCCAAGCTGAGCCGACACCGGGTCGCGGCAACTACCATCTGGCCATGAGCCGAATCGGAGATTTCGCCGACGATGACGTGGCCGGCTGGATCGCGCTGTCACCGGATCTCGGGACGGCCATGACCGGGTTCAGCAGTGCCGTCTACAACCGCAACCGGCTGCCCATGCGGGTCCGGGAGATCGCCCGCATCGTGACCGCCCACGACAACGAATGCGTGGTGTGTATCAATACCCGCGATGCCGACGGCCCGGCGGCGGGTGTCGACGAAGACCTTTACGCGCATGCGGCACAGTGGCGCACCTGGCCGGGCTATTCCGAGCAGGAACGCCTGGCCGCGGAGTTCGCGCACCGGTTCGCCACCGAGCACACCAAACTGCGTGATGATGAGGAGTTCTGGCGACGCTGCCGGGAACACTTCTCCGACGAACTGCTGGCCGACCTGGCCATGTCCTGCGCGATGTGGCTGGGCATGGGCCGAATGCTGCGCACCCTCGATATGGGACAGGCGTGCACGATCACTCTGCCGAGCCGGGCGTGACCATGCCGGCGGATGCGCCCGAGCACGGAATCATCATCGGAACCATCGTCAACCCAGCTGGCCTGACCCTGGCCAAGGTGGTTTCCGCCGATGCCGCGGACCGGTTCGCCGATCCGGGTCTGGGCGCCAGCCCGACATGGCACGGGTTCGCCATCGACCGCGCCGGGATCGCCTTCACCGACGCGATCAGCGTGGTGGGAGACGAGCGACTGCGTATCGACCGGCACGCGATGCGGGTCATCGACGACGGACTTGCCTGGGCGCCGGCATCATTCTTCGATCAGGACGGCAACCCGGTCCCCGCCTGTACCCGGGGCACGCTCGGGCGCATCGAATCCCGTCTCGAGCAGGCCGGGTTGCGGGCACTTGTCGGCCACGAGATCGAATTCCTGCTCGTCGATCCGACCGGTAACCGAGTGCCGGGCGAGTCCTGGGCCCAGTACGGGGTGGCCGGCGTGCTTGAGTACGAGGGTTTCGTCCGGGATGCCATGGCAGCCCTGCGCAGCGCCGGGGTGGTGGTCGAGCAGTTCCATCCCGAGTACGGCGTCAACCAGTTCGAGATGTCGCTGGCACCGGCACCTCCTGTCGAGGCCGCGGACCACGTGGTGCTGGCCCGGATCGTGATAGGCCGGGTCGCGCGCAACCACGGGATGCGGGTGAGCCTTTCCCCGGTACCGTTCGCGGGCAGCGTCGGTTCGGGGGCCCATCAGCACTTTTCCCTGCTCAGACAGCACACCCCGCTGTTCTCCGGCGGACACGGCCCGCACGGCATCACCGCAGAGGGCGAGGCGGCGATCGGCGGGGTCATCTCGGGTCTGGCCGATGCGCAGCTGATCTTCTCCGGATCGATCGTGTCCGGGCTGCGGATGCGGCCCGGCAACTGGGCGGGCGCCTACGCCTGCTGGGGCACCGAGAACCGGGAGGCCGCGGTGCGGTTCCTGCCCAAGACCCACGGAAACCCGCTCGGGGCCAACGTCGAGGTCAAGGTCGTGGACCCGTCAGCCAACCCCTATCTGGCCAGCGCGGCCATCCTGGGCCTGGCCCTCGACGGTATCGAATGCGGTATCGCGCTGCCGGCAGAGATCACCGTGGATCCGCAAACCCTGTCGCAGCGCGAGCGGGATGCGGCCGGGGTGTTGCAGCTGTCCCATGATCAGGCCGATGCCGTTGCCGCACTTGATGGTTCGACACGGATCCGTGGAATCCTGGGCGATCCGGTGATCGATGCCCTGGTGGCGGTTCGGCGATACGAGCAGTGCCACTACGGCGAACTGTCCGCCGAGGATACGGCCGACACGTTCCGGATGGCCTGGAGCCTGTGACGGCTCGTCCGGTTCTCGCTGAGCAGATCGGTGCGATCACGCTCATCGACAACCACGTCCACGGCTTCTGGCTCTCCGGAACCGACCGATCGCGCTTCGAGAACGGCCTCAACGAGGCCAACACCGAATCGTTGGCCGACTTCGACTCCGGTTTCGACACCCAACTCGGCTTCGCGGTGCGGGCCCACTGCGCACCCCTGCTGGGACTGCCGGCGCATGCCGCCCCGCAGGCCTACTGGGAACGACGCAGCACCCTCACTGAGACGGAGTTGGCCCGGATCTTCCTGCCCGCCGCCGATGTCGGCGATTGGCTGGTCGACACCGGCACGCCCGACGTCGCCGGACCGGCCGAGATCGCCGAGGTATCCGGCAGTGCGGCCCGAGAGGTCGTCCGACTCGAACAGGTCGCCGAGCAAGCCGCCGCCACCCCCGGCGACTATGCCGACAATTTCCGGGAGATCCTCTGGCGCAGAGCCGCATCCGCGGTGGCGACCAAGACTGTCCTGGCCTATCGGGGCGGGTTCGAGGGCGATCTGTCCGCCCCGGCGCGGCGGGAAGTCGACATCGCAGCGCAGCGCTGGCGGGACGACGGGGCGACGCGACTGACCGACCGGGTGCTGCTGCGGTTCGGCATTCACCAGGCCCTGCGATTCGGCAAGCCCCTGCAGGTCCACGTCGGGTTGGGGGACCGGGACTGCGACCTGCACCGCACCAACCCGATGTTCCTACTGGATTTCCTGCGCGAATCCGGGGATACCCCCGTCGTGCTGTTGCACTGCTATCCCTTTGAGCGGGAGGCCGGATATCTCGCCCAGGCCTTCAATCACGTCCATCTGGACATCGGATTGAGTGTGAATCACCTTGGCGCCCGGGCCGCCGCGTTCATCGGACGCTGTCTGGAACTGGCGCCGTTCCGCAAGATTCTGTATTCCTCGGATGCGTTCGGGCCGGCCGAGTTGCACTACCTGGGCTCACGACTGTGGCGCGACGGGATCGCGGAGGTGCTCAGCAGTTTCGTGGACCGCTCACAGTGGTCGGTGGCCGACGCGGTTCGGGTGGCCAGGCTGATCGGCCGCGATAACGCGAGCAGGCTCTACCAGCTTC
The DNA here is from genome assembly GCA_001510415.1 of Actinobacteria bacterium casp-actino6. Lineage (GTDB taxonomy): Bacteria > Actinomycetota > Actinomycetes > Mycobacteriales > Mycobacteriaceae > Mycobacterium. Next base: position 2,423 of record LFFF01000018.1, on the reverse strand, counting down.
GGGCGTGAAACCTCAGAGCAGCCCGGTGGCGTCGAACATCCAGGACATGTCGCCCTGTGACAACTGCTCCATCCAGTCCGCGGGGGCGTGGTTGAGCAGGCCGGCGAAGTCCCAATAGTCCTTCCACACCGTGATGGCGCCGTTCACTACTTTGTGCACCGTCACGAACTGCAGCACCGCGCTCTCCCCGGATACCCAGTTCCAGGTCTCGGAGTGCTCGTACATGATGTCGGCGCCATTGCTGACCAGCAGTCCGTCATGGTTTTCATAACCGGCCAGCGACTCCAGTCCCAACTTCAGCCGCTTGACGATATCGTCGGGGCCGCGCGCGGCGGCCACTGGGCCGACCGGCATGTCGATGTAGATGCAGTCCTCGGCAAGGAATGTTTTCACCGCGTCCCAGTCGCGGGCCGACAGTGCTTTCCACATGCCCAGGACGGTGGTGTCAACGTCAACCGGCATGAGCGGGCACCTCCGTGCGCTGTCCGGCACGCAGGAAGCTGCCGGTCTTCTCGACCCCGAGCACCTCGGTGGGGCGGCCGTTGCGCACCACCGCACGGCCGCCGATCAGCACCAGTTCGACGGCGCCGTCGTTGCGGTTCACCATCCGCGAAAGGTTGGCGTATTGCGGCACAGGCGATTCGGCGTATTGCTCGAGGCTGGCGTCGAGGTGCTGAGGATCGACCACGACCAGGTCGGCTCGATCACCGATCCGCAGGTGTCCGGCGTCGATGTCGTACCAGTCGGCCAGTTCGCCGGTGAGCCGGTGCACGGCCCGTTCGACGCTCATGAACGGCTCGCCCCGCAGTTCTGCGTCGCGGACATGGCGCAGCAGGCGCAGCCCGAAGTTGTAGAACGCCATGTTCCGCAGGTGTGCGCCGGCATCGGAAAACCCCATCTGGATGCCCTCGTCGCGAGCCAACTTCTGCAGCACCTCGGGACGGTGGTTGGAGATGGTGGTGCGCCAGCGCACCTTCCGGCCGTGTTCGACGACCAGATCAAGGAACGCGTCCACCGGATGCAGGCCGCCGCGTTCAACCCCTACCTGACCGAAGGACTTGCCGATGACCGACTCATCCGGGCACTCAACGATCTCGGCGTCGAAGAAGTCCCGGTGCCAGACCCGCATGCCGAACCTTGCGTCGTAGTCCTTGCGGAACCGGCGCCGGTAGCCTTCGTCCTGTAGCAGGGCGTTGCGCTCGATCTCATCACGCAGATGAAGGGCAGCAGCCCCGGAGCCGAACTCCTCGAAGACGACCAGATCGATACCGTCGGCGTAGACCTCGAACGGAACCGGTAGATGCTGCCAGCGGAAGTCGGCTCCGAATCGGTTCACCAGCCGCGCCAGCGGTCCGAGTAAGGCGATCGCGAGCGGGTTGGATTTGACATCGGCCGCCGACAGGAGGCTGGTCTTCAGTGCGTCACGGAGCAGCGGAAGCGACTGTGCCACTTGCGAAAGTAGGCTCACCGGGTTCTGGATGTCGGGGCCGGACTGCAGTACCCGGCCGCGGCGCCGGAGCTGGGACTTCAGCCGCCGCAGTTCGCGGGACTTGGCGTAGGTCGACGGCAGGGTGCGCGAGCGGCAGGTGTCGCCGTCGATCTTGTCGAAGAGCAACTGCTGAGAGGACATGCCGAGGAATCCGGCGTCGAGCGCCTCGGCCAGCATCCGCTCCATCTGGGCCTGCTCACCGGTGGTGGGCCGGATGTTCGTGCGGGTCGCCCGATCCAATCCCATGGTGGCGGTGCGCATATCGGAGTGGCCGATGAAGGCGGCGATATTGGGGCCGAGCGGGCGCGCTTCAAGAGCGGCGACGTACTCGTGGGCGCCGCTCCAGGTCTTCGACGCATCGACGGCCTCGATCACGTGCTCGCGGGGGATGGCTTCCACCCGGCCGAACAGGTCACCGGCGTCTACACCGCCGACGTGAACGGTCGACAGGGAGCAGGAACCGATCAGGATCGTCGTCACGCCGTGTCGCACCGACTCGGGCAGGCCCGGACCGCCGAGGACCTCGACGTCGTAGTGGGTGTGGATGTCGACAAACCCCGGCAGCACCCATTTGCCCGCCGCGTCGATGACCTCGGTGCACCCGGTCTCGTCCAGATCGTGCGGGGTCACCGCCGCGATATGGCCGTCCAAAACGGCGATATTCCGAAGCGCCGAGGGCGCACCGGTCCCGTCGAACCAGCGGGCGTTGCGGATGATCACGTCGTAGGTCACCGTCTCAGGAAACAGTTCCGCGGGGCGGGTGTCAACGAACCGGCCACACCTCGGTGCTAGCCGGCGACGCGGACCGCGGAGCCCAGCCGAACCGGCAGTTCGGCCCAGCCGCGCAGCACCCGGGTGTCGCGGCGACACCCCGCGCCGGCCAGTTGCGCGTCGGGATAGTGGGTGAAGAAGCGGCGCAGACCGGCCTCGCCCT
>LFFF01000017.1 GCA_001510415.1 Actinobacteria bacterium casp-actino6 | reverse complement strand
TGGGCAGACCAGCAGCTACCCCCTGCCCATCACCCCAAAACCCGAATCCGCACCGCCAGCCCCCCAAGCCCCCAGCCCATCGGTGGATCGAGGCTTAGCCAGCGGACGTCGCCGCAGGACATCGGACGACCTCCGGAAAGGATTCGCCGTGACCGGTTCAACTGCCGTCCGGCACGCCCCCGGTCGGTGCGCCCCGGTCGTCGCCGGAGGCCTTCCCCAACTGTCAACCGAGCGGGAGCAGCTGACCCACGTGCTGCGGGGCCTGGCATCGCGCCTGGACGAACTGGATCGCGATCTGGCAGATCTCGCCTGGCGTCATCACCGTCCTGCGACAGGTCTCGAATTGGCTGAGATACCCTGCGCGCAAACAGCTCTGGAGAATGAGCGGGATAGGCTAACCGCCCGCCTGGGCGTGCTGGCAAGACAGCTCAACGACCTGGACAGCAGACTTGCGGACGGAATCGAAGGACGGCAAAGGCCTACGCCGAAGGTCGGCACCTGCCCCGAATGCGGCTATCCCAGCCTCGGCTCGGGGGTGTGCGCGTTCTGCCGGCCGCACCTGGTGCGCTGAGGATTCCCGCCTAGGCCGGCCCGATCCGTTCGGAGTCGTAGATCAGCAACCGGCCGTCGCGTCGCACCACGCTGAGCCAGCGGTTCTCGGTGTCGGACCCACCATTGCGAAGCGCGTAGCGGACCGTTGCCACAACACTGGTCTCATCACGCGGGGTCACCGACAGCACCGACACCGACTGAATGGTCGACCAGAAACCCAGATAGTCGTCCAGACCGTTGCGTTGCTGATAGTGGCTGTCCAGCATGGACCACGCGCTTCTGGCGTCGCCGGGCAGTTCGGCGTAGAAACCCGAAACCAGGTCCCGCATCGCCTCGAAAGTGATCGGCGCCGCGAGCAGTGGTGTGGTTGACGTCGACGCAGCCGCCGTCGATGCGGCGGCGGATGACGGTGCGGTTGCCGACCGCGATGTCGTGGTCATCGGCGTGGCGGTGGACCGCTCACGGTGCGGCCAGACAGCGAAACCGATTGCAGCAAGGATGATTACCAGCGCCAAAGCGGCCAGTACCCATGGCCACCGGGCCGGGTCGGCGGCGGCCGAAGGCCCATCCGCGATGACCTCGGCCGGATAGCCCGCGGGCAGGACGGCAGTGTGCTGCTCGCGCGGCGACGGCACCGGAGGTGCCGATCGGGTGGTTGGGGGCGCGGTCCGCGGCGGACCCGACACCGGGGTTGCGGCTGCCTGACTCAGCGCGTTCGCAAAATCGGTGCAGGTCCGGAAGCGATCCTCGGGATTCTTCGACAACGCCTTGGCCAGAATAGGATCCAGTCCGCCCAGCGCCGGACGGGTGTCGGCCAGTCGTGCCGGCGGGGCGTTGAGGTGGCGGCCGATCACCACAGCCGGATTCGACGCCGCGAACAGCGGCGACCCGGTCAACAGGTGGTAGGCGGTCGCCGCCAAACCGTACTGGTCGGCCCGGCCGTCGATCTGCGCCCCCATGAGCTGCTCCGGGGCCGCGTAGTCCACCGTCCCGAGGGTGACATTGGTGTCGGTCAGACCGTTCATCTCGGCGGTAGTGCGGGCAATACCGAAGTCCGCCAACAGAATCCGGCGGCGGCCGCGATCGAGATTCGTCAGCAAGATGTTGGATGGCTTGATATCGCGATGCAGCAGGCCCCGGGCGTGGGCATAGTCCAGGGCATCGGCCACCGCCGTCACGATCCCGGCCACCTCCCATGGAGGCATACCGGTGGGGTAGTGCTCGCGGAGCAACCTGCCGGCGTCCGGGCCGTCGATGAAGTCCATCGAGATCCACAACTGCCCGCCCCACTCCCCCCGGTCATGGATCCCGACGATATGAGGGTTGTACAGGGTGGCAGCGAGTTCGGCCTCCCGGTTGAACCTGGCCCGGAACTCCGTATCGGCGGACATCTCGGCGGGCAAGATCTTCAGCGCATCCTGACGCGGCAACCGCGGGTGCGCGACGAGGTACACCTCACCCATCCCGCCGAACCCGAGCGGTCGCAGAATCTGAAAGCCGGCGAAGACCTCACCATTAGCCAGCGGCATGCGCGGAATGGTACCGAGCAGGGCCGCACCTGGTCAGGGCAATACATCTCCGGGCGTCCCGGTGCCCTCGGGGCGGCGGAAGGTATCGCGGTCACCGAACGACGGACGGCGCAGCGGCTGGTGGCCGTGCACGCCCTCGGCGTAGGCCGTCTCGGCGTGTTGGGTGAAGTCCACCCCGCTGGCCTCGTCCTCGGCGCTGAGCCGGAAACCCATGAACCGGTCGATCAGCTTCGCCAGGCCGTAGCTGACCGAGAACGCGTACCCGGCGACTGCCACCATTGCCAGCGCCTGCAGGCCCAGTTGCGCCAGTCCGCCACCGTAGAACAGACCCTGGGCGCCGCCGGTCATCACCTCGGTGGCGAGCAGTCCGATCAACAGCACGCCCACCACACCGCCGACGAAGTGCACGCCGACGACATCGAGCGAGTCGTCATAGTTCAGCTTGAACTTCAGCCCGATGGCAAAGGAGCAGACCACACCGGCCGCCAGTCCGACCACGGCCGCACCGACGGTGTTCACCGTGCCGCATGACGGGGTGATCGCCACCAATCCGGCAACCACCCCGGAGGCGGCCCCGAAGGTGGTGGGCTTACCGTCGCGGATCTGCTCCACCGAGAGCCAGCCGAGCATGCCCAGGCATCCCGCGACCAGAGTGTTCAGGAACACCGCGGCCGCCATTCCGTCGGCGGCCAATGCCGAACCGGCGTTGAACCCGAACCAGCCGAACCACAGCAGGCCCACCCCCAGCAGGACGAAGGGCAGATTGTGCGGCCGCATGGCGTCCACCTTGAAACCGATCCGCGGGCCGAGCACCAGTGCCAACGCCAGCGCCGAGGAACCCGAGACGATCTCGACGACGAGCCCGCCCGCGTAGTCCAGCACCCCCATCTTGAACAGCCAGCCGCCGGGGGCCCACACCCAGTGCGCAACAACGGCGTACACCACGATCGACCACACCGGCACGAAGACCATCCAGGCCGCGAATCGGGCCCGGTCGGCGATCGCCCCACTGACCAGTGCCGCGGTGATGATGGCGAAGCTGAGCTGGAAGGTGACGTAGAGAAGCTCGGGCACCGGCCCGTGCGCGGTGTCCGGGCCTATCCCCCGCAACCCGATATGCGACAGGCCGCCGATCAGGCTGGTCGGGCCGTCGGAGAACGCCAGGCAGTAACCGACCAGCAACCATGCGACGGTCACCAGCGGAATGGCGATGAAGCTCATCATGATCATGTTGAGCACGCCGGTGGTGCGCACCATCCCGCCGTAGAAGATGGCCAGACCGGGAGTCATCAGCAACACCAGCGCAGTGCTGATCAACAGCCACGCGGTGGCGGCGGGATCGATGTCCAATGGGGGCGCTCCTTCGACGGTCGCCGAAGAGAATGTCGGCACGGTGTTTCCGATACGCGGCAGTGATGTTTCGCCGATGTTTCGGGGCGGGTGTCAACCCGTCTCTCACCAACCCGTCTCTCACCAACCCATGGAGCCAGGGCCACCCTTGAACGGGCCGACCACCCAACTGGTGATCCAGCCGCCGTAGAACCCGCCGGGTTGCGGCACCACGGTTTCGCCGTTGACCGTGCAACGGTCCACCTGCCCCGCCATCACCGCGACGGCGTCGGAGATCGGCTCGAACCCCGGTGTCGGGTCGGGATAGTTCCAGGCCGCCTTGGGCGCCACCTTCGCGGCCGTGACGAGGTCGAAGTAGCGGGCCCGGCCCTTCCACTCACACCATGAGGCGCCGGGGGCGTCCCGCAGAACGCCGGGCCGGAATGCCGAGCGGGGTAGGTAGTAGGTGGGCGGGTGGCTGGTCTCGAGCACCCGCCAGCCGTGCCTGGTCTCGGCGATCACCTCACCGCCGAGTTCGATGGTGATCGACGGGTTGATCGGCTCCAGTCGCGGCGGGCGCGGGTAGTCCCAGACCGATTCCTGCCCGGGACGCGGCGTCTCCGGTTGCGGCAGCATCATCGACCCGGCACCCCCGGTCAGACCACGCCGCGCAGGCCGTCGGGCCCGAATACCGGTTCCAGCATCGCCGACATGTCCGGCCCCCGCCGCAATCCGTGCCCTCCGTCGACGTTGATGATCTGTCCGGTGATCCAACTCGCCGCGTCGGACAGCAGGAACATCGCGGTGTCGGCGACATCGGTCACCTCGCCGATCCGCGGCAGCGGCGTGCACTGCCGGTAGTCCTCGGCCACCTCCGGGGAATCCAGGATCACCTGCACGAGGTCGGTACGGATCAGTCCGGGGCGGATGCCGTTGACGCGCACCCATGACGGACCCAATTCGTCGGCGGCCAGCATCAGCAGGTGGTCCAGAGCCGACTTGGTGACCCCATAGGCACCGAACCACCGGTGGACGTTGCTGGCCGCGATCGAGGAGATCCCGACGAACGAACCGCCACCGGCCCGGACCATCTGCCGCGCGGAATGCTTGAGCACGTACATCGAACCGTTCACGTTGAGGTCGACGGTGCGCCGCCAGGCGTCGGAATCGATCTGGGTGACCGGCCCGATGGTTTCCGACCCCCCGGCGCAGTGCACGACCCCGTGCAGCCGGCCGCTCCAGGCGGCGGCCGCCTCGACGACGGCGGCGACCTGCTCCTCATCGGTGACGTCGGCCGGGTGCGGACGGACCGCGCCGGTCGCATCGGCCCCGATCTGCTGGGCGGCGGCCGCCAGTCGCTCGGCATTGCGCCCGATGATCAGCACGTCTGCGCCGGCGCGGGCCAGACCCGCGGCCACCCCCATCCCGATTCCGCTGCCGCCGCCGGTCACCAGGTAGGTACGGTCGGTGAACGAGAGTTTCATGGATCTGGTCCTGTCATCTGGCCCGGATGGATAACGCCCCCACCGACATTAGTATCGGATGTAACGTCGGCGTCAGAGTCTGCGAATCACAGATGACCCGTACCTGCACCGCGGTGCAGCCCACCGACAGAAGGCACCATCATGGCTTCTCACACCAGCACCGCGCACCGCCTGCTGCTCGTCGGCGGATTCGCGGTCGCCGCCTCCGCAGCCCCCATCCTGATCGCGGTGGCCACGCCATCCGGACCGGCATCGCCGGCGCTGGCGCAATGCCCGTCGGGCGAGGTCCTCGACCAGGCCAGCGGCGCCTGCAAGCCGACCACCGACAAGACCCCGACGACGTTCAACCCGGTCGATCCGGGCATCACAGGTCTTCAGCCGGGGGGCATCACCTCGTCGCTGCCCGGCGATGTCGGCATGCTGCCGGAAGTGAACGGGATTCCCTGCCAGGGCGACAACACCGGCCTGTGCGTCGGTCTGGAGCAGGAGAACGCCGCCAAGTCCAACGTTCCGCACATCACGACCGGCGTAACCGGCTAGGAGAACGGATGTTCATGACCAAGGCTGCCGCGAGTCTGACCGCCGGTCTGCTGGCCGCCGGTTTACTGCTCGGCGCCGCCCCGGCGGCACACGCCCAGCCGATCCCCGGCCCTGAGCCGGTACCGGTACCGTCGCCCTCTCCACCGGCCGGTGGCGGATCCAGCAGCCTCTGCCAGAACGGCGAGGTCATGCAGTACGGCAACTGTGTGCCGGCGATGACGCCGCTCAACAGCACCGCAGACGAGTCGATCCCCGAGGCGCCTTTGCGCCTCAGTGATACCCACACCTCCACCACCCAGTCCGGTCTGCCCGCGGACCTGGTGCCGAATATCAATGGCACCCCGTGCACCGGCTACTGGATGTCGACGGCCTGCTACGCGGAGAACATGGGCGATTCGGGTCCCGCCGTCGTCCCGCGTTCCACGCTGTCCAGCAGCCCGTAAAACCCGGTCCGCGGCACTGCCGTGCACTATTGACCTAGAGTTGGTTCATGCCTGCAAAATCTGAGTCCTCGGAGATCAACGACGTGGAACCGCTCGCCGACAGCACGGCGCGCCAGGCCAGACGGGTGGTCGCCGCCTACGCCACCGACGCTGACGAGTGCCGGGTGTTCTTGTCGATGCTCGGCATTGGGCCGTCCAAGCTCGAGGCGTAGATGGCCGGCGGAGACACCGGAACCACCGAGAGTTTCGGTCACTCCGACTTCATCGTCGTCGCCAACCGGCTTCCCATCGACATGGAACGCCGGCCGGACGGCACCCTTGGCTGGAAGCGCAGCCCCGGCGGCCTGGTGACGGCGCTGGAGCCGTTGCTGCGCCGCAACCGGGGGGCGTGGATCGGTTGGCCCGGGATCATCGACGGTCCCGAGGATCCGATCACCGAGGACGGCCTGCACATGCACCCGGTGCAACTCAGCGCCGAGGACGTCGCCGAGTATTACGAGGGCTTTTCCAACGCCACCCTGTGGCCGCTTTATCACGATGTGATCGTCAAGCCGAGTTACCACCGGGAATGGTGGGACCGCTACGTCGACGTCAACCGCCGGTTCGCCGAGGCGGCCGCGCGAGCCGCGGCCCGGGGGGCGACGGTGTGGGTCCAGGACTACCAACTGCAGCTCGTTCCGAAAATGCTGCGGAACCTACGCCCGGATCTGACCATCGGGTTCTTCATGCACATCCCGTTTCCCCCCGTGGAGCTGTTCATGCAGATGCCGTGGCGCGCGGAGATCATCGACGGCCTACTCGGGGCGGACCTGGTGGGCTTCCACCTGCCCGGCGGGGCGAAGAACTTCTTGTTCCTGTCGCGGCAACTGGCCGGGGCGGATGCCACTCGCGCGGCGGTGGGGGTTCGGTCCCGGTTCGGTGAGGTCCGCCTGGACGACGGACGAGTGGTCAAAGTGGGTGCCTTCCCCATCTCCATCGACTCCGCCGAACTCGACCGCACCGCCCGCAATCGAGATATCCGCAAGCGCGCCAAGCAGATTCGCGCCGAGTTGGGTGCCCCGCGCAAGATCCTCCTGGGTGTGGACCGACTGGACTACACCAAGGGAATCGACGTCCGACTCAAAGCGTTCTCCGAGTTGCTGGCCGAGGGCCGGGCCAACCGCGATGACACCGTCATGGTTCAGTTGGCCACCCCCAGCCGGGAACGGGTGGACAGCTACCGGGTGCTGCGTAACGAGATCGAGCAGCAGGTCGGGCATATCAACGGCGAATACGCTGAAGTCGGCCACCCGGTGGTCCATTATCTGCACCGGCCGATCCCCCGCGACGAGCTACTCGCCTTCTTCGTGGCCAGTGACGTGATGCTGGTGACACCGTTGCGTGACGGCATGAACCTGGTCGCCAAGGAGTACGTGGCCTGCCGCAGCGATCTGGGCGGTGCCCTGGTGCTCAGCGAGTTCACCGGCGCCGCGGCCGAATTGCGCCAGGCCTATCTGACCAACCCGCATGACTTGGAGGGCGTCAAGGATGCCATCGAGGCGGCCCTCAACCAGGATCCCGAGGACGGCCGGCGGCGGATGCGGGCAATGCGCCGCCAGGTGCTGACCCATGACGTCGACGGTTGGGCCCGGGCCTTCCTCAGTGCGCTGGCTGCGACCAAAGCGAACTGAGAGATCCCGCGCCCTCAGTCGCCCATCAGACCGATGACGCCGAACATCCGTTCGGAGTCACGGCCGTCGAAATAGTCCCGCATCGCCCCGCTCAACTCCGCTGGATCCCAGGCCGCGGCCTCGGCGTGGAAGCGGTGCTCGGCGGTGGGCGGGGCCACGAGTGTCACGGTCGGACCGTAGACGATGAACAGTTGCCCGTTGACACCGTCGGCGGCCGGCGACGCCAGGAAGCGAACCAGGCTCACCACATGCTCGGGGGACAGCGGGTCGACCTCGTCGGCATCGAGTGCGGGGGCGGCGCCGAAGACGTCCGCCGTCATCGCGGTGCGGGCCCGCGGGCAGATCGCGTTGGCCCGGACGCCGTAGCGCCCGAGAGCCTTCGCCGCGGTGACGGTGAGCGCCGTGATACCGGCTTTGGCCGCGCCATAGTTCGCCTGCCCAGCCGGGCCGGACAAACCGGCCTCCGACGAGGTGTTGACGATGCGGCCGTAGACGGTTCCACCACTGTCCTTGGCCTTGTCGCGCCAGTAGGTGGCGGCGTTGCGGGTCAGCAGAAAATGACCGCGCAGGTGCACGGCGATGACGGCGTCCCAGTCCTCGTCGGTCATGTTGAACAACATCCGGTCCCTGGTGATTCCGGCGTTGTTGACCACGATGTCCAGGCCGCCGAGTCCGTCTGCACACGCCACCAGATCGTCGGCGGTCGAGCGCAGACTGATATCGCCGGCCACGGCGACGGCCTTGACTCCGACAGCCGCGATTTCATCGAACACATCGGAGCCGTCCAGTGCGGCGGCCATATCGTTGACGACGACCGTGGCACCGGACCGGGCCAGCCCGATCGCCTCGGCGCGGCCCAGGCCCGCAGCCGCGCCCGTCACCACCGCGACGCGGCCGGAAAGGTCGGTCAGTGCGGCGTCGTAGGCACCCAACTCGTTAATGCCTCTAGTCCCGCCGGCTCAGCGCGGCGCGGGGGCATTCGGCGATCGCCTGCTCGGCCAGCGCCTCCTGGTCGGCGGGGATCGGATCGGCGGTGACCACCGCGTACTCCTGCTCATCCAGTTCGAACAGGTCCGGCGCGATTCCCACGCAGATGGCATTACCCTCGCAGCGATCCGGATCGACGACGACTCGCATGACAACCTCCTAGGCCGGATGGTCCGAAATTCCCTCGCGACCACGATACGACCTCACCCTCTGGTCGCCGTCAGGAACGTCGCTGGACCCTCAGACTAGAACGTGTTACAACCGTAAAGGGCGGCGGGTCGTCGGCCATTGGCACACAGTGGCGGGTTCACCCCGAACGATCATCGAACCGGAGGTCGCAGGCATGCGGATCAGCTACACCCCGGAGCAGGAACAGTTACGCCGCGAACTCCGCGCCTACTTCGACACCCTGATGACACCCGAACGGCGGGAAGCACTGATGTCGACCGCCGGCGAGTACGGCACCGGCAACGTCTACCGGGAGACGGTGGCGCAGATGGGCCGCGACGGCTGGCTGGCACTGGGCTGGCCCACCGAATACGGCGGCCAGGCCCGCTCGACGATGGATCAGTTGATCTTCACCGACGAGGCCGCGGTCGCCGGGGCGCCGGTGCCGTTCCTGACCATCAACAGCGTCGCGCCGACCATCATGGCGTTCGGCACCGAGGAGCAGAAGCAGTTCTACCTGCCCGGAATCGCACGCGGTGACATCCACTTCTCCATCGGCTATTCCGAACCCGGTGCCGGAACCGACCTGGCCGCCCTGCGCACCACGGCTGTCCGCGACGGCGAGGACTACGTGGTCAACGGCCAGAAGATGTGGACCAGCCTGATCCAGTACGCCGACTACGTGTGGCTTGCGGTGCGAACCAACACCGAGGCCAAAAAGCACCGTGGCATCTCGGTGCTGATCGTGCCCACCGACGTCGACGGCTTCTCCTGGACTCCGGTGCACACGATGGCCGGGGCGGGCACCAGCGCCACCTACTACTCCGACGTTCGGGTACCCGTCGCCAATCGGGTCGGCGAGGAGAATGCGGGCTGGAAGCTGGTGACCAACCAGCTCAACCACGAACGGGTCGCGCTGGTCACGGCACAGCCGATCATCACCGCGCTGACCCAGGTCCGGGAGTGGGCGCAGAACACCAAGGACGCCCGGGGCACCCGGTTGATCGACTCCGAGTGGGTGCAACTCAACCTGGCTCGGGTGCACGCGAAAGTGGAGTACCTCAAGCTCATCAACTGGGAGCTGGCGTCCGCGGACTCAGCGGCCCCGTCGGCGGGGGACGCCTCGGCAGCCAAGGTGTTCGGCACCGAGTTCGCCACCGAGGCCTACCGGCTGTTGATGGAGATCCTCGGCCCCTCGGCGACCCTGCGCCAGGACTCCCCAGGCGCGCTGCTGCGCGGTCGGGTGGAGCGGATGCACCGCTCGTCGTTGATCCTCACCTTCGGCGGCGGCACCAACGAGGTGCAGCGAGACATCATCGGCATGGCGGCCCTCGGACTGCCCCGCGCGAACCGCTGACGGCGAGAGGCCCACGATGGATTTCACCAGAACTGAAGCCGCACAAGATCTTTCCGGATTGGTCGATACCATCGTCGATACCGTCTGCACGCCGGAACACCAGCGCGATCTGGACAGGCTCGACCAGCGTTTCGACGCGCGGCTCTGGCGCACACTGATCGACGCCGACATCCTCAGCACCGCGGCGCCGGAATCGGTCGGGGGCGGCGGATTCGGCGTTCTGGAGCAGATCGCGATCCTGACCGCACTAGGCCGCCAACTCGCGGCGGTGCCGTACCTGGAGTCGGTCGTGCTTGGGGGCGGCGCTCTGGCGGGATTCGGATCCGAGGATCTGGCCCGGTCCTGGGCGGCGCCGGCCGTCGCCGGGGCGAAGATCCTGACGGTCGCCCTCGATGGCGAACTGGGCCAGCCGCCGGTGCGGGCCACCGCCTCGGTCGACGGGTTCACTCTGACCGGCACCCGCACCCAGGTCCCTTTCGGGCCGATCGCGGATGCGTTCCTGGTCCCGGCCGAAACCGATTCGGGCACTGCGGTTTTCCTGATCGCCGCCGACCAGCCCGGGGTCTCGGTGAAACCTCTGGAGACCACCGCTCGCAACAGCGCGGGCGAGCTGGACCTGGCCGGTGTCGAGGTGCCTGCCGCTCAGATCCTCGGAGACGGCGAGGTGCTGGCCTGGCTGACCTCCCGGCGGGCGGTGGGCCTCGCCGCGTTCCAACTCGGGGTTTTAGAGCGCGCGTTGGCGCTGACCGCCGAGTACGCCCGGACCCGCGAACAGTTCGACCGCCCGATCGGTAGTTTCCAAGCCGTCTCACAGCGGCTGGCCGACGACTACATCGACATCAAGGGTCTGCGCCTCACGCTGGATCAGGCATCGTGGCGGTTGTCCGAGGGGCTTCCGGCCGATGTCGAAGTGGCCACCGCCGCGTTCTGGGCCGCCGAGGCCGGCCACCGGGTCGCGCACACCACCGTGCATGTTCACGGCGGGGTGGGAATCGATATGGACCATCCGGTGCACCGGTACTTCATCACCGCCAAGCAAACCGAGTTCGCCCTCGGTGGGGCCACCGCCGCACTGCGGATCATCGGCCGCGATCTGGCCGACACCCCGGCCTAGGGTGGCCGCCGTACCCACCGTCACCGATCTGCTGGTGCCGTTGGCCGAGGTCGACGACCGCGGCGTGCATGCCGATAGCGGCTCCTACGCGACGTGGCGCCAGCACACACAACACGGTGTGGACCTGGCCGCCGCGCTGCGGGCCCGGCTGGATCCAGACAAGCCGCCGCATATCGGCGTCCTCCTCGGCAACACGCCGACATTCTCGGCACTGCTGGTGGCCGCCGGGCTGACCGGGTTGGTGGTGGTCGGGCTGAATCCGACCCGACGCGGTTCGGCACTGCGCCGCGACATCGTCCACGCCGACTGTCAACTGGTGATCACCGACACCGATCCGGCGTCCTTCGGGCCGGATTTCGCCCCGGCGGGAATCCCGGTGCTCGACACGACGTCCCGGGCCTGGGCCGACGAGGTGGCCGGCTACCGCGGCTCACCGGCCACCATCGCCGACACCGCATTCGATCACCTGTTCATGCTGATCTTCACCTCCGGAACCAGCGGCGAGCCCAAGGCGGTGCGCTGCACACACGAGAAAGTCGCCGTCCCCGGGGTGATGCTGGCCCAGCGCTTCGGGCTGGGTCCTACGGACACCTGCTACCTGTCTATGCCGATGTTCCACTCCAATGCGGTGATGGCGGGCTGGGCCCCCGCCGTTGCGGCCCGGGCTTCGATTGCGTTGCGGCGCAGGTTCTCCGCCTCCCGGTTCATCCCGGACATCCGCCGCTTCGGGGCCACCTACGCCAACTATGTGGGCAAACCGATGTCCTTCGTGCTGGCCACCCCGGAGTCGCCGGACGACGCCGACAATCCGCTGCGGATCATGTACGGCAACGAAGCGGCACCGCGGGATATCGACCGGTTCGCCCAACGGTTCGGCGTGACGGTGGTGGACGGGTTCGGATCTACCGAAGGCGGCGTGGCCCTCGGCCGCACACCCGAGACCCCGGCGGGTTCCCTCGGCCCGATCACCGAGGACTTGGCGATACTCGACGTCGAGACCGGCACGCCGTGTCCGCCCGGCGTGGTCGGGGAGCTGGTGAACGTGCGCGGTCCGGGCCAGTTCCGCGGCTACTACAAGGACGATGCCGCCCAGGCACAGCGGATGGCGGGCGGTGCCTACCACAGCGGCGACCTCGCCTACCGGGACGAGGCCGGATACGTGTTTTTCGCCGGGCGAGTGGGCGACTGGATGCGGGTCGACGGCGAGAACCTCGGCACCGCCCCGATCGAGCGCGTGCTGATGCGCTATCCGGGGGTGCTCGAGGTTGCGGTCTATCCGATCCCCGACGACGTCGGCGACCGGGTGATGGCCGCACTGGTGCTGCCGGAGCAGACCGCGTTCGATGTCCACGCGTTCAGGCGCTTCCTCTCCGAGCAGGAGGACCTCGGCCCCAAACAGTGGCCGTCCTATGTGCGGGTCGCCTCGGCGCTGCCCCGGACCGAAACCTTCAAGGTGCTCAAACGCCATCTGACCGCCGAGGCGCTGGACTGCACCGACCCGGTGTATCCCATCCCCAGCTAAGATCAGCGGCGGTCGGGTGCCAACGAGATGCGAGGCCCAGGGTGAAGTTCACAGCAAGTGCCGCTGCCGTCATATCGGTGACCGCTTGGCTCAGCACACCGATGGGGCCGCCGTTGGCGCAGGCTGCCCCGTGCCCCGATGTCGACGTGGTATTCGCCCGCGGCACCGACGAGCCGCCGGGCGTCGGCGTGGTGGGGCAGACCTTCGTCGACGCATTCCGAGCGGATGTCGCCGGTGCCAAGACAGTCGATGTCTATCCGGTCAACTATCCCGCCAGCAGGGACTACGCGACCGGTGTCGACGGGGTGATCGACGCGGGCAACCACGTCCGTGATGTGGGTGCCAGCTGCCCGGAAACCGAGATCGTGCTGGGTGGCTACTCCCAGGGAGCCGGAGTGATAGCCCTGCTGACCTCCGATGGCACTGCCGCCGGGTCGCCGGCGTTGCCGAATCTGCCCGGCCCGCTGCCGCCCGGGGTGGCCGACCAGGTTGCCGCGGTGGCCTTGTTCGGAAAACCCTCGAACGAACTGGTGGACTCCCTGGGCATGCCCCCGCTCACCGTCGGCCCGCTGTATGCGGCAAAGACCATCGACCTGTGCGTCGATGGTGATCCAATCTGCTCGACCGACCTGAACAACAGCATCGTCCCGCACCTGCTTTATGGGGTGAACGGGATGGCGGCCCAGGCAGCTCGATTCGCGGCCGGCCGACTCTGACCTAGCCCGAACTAGCCCGCGATCGAGGGCATGACCGCCTCGATCAGGTGTGGACCGGGCTCGTCCAGGGCCCACCGCAGCGCTTCGGCCAGTTCCTCAGCGGTGGCAGCACGCCGGGCCGGCACCCCCATCCCCTGCGCGATCTCGACGAAGTCCAATGCGGGTGGTGCCAGGTCGAGCAGCGCCGCGGCCTTCGGACCGGGCGGCAGTCCGCCGCTCTGCGCGCCGACCCGCGCCAACTCGATGCGCAGGATGTCGTAGGCCTGGTTGGCGTAGACGACGGTGGTGATGTCAAGGTTCTCCCGGGCGTGGCTCCACAGCGCCGAGATGGTGTACATCGCCGATCCGTCGGATTCCAGGCACAGCACCGGACGGTCCGGTTCGGCGATGGCCGCACCGATCGCGACCGGTAGTGCGTAACCGATCGCACCGCCGGTCAGGGTCAGCCAGTCGTGGGCCGGGGCTCCCGCGGTGGCCTGGGTCAACAGGAATCCGGATGTGTTCGACTCATCGACGACGATGGCCCGTTCGGGCAGCAGCGCGCCGATGACGTCGGCCGACGTCTGAACGGTGAGTTCGCCGGACGGAAGCGACGGCCGGCCCGCCGGAGCCGTCGGAACCGGTGTGTCCGGGCTCAGCCGATCGGCCAGTTCGGTCAGCGCGGCCGCCGCGCCGACCGGACCGGCCAGCGTGTGCACGGTGCAGCCCTCGGGAACCAGGTCACTCGGTTTGCCCGGATAGCCGAAGAAGGTGACCGGGGCGACGGCCCCGGCCAGGATCAGCCGTCGGGTTCCCGCTAGTTGCGCCTCGGCCGCCTCGCCGAAATAGGCGATACGCTCGGCCGGGGCGATCCCGGCACCGCGCTCCAGCCGGGTCGGGAAGGTCTCGCAGAACACCTGGGCCCCGAAGGCCCGTGCCAGCCGTGCCGCCGCTCCGAGGCCCGGGGCACGGGTGGCGTCACCGCCGACCAGGATCACCGTCGACTCCCCCGAGCGCAGCGCCTCCTCCACCGAGACGGTGTCACCAGCGATCTGTTCAGGTTGTGGCGCAACGCTTCCGACCGGTTCCGCGCCGTCGGACCAGGACACGTCGGCGGGCAGGATGAGGGTGGAGATCCGCTGGTTGTCGCGGGCGGCGACGATCGCATCGGCGGTATCCGCAGCGACACGGGCCGGGCTCATGGTGCGGCGGACCCACCCCGAAACTGTGCCGGCAACCGAGTCGATATCGGATTCCAGCGGGGCGTCGAAGCGCTTGTGGTAAGTGGCGTGATCGCCGATCACCACCAGCATCGGGACCCGGGCGCGTCGGGCGTTGTGCAGGTTCGCCAGGCCGTTGCCCAGACCGGGGCCCAGATGCAGCAGTACGGCGGCGGCCTCCCCGGACATCCGGGCGTAGCCGTCGGCGGCACCGGTTGCCACCCCTTCGAACAGGGTGAGGACACCACGCATCTGCGGCACCGCATCCAGGGCGGCGACGAAATGCATCTCCGAGGTTCCCGGGTTGGCGAAGCACACCCGGACACCGTTGTCGACCAGGGTGGTGATGAGTGCCTGCGCGCCGTTCACCGCACTGACTCTAGTTAGGCAGCGCCCAGGAGTGCCGCGACATCGAGCAGCACCAGTTCATTGTCATCGATTCGACCAGGTTCGCGACTGCTCGAATAGGGCAGGTTGTTGTCGTTGCCGATCACGATGTGGCGGCCATCGACCACATCGAGGCTTTCGATGGTCGCGAACGGAAAGGTCAGCACGCCATGGGTCAGGGGAACCCGTGCCAGCCCGCGCGGGTCGGTGATGGACATGAGGTCGGTGAACCCAACCTTGCGTACCGGGCCACCGACTCGCTCTTCGCCCATCTCGATCTTGTAGACGCGTTTGAACTGGGCAGGTTCGGTGAAACAGTCGTCGCGCGGTGCGCCCGGCAGGCACGCCTTGTCGGCCGTGCCATACCTGCCATCACGCTCGATCACCAGGGCCGTCGTCGCATCGATCATGGTGAAGTCACCGATTGCGTTGCCGTCCTGCTCCAGGGGGTAGTTCCAGTGCCGGCCGGTCCAGCGTTCGGCGGCGACGTCGAACTCAAGGATTCGCACCGCCCTCGGATCGGGCTCCCCTGCCAGCGGGCCCTCCAACATCGGGTAAAGCAGGCGGCCGTCCGGGGAACCGGCCATGGCTTCAAGGCCTTTCGATCGCGCGACCCCGATCGATCCCAGTCCGCCGGGGTGATCCGGTGACTGCGCGGCACGCCCGTCAACCAGAGTGTCGATCACTGCGAGAAGCCGACCGTCGGGATCGAATTTGAGCAGGTAGGGGCCGAATTCGTCACCGATCCACATCTGACCTCCAGCGAAATGCAGGCTCTCCGGGTCAAAATCGCTGCCGGTCAGGTAACGATCGGCGGTCCCGTCGGTGACAATCGGGAACGGAGCCTTCTTGAGTGGATCGCGCAGGAACAGGGTCTGCAGTCGGGTGAACTTGCCGGAGTCGAAGTCGACCCGGTAGCGATTCAGCTGCAGCATGAAGTCCGGCGAGTTCGATTTACTTCCCGCCCCGTTGTCGGTGAGCAACCAGAAGCTGCCGTCGTCGGCGCGCCGGATCGCCGAGTGACCCTGGACGGGTTGGCCGGCGAACGGCCACGTGAACTCGCCCGTTGCGGGCGGCTTGGCGTACTTGCCGCTGATGCGCAGTTCCACCGGCGCGGCCGCCGGCGGGACGAGCAGCGTCAACGCGGGCAGCACGGCGTGGCCGGCCAGCACGGCGGGATAGGCGGGATAGGCCCTGTCGGCCGCGGCAACGGCCGTGACCGTCCCGACCGCCACAAGGACAACACCCATGGCGGCAGCCAGGGCCAGCGGTAGACGAGTCACAGCGCCCATAGTGCCGGACTTGCCTATCGGCTCAACACCGCGATGAATCTCGACGCCGCTAATCTCGCGTCAGGTGCAACGGATGTCGTCGAGCCTTCGCGTCGCCACGTCGAAGCCGGCTACCAGTTCGGCGATGATGTCCGCCGCCGGCCGGATTTCGTTCATCCGGCCGACGATCTGACCCACCGGCATCGCCACGGCGGTGGGATCGTGCGACTGGCTCATCCTCTGATGCGCCTCACTGACCAGGACGTTCTGCAACGGCATCGGCAGCGGTTCCGGGGCGCCCTCGGCATCCCACGCATCGGTCCAGCGGCTCTTGAGCAGTCGCGCCGGCTTGCCGGAGTAGATCCGCCGCCGCACCGTGTCGCTCGAGGTGGCGGCCAGCAGCGCCTCCTGGATGACCGACGGTCCGGTGGACCCGCGGGCGCCGAGATCGTATTCGGCGGCGGTCAGAAACGCTGAGCCCATCCAGACCCCGGAGGCTCCGAGGGCGAGCGCGGCGGCCACCTGCCGACCGGTACCGATCCCGCCGGCCGCCAGCACGGGGGTCTCCCCTACCGCGTCGACGACCTCCGGGACCAGCACCATCGAGGCGATCTCCCCGGTATGCCCGCCGGCCTCGTAGCCCTGTGCGACGACGATGTCGACACCGTTCTCGGCATGCCGGCGAGCGTGCCCGGCGGTGCCGGCCAATGCGGCAACAGGCACGTCGGCCGCGTGCGCCTGCTCCAGCACGTCAGCCGGCGGCGACCCGAGAGCGTTGGCGATCAGGCCGATCCGGTGCCGCAGTGCCCCATGACCGAGCGCGACATCGACATGGGAACGGGCGACCGAGTGCAGCCAGCCCAGCACACCCTCACTTCCCTTCTCCCCGTTCGGAATCGGTGGCACCCCGAGGTCCGCCAACGTCTTGGCGACGAAGTCGCGATGGGTTTGCGGAATGAGCTTGTCGATATCGACGGAACTGCCCTCGGTGGGGATCTTGGCCGGCATCACGATATCGACGCCGTAGGGCTTGCCCTCGGTGTTGTCATCCATCCAGCACAGCACCGACTCGAGCTCGTCCGGGTCGTTGAACCGCACACAGCCGAGCACTCCCATACCGCCGGCCCGGGTGACCGCCGCGGCGACCTTCTCCGACGGGGTGAACACGAAGATCGGGTAGCGGATCCCGAACCGGTCGCACAACTCGGTGCGCATCAGCTGGCTTCCGTGTGATCGGCCGGGGCGTGCTTGGTGTGAACGTCGTCGGCGGGGCGTTGCTCGGTCTGCTCCCGGGCCCAGGTGTAGTCCGGCTTACCGGCCGGCGAGCGTTTCACCTCATCGACCAGCCAGAGACTGCGTGGCACCTTGTACCCGGCGATCTCCTTGCGCACGAAGGCATCCAGATCGGCCAGCGTGGGACGCGTTCCCGCGCGCGGGGCCACCACGGCGGCGACATGCTGGCCGTATCGCGGATCGGGCACCCCGACCACCAGTGCGTCGAAGACGGCCGGATGACCCTTGAGCGCCGCTTCGACCTCCTCCGGGTAGACCTTCTCCCCGCCGGTGTTGATCGACACCGAGCCGCGGCCCAGCATCGTCACGGTGCCGTCGGCTTCGACCATCGCGTAGTCCCCCGGGATCGCGTACCGCACCCCGTTGATGGTTCGGAACGTCTCGGCCGTTTTCTTCTCGTCCTTGTAGTAGCCCACAGGGATATTGCCGCGCTTGGCCAGGATGCCGCGCACACCCGAACCGGGGGCGACCTCGTTGCCGTCGTCGTCGAGCACGGTCGTCTTCTTGTCGATCATCACCCGCGGCCCGCCCGTCTGCGTGACGCCCTTGGCCACGATGCTGGTGCCGCCGAAGCCGGTCTCGGAGGATCCGATCGAGTCGGTGATCACCCGGTTGGGCAACAACTCGAGGAAACGCTCCTTGAGGCTGGGCGAGAACAATGCTGCGGTACTGGACAGTACGAACAACGACGACAGGTCGTAGTCGCCGGACTCCAGCGCATCGAGCAGCGGGCGGCCCATCGCGTCGCCGGTGAAGAACAAGAGGTTCACGCTGTGTTTCTCGATGGTGCGCCACACCTGCTCGGCGTCGAACTCCGGCGCTAGGACGCTGGTGTGGCCCGCGAACAAGGCCATCCAGGTGGCCGACTGGGTGGCGCCGTGGATCATCGGGGGGATGGCGAATCGGACCATCGGCGGGGCGGCGACCGCCTGCGCGGCATGGTCGTATTCGTCGGCGACGAATTCACCGGTGGCGAAGTCGGTGCCGCCCAGCAAAACCCGGTAGATGTCCTCATGACGCCACATCACGCCCTTGGGGAAGCCGGTGGTACCGCCGGTGTAGAGCAGGTAGATATCGTCGGCGCTGCGCTCACCGAAATCGCGAACCGGCGAGCCCTGGGCAACGGCCTGGTAGAACTCCACGCCGCCGTAGCGCTGGTAGTCCAGGTCGCTGCCGTCCTCGACGACCAGCACCGTCTTGATGGCGGGCGTGTCGGGCAGCACGTTGGCGACCCGGTCGGCGTACTGCCGTTCGTGCACCAGTGCCACCATGTCGGAGTTGTCGAACAGGTAGCGCAGTTCACCTTCGACATAGCGGTAGTTGACGTTGACCAGGATCGCTCCGGCCTTCACGATGCCCAGCATCGCGATCACGATCTCGATGCGGTTGCGGCAGTACAGGCCGACCTTGTCTCCCTTTGCGACCCCGTGGTCGATCAGGTAATGGGCCAACCGGTTCGCCTTGCCCTCCAACTCGGCAAAGGTGATCTGCTCGTCGCCGCAGATCAGCGCAACACGGTCAGGCACGGCATCGATGGTGTGCTCGGCGAGGTCGGCGATATTGAGGGCCACGTCCCCAAACTAGAACGTGTTACATTTTTTCTCAACTGAGGTCTCAACTGCGGTGGTGGAAGGCGGACCCCGATGGCTGGCGAAAGTGCTCATGCCCTGATCGAGCAGCGCGGGCATGTCCTCATCGTGACGATGAACCGTCCCGAGGCGCGCAACGCGCTGTCCGGCGAAATGCTCTCGATCATGGTCGAGGCCTGGGACCGCGTCGACAATGATCCCGATATCCGGGTCTGCATCCTCACCGGCGCCGGCGGCTACTTCTGCGCGGGCATGGACCTCAAGGCCGCCACCGCAAAACCGCCTGGGGACTCGTTCAAGGACGGCAGTTACGACCCGTCCCGCATCGACGGTCTACTCAAGGGCCGACGGCTCACCAAGCCGCTGATCGCCGCCGTCGAGGGTCCCGCTATCGCCGGCGGCACTGAGATCCTGCAGGGCACCGATATCCGGGTGGCCGGTCAGAGCGCGAAATTCGGTATCTCCGAGGCGCGCTGGAGCCTGTATCCGATGGGCGGCTCGGCGGTGCGATTGGTGCGCCAGATTCCGTACACGATCGCCTGCGATCTGCTGCTGACCGGCCGGCACATCACCGCTGCGGAAGCGCTGGAGATGGGCCTGATCGGGCATGTGGTGCCGGACGGGCAGGCGCTGGAGAAGGCGTTGGAAATCGCCGAGGTGGTGGCCGCCAACGGCCCGCTGGCGGTGCAGGCGATCCTGCGGTCGATCCGCGAGACCGAGGGCATGGCCGAGAACGACGCCTTCACGATCGACACCAGGATCGGCATCGAGGTGTTCCTCTCCGAGGATGCACGCGAGGGCCCGCTGGCGTTCAAGGAGAAGCGCGCCCCGCAGTTCAAGATGCGGTAGCGCTCTCCCACTCACCCCCGGTGCGGGCTACACGAGCAGCGGCGCCGACGGGGTGAACACCACCGGCATCTTCTCCAGACCGCTGACGAAGTTGGCCGGCCGAAGCGGCAGCGCGGAATCGTCGGCCAGCCGCAGATCCGGCATCCGGGCCACGATCTTGCGCAGCATGGTGTTGAGCTCCAGCCGGGCCAGCTGATTACCCAGGCAGAAGTGCGTGCCGAAGCCGAACGCCAGATGGCTGTTGGGGTTGCGGTCGATGCGGAAGTTCTCCGGGTCGCCGAACACCGACTCGTCGAAGTTGGCCGACTCGAACAGCAGCAGCATCTTCTCCCCCTGCCGAAGCTGGGTGCCGTGGAACTCGTTGTCGCGCATCACCGTCCGGGCCATATTCTTCACCGGCGAGGTCCAGCGCAGCATCTCCTCCACCGCGCCGGGCAGCAGAGCGCCGTCGGCGACCAGCCGGTCCCACTGATCGGGGTGCCGGAGAAGCTGCTCGGTCCCGCCACTGAGGGTGTGACGGGTGGTCTCGTCACCGCCGATGAGGATCAGCAGCGTCTCGAAGACGATCTCGTCATCTGACATCCGCTGCCCATCGACCTCGGAGTTGACCAGGACCGAGAACAGGTCCCCGGTCGGTTCGGCCCGCCGTTTGGCGGTGGTCTCCATGGCGAAGCCGGAATAGCCCGCGAAGGCTTCCATCACCGCCTGCAGTGCCGCTTCGTCAGCGGCCGAACTCAGTCCGCAGACCAGGTCGTCGGACCACTTCAACAGCGTGGCGCGGTCGGCAGGCAGCACGCCCAGCATGTCGCCGATCACGGCCATCGGCAGCGGCGCGGCGATATCGCGGACGAAATCGCACTCACCCCGTTCGCACACCGCGTCGATGAATGTGTCGCACAGCGTCTCGATGCCGGCGGTCTTGTCCATCACCTGCTTGCGGGTGAATCCGGCGTTGACGAGCTTGCGCCGCAATAGGTGTTCGGGATCGTCCATATCGATCATGTAGGGCATCGCGGGCTGGTCGGGACGGATGCCGCCGGTGTTGGAGAACACGTCCGGATCGCGTTCGGCATCCAGCACGGCCTGATAGGTCGCGGCGGCGGCCAGCCCGTTGCAATCGCGGAACACCGGCTCGTTGGCCCGCATCCAGCGGTACGCCGTCCGGGCCGAACCGTCGGCGAAGAAGTTCCCGTCGGTCAGGTCGACATCGGGCTTTCCGGTCATCAGCTAACCCTCCACATCCCCGTCACCGCGGATTACAGTGACGTCATGCCCGCGGTTCAGCACACCATCGCCGGAACCGTCCTCACCATGCCGGTGCGGGTCCGCAAGGCCGACGTCCATACCGCGATGTTCTCGGTACCCGCCGACGCCGCGCAGCGCCTCATCGACTACAGCGGCCTCGAAGTCTGCCGGTTCCGGCCGCATCGCGCCGTGGTGACGCTGATGCTGGCCCGGTACCTCGACGGCGACCTCGGCCGCTACCACGAATTCGGCACCTGCATCATGGTCAACCCACCCGGCTCGCAGGCTCGCGGTTTTCGCGCTTTGGGCGAGGCGGCGGCTTTCATCCACCACCTGCCGGTCGATCAGGCGTTCACCCTGGAAGCCGGTCGGACCATCTGGGGATTTCCGAAGATCATGGCGGACTTCACCGTTCGGGACCGCGGCCGGTTCAGTTTCGAGGTCTCCGAAGGCGGGTCGCTGATCGCGGAGATGGAATTCCGCCGCGGACTGCCGATTCCTTCGTGGCGGCCGCGGACGCAGGTACTCCAGACCTACACCCATTCCAACGGGACCACCCGGGAGGTGCCGTGGG
Source organism: Actinobacteria bacterium casp-actino6 (assembly GCA_001510415.1). Lineage (GTDB taxonomy): Bacteria > Actinomycetota > Actinomycetes > Mycobacteriales > Mycobacteriaceae > Mycobacterium. The sequence goes on along the minus strand of LFFF01000017.1, from coordinate 1,279 downwards.
AGATGAGCAATACCGGAGTACGGTTCCGGCCGGCCGGGGCGACGCTGCGACTCGGCAACCACCCCTACGCGAAGGAACTGGCATCCCTGGGCCTGCCGAAGCGGCCGATGGTGACGGGGTCGATCGGCAATGTCGAGATGACGTTCGGCGACGCTCACATCCTGCGCTGAACGCCCGGTTCTCACCCGGTCAATCTAGAACGTGTTCTAACTGACCCGCAAGGGAAGCTCAGAGCAGCGTGGCGGCTTCGCGGATCTGCTCAGGACTGCGCGCCCCGATAACCATCATCGTCACCCCGGCCGCTTCCCACAGCCCGATCTGCTTTCGGACATGGTCGATATCACCGACGATCGCTGCGTCGTCGACGAGTTCGTCGGGGATGACGGCGGCGGCCTCATCCTTGCGGCCGCTGCGGAAGAGTGTGGTGACGTCGTCGACCACGTCCGAGTAGCCCATCCGCCGGTAGACCTCGGCATGGAAGTTGGTGTCCTCAGAACCCATCCCACCCATATAGAGCGCCAGGAAGGGCCTGATCATCTCGAAGGTCGCCGCTCGGTCGTCGGTGATCACCACCTGTGCGGTCGCGCAGATCTCGAAGTCCTCGCGGGTGCGGCGCGCGCCGGGACGCGCGAAGCCCTCGTCGAGCCATTCGTTGTACATGTCGGCCAGTCGCGGCGAGTAGAAGATCGGCAGCCAGCCGTCGCAGATCTCGGCCGCCAACGCGATGTTCTTCGGACCTTCCGCCCCCAGCATGACCGGGATGTCGGCACGCAACGGGTGCACGATCGGCTTGAGCGCCTTGCCCAGTCCGGTGGTGCCCTCCCCGTTCAGCGGCAGCGGGTAGTGCGGCCCGGCGCTGGTGACCGGCGCCTCGCGCGCCCACACCTGCCGGAGGATGTCGATGTACTCCCGGGTGCGGGCAAGCGGCTTGGGAAAGCGCTGGCCGTACCAGCCCTCCACCACCTGTGGACCGGAGACGCCCAAGCCGAGGATGTGCCGGCCTCCGGAGAGGTGATCGAGCGTCAGCGACGCCATCGCGCACGCGGTGGGGGTGCGGGCCGACAGCTGAACCACCGACGTACCGAGCCGCATCCGTGTCGTCTCGCGGCCCCACCACGCTAAGGGCGTGAAGGCGTCCGAGCCCCAGGCCTCCGCAGTGAACACCGTGTCGAAACCCGATTCCTCCGCCGCAGCAACCAACTCCGCGTGGTTGACAGGCGGCTGCGCGCTCCAGTATCCGAGTTGCAGACCCAGCTTCATCGGTGTCGCCTTTCCGTCG
>LFFF01000016.1 GCA_001510415.1 Actinobacteria bacterium casp-actino6 | reverse complement strand
CACCTCAATCTCCCGCACCCGCGCCCGCGACGAACGACGACGAGCAGCGAACAACGGCGAAGAGTTGGATGAGCTCACGAGATTCCCCTTTAACCTGGCGGGTTTTGGCAGGGCATGCCGACTGTCGACGCGCCTGCGTCGGGATTATTCACGCCGGAAATTTATTTGTCGTCTTTCTGACGATTATTTTCAAGGAAGAGTCGGCTTTGTAGATCGCCCCGGGTGTGCTTGCTTTTTCATAACTAAAATATTTTTTCTATCTAAGCCATCGTTGGCGACGTAGTCTGCTCCGATGGCAGTTCAATCCCGCGCAACCGCGACGCGTCAGAGAATCATCGACGCCGCCGTCGAACTCTTCACCGACCACGGGTTCGCCGAGACCGGCCTCAACGACATCACCGACAGCGCCGGCATCACCACCGGTGCGTTCTACTACCACTTCAAATCCAAAGAGGCGCTCGCCACCGCGATCATCCAGCAGGGCTGGCCCAAGGCCTGGCAGGTGTTCACCGCCTGCACCAACTCCCCCAGTCCCGGCCTGGAGAACGTCATCGTGATGACGTTCTCCCTCAGCGACCTGATGAAGCGCGATAAATCGGTATGGATCGCCAATCACCTCAACGGGGCGCTAGGCCAGCTGAGCGAGGAAGGCCGCCGCGGCTTCCGGCAGCGTGCCACTACCTTCGTCAGCGGTGTTGCCGACTCCATCCGCCGCAGCGACATCCGCGACGATGTGACTCCCGAAGCCGTGGGCAACATGGTCTGGATCACCGTGCACGGATGCCACCTGCTCTCGGACGCGATGATGGACAACGTCTTCACCCGGCTCACCGAAAGCTGGCGTATGACACTGCCCGCCGCCATGGTTGCCGAGGACTCACTCCCTTACTTCCAGCAGTTCCTCGCCCGCACTGCACAGCAGTTCCAGCCACCGGTCATCGACGAGTTGACGGCCAAACGACACGCACTCCTCGACGTCAGCGGGGAACAGGTCGGCTGACAGCCGAACCAAAGGGGCTCGCAGGAGTCGCCGAACCCGGATCTGATCGTGAGCGCGGTAGCATCGGCAGGTAATGAGTGATCACGACGTCACCACCCCCGGCCGCCGCGTCGGCCGGCCGTCCCTGCAAGATCAACGGGAACGCGAGATCGTCTGGGCTTTCATCGAATTGGTCGCCGACAAGGGACTTGAGCACGTCTCTCTTGACGACGTGGCGGCAAGAGCCGGAGTTCAGCGGGCCGCGCTGCGCCACTTCGTCGGCAACCGTGAGGATCTCATCTCTGCCGCAATAGCCAAGATCACCCGTCGCGCCCTGGCCGACATCGACGCGAACCTCACCGTCACCGAGGTGATCGCCATGCTGTTCGATCCGAGCCGGGTGAAGAGCGCCGATGTCTACGATCGGGCCTGGACCGAACTGCTGCCCGAAGCAATGCGCTCACCGGATACCCACGCTGTCGTCAAGGAGAGCTACGACCACCTGATCTCACTGATCTCGAACGCCCTGCGGCAGGGATACCCGAAGGCCAGTCGTTCCCAGATCGCCGACACCGCCTACGCGATCGCGTGCATGGCCGAGCACAACTACACCTTCCAGCGCCTCGGCTACCCCCAGGCCCGAGTCAAAGGCCTCAAGGAATCTGCGTTCGCACTCGCCGACCGCCTTGACTGACCTCCGCCGGAACAGCCAGGTCCTCACAGCGCGTCGACGGTTGGCCGTTCGACCGCCTTGGGCCAGGGTTGCGGAACCGGCCGTGGCCGGACATTCTGCGGCCACCAGAACCACCGTCCGAGCAGGGCGGCGATGGCCGGGGTCATGAAGGCCCGGATCACCAGGGTGTCGAACAGCAGGCCCATCCCGATGGTGGTGCCGACCTGGGCGAGCACCTTCAGATCGCTGATCGCGAACGACATCATGGTGAAGGCGAACACCAGACCCGCAGAGGTCACCACCGATCCGCTGCCGCCCATCGCACGGATGATGCCGGTGTTGATCCCGGCCGGGATCTCTTCCTTGAGTCGCGCCACCAGCAGCAGGTTGTAGTCCGCACCGACCGCCAAGAGGATGATGACCGCCATCGCGAGCACCATCCAGTGCAGTTCGATTCCGAGGATGTGCTGCCAGATGAGCACTGAGAGACCGAAGGATGCCCCCAGCGAGAGCAGCACCGTGCCGACGATGACCGCAGAGGCGACGACGCTGCGGGTGATGATCAGCATGATGGCGAAAATCAAAGCCAGCGCGGCGATTCCGGCGATCAGCAGATCGTAGGCGTTGCCCTCGGAGAGGTCCTTGAACATCGACGCGGTTCCGCCGAGGTAGATGGTCGAACCCTCGAGTGGGGTGCCCTTGATGGCTTCCTTCGCCGCCATCTTGATCGCGTCGATGCGCTCGATACCCTCCGCGGACATCGGATCGCCCTCATGGGAGATGATGAAGCGGACCGCATGCCCGTTCGGTGAGATGAATTGCTCCATGCCCCTTTGGAAGTCAGCGTTCTCGAACACCTCCGGGGGTAGATAGAACGAGTCGTCGTTGCGGGAGGCGTCGAAGGCCTCGCCCATCGCCGCAGAATCCTGCTGCATGGCCGCCATCTGGTCCTGCATCCCCTTCTGGGTGGAATGCATCCCCAGCACCATCGCCTTCATGCTCCTCATGGTGGCGATCATCTCCGGCATCATCGCCACCAACTGGGGCATCAGCGTGTCCAGGCGTTCCATCAGGGGCAGCAGGGTCTGGATGGCATCGGTCAGGGTGTCGACACCGTCGATGCTGTCGAACACCGATCGCAGCGCGAAACACACCGGGATGTCGTAGCAGTGCGGTTCCCAGTAGAAGTAGTTGCGGATCGGCCGGAAGAAGTCGTCGAAGTTGGCGATGCTGTCGCGCAGATCCTTCATGTCGCCCACCATGCCGCGCATCTGCACCACCATGCCGTGGGTGACGTCGGACATCTGCTGGGTGAGGTTCTGCATCCGCTGCATCTGATCGATGGTGGTCTGCATATCGTCGGCCTGCTCGAGCATCTTGGCCGTGAGGTCCTCGCTGTACTTCTGGGTCAGCTTCTGGGAGGTGCCCTGCATGCTGATCATGAACGGGATCGAGGTGTGCTCGATCGGCGTCCCTTCCGGTCGGGTGATGGCCTGCACCCGGGAAATCCCCTCCACCGCGAAGATGGCCTTGGCGATCTTGTTGATGACCAGGAAGTCGGCGGAGTTGCGCAGATCGTGGTCGCTCTCGACCATCAGCATCTCCGGATTCATCCGGGCCTGGGAGAAGTGCCGGTCGGCGGCCGCGTAACCCTCGTTGGCCGACGTGTTCGCCGGCAGGTAGTTGCGGTCGTTGTAGTTAGTGCGGTAGCCCGGCAGCGTCAACAGGCCCACCAGGGCCAGGGCAACCGTGGCGATCAGGATGGGGCCGGGCCACCGGACGACGGCAGCGCCGATCTTGCGCCACCCGCGCACCCGCATGGCCCGCTTGGGCTCCAGCAGCCCGAACCGGCTGGCCGACACCACGATCGCGCTGCCCAGGGTGAGTGCGGTGATCACCACGACACTCATCCCGATCGCCAACGGGACACCCAGGGTCTGGAAGTACGGCAGCCTGGTGAAGCTCAGACAGAAGGTCGCCCCGGCGATGGTGAATCCGGACCCCAGCACCACGTGCGCGGTGCCCTGAAACATCGTGTAGTAGGCCGATTCCCGATCCGCGCCCGCCGAGCGGGCCTCCTGATAGCGGCCGATGAGGAAGATCGCGTAATCGGTCGCCGCGGCGATCGCCAGCATCACCAGCAGGCTGGTCGCGAACGTCGAGAGCCCGATGATCTGGTGATAGCCCAGGAACGCCACCACCCCGCGGGCGGCGGCCAGCGACATCACCACCGAGGCCAGCACCAGCACCACCGTGACCACCGACCGGTAGAACCACAGCAGCATCGTGATGATGACCGCGAACGTCACCATCTCGGTCACCCGCAGGCTCTTGTCGCCGGTGGCCTGCTGATCGGCGACCATGGCGGCCGATCCGGTGACGAAGACTTTGACGCCGTCCGGAGGTGTCAGGCTGGCAATGATGTCCTTGACCGCGGCCACCGACTCATTGGCCAGCAACTCGCCCTGATTGCCGGCGAGTTTGATCTGAACGTAGGCGGCTTTGCCGTCATTGCTCTGCGCGCCCGAGGCGGTCAGCGGATCGCCCCAGAAGTCCTGCACCGACTCCACGTGTTTGGTGTCGGCCTCGAGTTTGGCGAGCATCTCGTCGTAGAACTCGTGTGCGGCGTCACCGAGCGGCTGCTCGCCCTCCAGCACGATCATCGCCGAGCTGTCGGAATTGCCCTCTTCGAAGACCTCGCCGATGCGTTTGATGGCGATCATCGACGGCGCCGCATCGGGGCTCATCGACACCGCCTGCTCCTGGCCGACCACCTCCAGTTGGGGCACGGTGACGTTGAGGACGGCGATCAGCGCGATCCAGGCCAGGATGATCGGTACGGCGAAGATCCGGACCATCCTCGCCACGAAGGGCCGCTTGGGGTGCGGCGGTGGGGTGGCCTCAATCGGCGCGTCCAGGGTGGGCGCGCTCATGCGGACTTCAAGAAGCAGAAGGTCAACGGGTCCACGCCGGTTACCGTCCTCTCGTCCTTGACCTCATCGTCGACGATGATGCGGCAGGTGATCGAATCGCCATTGCCCTGCGCGATGATGTTGGGCGCCGCCGAGGGGGCGGTGGTCTCCAGGGTGAGCGACCAGGGCAGCGCGGCGGCGTCGATGCGCTGCGGCTTGGCGTCCAGATCCAGGTAGTTGATATTGGCCGAAATGCCCGAGCCGAAGATCTCGTAGCGCACCACCTTCGGATCGAACGAGTCCGGATCATCGGCGAAGACCTGCGGGGTCACCAGCACCCCCTCCGAGCCGAAGAAGCTGCGGATCCGATGGACCGTGAATCCTGCGACGACGGCGACGACCACCAGCAGCAGCGGAATCCACAGCCGTTTGAGGACGCGGATCATCGAGTTCCGCTCGGGTCGAACCGGTCCAGGGCGTCGATCAGGACCGTTTCCATGAACGCGGACAGGGTGCGCATCTCCTCCAATCGGCGAGTGCGTTCCGGCGGTGAACCTCGCATCGCACGCAGTCCGGACTCTGCCATGGCGGCAAGATCGCCCATGGTGCGGATGCGCTGGCGCTCCCCCGCGGCGAAGGCGTTCGGGCGCGCCCGGTAGTAGGTGCGTCGGTCCCCGGCGACCCCCAACCGCTCGATGTAGCCGAATTGAATCAGCTGGCGCGCATTGGTGCTGATGCCGCCACTGCTGGCGTGCAACGCCACCGCCAACTCCTCCGAGGACTGCCGCTCGGGCTCGCAGACCAGCAACCAACCCAGTAGCCGACCGGAGAGCCGGGTCAGGCCGTTCGCCTCGAAATACCCACCCATCTGCTCGACGAAGTCCATGATCGGGGCATCGGGCCGCGGCGGGAGGCGGTCCACGTCACTGCTCACAAGTTTCACTCTAGTGTGAAACTTGCAGACGCTCGCGACCACCCACCCGACAGGAACCCCAGTGACCCGACAATCCCGATTCGAAGGAACCATCGGCCGCACCGTGGCCGAATCGCAGCCGTGGTTCGACGAGCCACCGCATCCCGGGCCCGACGCCCCCAACGTGGTGGTGGTCCTGCTCGACGACACCGGTTTCGCGCAACTGGGCTGCTACGGCTCCGATATCGACACCCGGAACATCGACGCGCTGGCCGCCAACGGATTGCAGTTCACCAACTTCCACGTGACACCGCTGTGCTCTCCGACCCGGGCGGCGCTGCTGACCGGGCGGTCCCACCATGCGGCCGGTATGCGGACGGTGTCGAACTTCCGCACCGGCTTTCCCCATCAACTCGGCCATATCGCCAATGAGGCGTCCACCGTCGCCGAGGTGCTCCGCGAGCAGGGCTACACCACGTTCTGCGTCGGGAAGTGGCACCTCGCGCCGATGGAGCAGTGCTCGGCCGCCGGCCCGTTCGATCAGTGGCCGCTGGCCCGCGGATTCGACCGCTTCTACGGGTTCCTGGACGGTGAGACCGACCAGTTCCATCCCCAGCTGGTCTGCGACAACCATCCCATCGAGGCGCCCGGACGGCCGGAGGACGGCTACCACCTGTCCGAAGACCTGGTGGACCAGGCGCTGAAGATGGTGTCGGACTCCCGCGGAGTCCGGCCCGATCGACCGTTCTTCCTCTACCTGCCCTTCGGCGCCACCCATGCCCCCCATCAGGCACCGGCGAGCTATCTGGCCAAGTACCGGGGCGCATTCGACGACGGATGGGACGTGGCCCGGCAACGGTGGTTCCAGCGACAGCTCGAGCGCGGGGTGATCCCGGCGGGAACCGAACTGGCACCGCGCAATCCGGGCGTCGACGCCTGGGATGCCCTCGGGGACAACCAGCGCCGGCTGGCCTGCCGGTTGCAGGAGGCCTTCGCCGCGTTCCTCGACCACACCGACGACCAGATCGGCAGGCTCGTCGACGGCCTGCGCGATATGGGACAGCTCGACAACACGATCCTGCTGGTACTCGCCGACAACGGCGCTTCCCAGGAGGGCGGGCCGTTCGGCGTCCTGCACGAGATGAAGTTCTTCAACGGGCTGCTCGACTCCCCCGATGACGTGGTGGACCGCCTTGACGACATCGGTGGCCCGCACAGCCACACCAACTATCCGTGGGGCTGGGCGCAGTGCGGGAACTCCCCGTTCAAGTGGTACAAGCAGAACACTCATGAAGGGGGCGTGCACGTGCCGATGATCGTGCACTATCCCGATCGGATCGCCGCCGATCAGCGTGGCACCAACCGTGACCAGTTCGTCTACGTCTCCGACGTGGTGCCGACGATCTACGACCTGCTCGGGGTGACACCGCCGCAGACCTACCGCGGTATTGAGCAGCTGCCCGTGACGGGTCACTCCTTCGCCGGTGTCCTCGACGACCCGGGTGCCCCCGCGGCGAACACCGTCCAGTATTTCGAGATGATGGGCAGCCGCGCCATCGTCGCCGGCGAGTGGAAGGCCGTGTGTAAACATCTGCCGGGCAGCGATTTCCAGACCGAGCAGTGGGAGCTGTACCACCTGGCCACCGACTGGTCGGAGTGCAACGATCTGGCGAGCCTGCAGCCGGAGCGACTCGAAGCGCTGATCGCCCTGTGGTGGACCGAAGCCGAGAAGAATGGCGTACTGCCGCTCGATGACCGCACCGTGGAACTCTTCGGGGCACGGTTCCGGCCGAACTCCCCGCACCCGGTGGACCGGCACTACATCTACCGGCCGCCGATGTCGCCGTTGCCCGGGCAGGCCGCAGCCGCGATCGGCGGGACCGACTTCGATCTGACCGCGCGGATCTCCCGTGCCGCCGGACAGGAGGGCGTGCTGTTCGCGACCGGAACCGAGAACTCCGGCATCGCGGTCTTCGTCCAGGACGACAAGTTCGTCGTCGACTACAACGCGTTCAACGAACACAGCATCATCGAATCGAGCCTTCCGATTCCCGCCGGGGACTCCACGCTGGTCGCGCGCCTGCGCCGCGGCTCCGGACGCGCCGGGTCGATCAGCCTCGAGGTCAACGGCGAGCCGGCCGGAACCGCCGAGTTGCCGCTGGTGATGATGATGATCTCCTCGGTCGGCGCCAGCGTCGGCTACAACCACGGATCGGCGGTGTCCACCCGCTACCAGGCGCCGTTCCCGTTCACGGGCACACTGCACAGCCTCGAGATCCAACTCCTCGACGACGATCCGGCCGCGCGGCAGGCACAGGCGGCAGCCGAGATGAGCCGGCAGTGACCGCGCAGCGGGACATCTTCCGGCTTCCGGCCACGGTGCTGTTCGTCCTGGGCATCCTGGACCTGATCCGCGGAATCATGCACACCTTCCTGCTGCGCTGGGCCGGCGTGAACGTTGCCGGCTTCGACCCGCTCACCACGCCGTCCGATCAGTTCTTCATGTTGGGGGCCTTCGGCATCTCCAACTTCCTGACCGGATTCCTCTATCTACTGATCAGCCGGCGGGCCCGGGAGTTGTCCCCCTACGTGCTGGCCATCATCCCGGCGACCTATCTGCTCGGCATGATCGGAATCGGTATCGCGGGCGTGCAGGGGCAATCAGCGTTCGACGGAAAATACTTCATGATGATCTACCTCGCCACGTGCGTGGCGACGGTCGCGGTATTCCTGGTGCAACGAGCTAACCAACGACATCGACGGACCGTGGAGCATCGCTGAGCCGACGGCCACCGCGGCTCCCCAGTGTCGCGGTCGATGCGTCCAAAATCAGTTCCGGCCAAGCGATCCCCCATAGGCTCGTCGTCATGCAGCCACCCATTCGGGTCCTCGGCCTCGACCACATTGTGCTCACCACCGAACATGTCGATGACATGCTCGCGTTCTACACCACAGTGCTCGGCCTGGAGGGGGTTCGTGTCGACGAGTGGCGCCGCGGTGAGGTGCCGTTCCCATCGCTGCGGGTGGATGCCACCACCCTCATCGACCTGATGAGCGGTGAGCGCACGGGTATCAACCTGAATCACTTCTGCCTGGTGATCGAATCGGCGGATCTCGACGATCTGGCCGCCGGAGGTGTCGTGGACGTCGCCCGAGGTCCTGTGGACGGATTGTTCGGTGCTCAGGGCTTTGCGCGCAGCCTCTACATCAACGACCCCGACGGCAACCTCATAGAACTGCGGAGCTATTGAGAGTCGGCTTCCTGATGCTGTCACCATGAGCCCGGATGACCGGAACTGGCGCACCCGAACCTTCATCTCGCTGTCTCACCGCAACTACCGCAAGTTCTTCTTCAGCCAAGCGGTGTCGCTCACCGGTACCTGGATGCAGTCCGTGGCCATGGCCTGGCTCGTCCTTGAGCTGACCGGATCCCCGACCTGGCTCGGACTGACCATTGCCCTCCAAACACTCCCGATCCTGCTGCTCAGTCCCTACGGGGGACTGCTCGTCGACAGGATGGACAAGCGACACCTGCTGATCGGAACACAGATAGCCGCAGGAGCCCAGGCGCTGACCCTCGGCGCGTTGATGGTCATCGGCACTGCCACCCTGACGTGGGCGCTCGCCCTGTCCCTGGGTCTCGGGCTCATCAACGCCATCGAGAACCCGTGCCGTCAGGCATTCGTGCGCGAGATGGTGCCTGCCGAGATGGTCCGCAACGCCGTGAGCCTGAACTCGGTTCTGGTCAATGTGGCGCGCGCGGTGGGTCCGGCGATCGCCGGCGTCCTCATCGCCACGACAGGTCTGGCCGCCTGCTTCTTTGTCAATTCAGCCACCTTCCTCGTCGCGATAGTCGCCTTCGCCACGATGAAGCGGTCCGAGCTGACACCAACCGAGCCACTTGCGCGCGGGCCCGGCCAGCTGCGGGAGGGCTTGCGTTATGTGCGCGGCGACCCCCATCTACTTGTCCCACTGGTGATGATGGCCATGGTCGGGACCCTGACCTACGAGTTCCAGGTCAGCCTTCCCGCACTGGCCACCGGGACTTTCGGCGGAGGCCCTGCGGCTATCGGCGCGATCACCGCGGCGATGGGCGCCGGCGCCGTTGTCGGCGGACTGGTCAGCGCTGGTCGCACCACCAGCGGAATCCGCACCATGGTGTTCGCCGCGATGGCATTCGGGGCAGCGGTACTCCTGGTCGCGGTCGCGCCCACACTCCACCTGGCGGCTGTTGCGCTGGTACCCGTCGGCGCGGCCAGCATCTGGTTCCTCTCGACGGCCAACTCCACGCTGCAGCTCACCGCAGCGCCTCAGATGCGCGGGCGGGTCATGGCGCTCTGGACGGTGGCGTTCCTCGGCACCACTCCGGTCGGTGGACCCATCATCGGCTTCATCGCCGAGAATGCCGGACCGCGCTGGGCTCTGTCCCTCGGCGCGCTCGCCGCCCTGTCAGCGGCCGGGCTTGGAGCGACGGCCCTGACCCGGCTCTCCCGGGTACGAACCACCCGGGAGAGTCAGATGTAAGACTTGTCAACATGGCGTCGACGTCCTACCACCACGGCAACCTCCGGCAGGCGTTGTTGGACCATGCCGTGGAACTGGCCCGCGCCGGCGGCCCGGACGCGGTTGTGCTGCGCGATGTTCAGCGCGCGGCCGGGGTGAGCAACTCCGCGGCCTACCGGCACTTCTCGGATCGCCAGGCCCTGCTGGGCGAGGTCCAGGTCTACGGGATGACACTGCTCGGTGAGACCATGCTGGAATCCCTTGCCGCACTGCCGAACCGTGGCCCGCGAGATCGGCGCGCACTGGCCCGGTTGCGCGCCACCGGCCAGTCCTATGTCGATTTCGCACTGAAGGAACCGGGACTGTTCCGCACCGCCTTTGCACCGGGCGGACCATTGCACACCGACAGCGAGGTGCCCGCCGAGCGGCATCCGTTCCGGATTCTCAGCGGCTGCATCGACGACCTGGTCGCCACCGGCGTCCTCTCGCCCGGTCGCCGGGCCGGAGTCGACGAGGCGGCCTGGGCCGCAGTGCATGGGCTGGCCACGCTCTACCTCGACGGCCCACTTGCCGCGGCCGACCCGCGCAGCAAGAAACTGATCACCGACCGCCTGCTGGCCATGATCCAACAGGGCATCGGCTAGCCACTCCCATGTTGACAGCGATAACTTCAGCTGTCATGCTCGCCAATGTTAATGCCGTCAACATAAGGTGTGTCGCCGATGACCGTTAGCCCACCGATCAGTTCCGACAGCCGCCGAGTGCTTGCCGGCCCGCGCCGGATCAGACCCGCAGCCGTGCTTGCCGTGGTGCTGGTCGCCTCGCTGGCCATCAACGTCGAGACCACGATCGTCAACGTCGCGCTTCCGACGCTGAATTCGGAACTGGGAGCCTCCACCCGCGGACTGCAGTGGATCGTCGACGCCTACAACCTCGCCTTCGCCGCCCTGGTGCTGGCCGGTGGCACCCTCGGCGACAAGTTCGGCCGCCGCGGCGCCCTGATCGCCGGGCTGATCCTGTTCGCAGTCAGCAGCGTGGGTGCGGCGCTGTGCACCACGACCGAATCGCTGATCGGCTGGCGGCTCGTCATGGGAGTCTCGGCGGCACTGATCTACCCCACCACGCTGGCGATCATCACCGACACCTTCCGCGATCCCAAACAACGCGCGATCGCCATCGGCCTGTGGGGAGCCGTCACCGGACTGGGCGTGGCCATCGGACCCATCCTGGGCGGCGCACTGTTGGAAGCGTTCTGGTGGGGCAGCCTGTTCCTGGCTCTGGTTCCGATCGCCCTGGCAGCGGCTGTGGCGGCACCCCTGGTGATCCCGGCCTCCGTCGCCGACCGGCAGTCCCGATTGGACCGGGGCGGACTGATCCTGTCGGTGGTCATGCTGGGTGCGCTGGTGTTCACCATCATCGAAGCCCCCGAATGGGGATGGTCGTCGGCCCCGACGCTGGCCGGCTTTGCCCTCGCACTGGCCGCAGCGGTCGGCTTCGCTCTGTGGGAACGCCGGGTGGCCGATCCGCTGATCGATGTCACGCTGTTCACCAACCTGCGCTTCAGCGCAGCCAGCGGAGCGGTTACCGTGGCGTTCTTCGCGCTGTTCGGGTTCATCTTCCTCATCACGCAGTTCATGCAACTGCTGCAGGGTTTCAGCCCGCTGGACACCGGGGTGCGGATCCTTCCCGTCGCGATCTCCATCGCCGTCGGTTCGGTGCTGGGGACCCGTCTTGCGGTCACCAGGATCGGCACCAAAGCCGTTGTCTTCCTGGGCCTTGCGATGATGTCCGCATCGTTCGCCTGGATCAGCGTGATCGACGTCGGCGTTGGCTACCCGGAGATGGCCGCCCAGATGGTGCTTCTCGGCGGCGGGCTGGGCCTGACGACCGCGCCGGCCACCGACTCGATCATGGGCGTGGTGCGACCCGAGCAGGCCGGTGTCGGCTCGGCGGTCAACGACGCCACCCGGCAGGTGGGCGGAACCCTGGGCGTGGCCGTGATCGGCAGCATCTTCTCCACGCTCTACATCCGTCAACTGGGCGAGAGCCAGGCGTTGCAGGCGCTGCCCGAGCCGGCCCGCGACATCGCCCAGGACGGTCTGGCCCAGGCCTTGACCGTCGCGGCCCAGTCACCGCCGCCGATGGCGGCGGCGGTCCGCGACTCGGTCAACGAGGCCTTCCTGTCCGGGCTGAACGCCGGATGCCTGACCGCGGCAGCGATCTGCCTGGCCGGCGCGCTCTTCGTCCTGGCCGTCCTTCCCGCACACCCGATCGGAGAAAAGCGATGAGAGACCCCCAGCACTACGGTCCGTGGGCACTGGTCACCGGCGCCAGTGACGGTATCGGCGAGGCGATGGCCCGCCGCGCGGCCGCCGACGGCCTCAACGTGGTACTGGCCGCCCGCAGGGAGGACAAGCTGCGCGCCCTGGCCCAAAACATCGAGCGGGACAACAATGTTCAGACCCGGGTGGTTGCCGCCGACCTGAGCACCCCACAGGGTCTTGAGGCGCTGATCGCAGCCGTGGATACCGTCGATATCGGCCTGGCCGTGCTGGCGGCCGGCTTCGCCACCACGAAACCCTTCACCGCCTCGGCGGTCAGCGACGAACTGGACATGGTGGCGCTCAACATCACCGCCGTCACCCAGCTTTCCCATGTCCTGGCCCGGCGCATGACCGCCCGGGGACGCGGCGGGATCATCCTGTTCGGCTCCATCCTGGGCTGGCAGGGCGTCCCCGGTGAAGCCAACTACGCCGCCACCAAGGCCTACGTCCAGACCCTGGCCGAGGGACTGCATGGCGAACTGAAGCCACTCGGTGTCGATGTGCTGTGCGTCGCCCCGGGACCGGTACACACCGGCTTCGCCGCCCGCGCCGGCCTGAGCATGAAATCCGCGACCACACCGGCGGTCGTGACCGACGCCGCGTGGTCCGGTCTCGGCAGGCGGGTGACGGTGGTGCCGGGAGCGCGGGCGACGTTTCTCACCCTGTCCCTGTCACCGCTCCCCCGCCGGATGCGGTCGATGATCCTGCGCCGGGCGATGGAGTCGATGCGGCCCTGAGCACGATCAACCGGCTTCCGGTGTGAAGCTGGCTAAAGAGGCGTTGATTGCGGAGGACATTGAACCGGCCACGCCACACCTCGCGCTTGGCCGGGACCGGCCGTCGCGCTGACGGGGTTATCCACCGGAGGACCGCAGCACGCAGCGAAAGCCTATGTGGCTCATGCCGGTATCGATCATCTGGGGCCGCCGCGCCGCCGGACGGTAACGCAGGCAGTAGGTGTCCGCACACAGAAACGAACCGCCCTTGATGACCTTGCGCGGAACCGCGAACTGAGGCTGCGCGGGGTCATAGCTGCCGGCCTCGCAACACGGGTCGCCCGCGCGGGTGTCGCCGTACCAGTCCGCGGTCCACTCCCAGACGTTGCCCGCCATGTCGAACAGGCCGTAGGAGTTGGGCGGATAACTCCCGACGGGGCTGGTGCGCCCGTAGCCGGGGTCGGGCCGCCAGGGAAATTCGCCGTGCCAGTAGTTGGCCCGCCGTTGGCCGGGCTGCTCCGGTTCGTCACCCCAGGTGTAGGTCGCCTGATCCAGTCCGCCGCGGGCGGCGGTCTCCCACTCCGCTTCGGTCGGCAATGCGAGTCCGGCCCAGGCCGCGTAGGCCTCGGCATCCTCGTACGCGACGTGGACGACGGGGTGCTCGGCGCGCTGGGAGATCGACGACAGCGGGCCGACCGGCCGGCGCCACGAGGCGCCGGGGGTCCAGGTCCACCATTGGCTGAGGTGGCGCAGGTCGACCGGTCCGCTGGTGCGGTGGAACACCATCGACCCCGGTTGGAGATTCTCCGCCGGGGCGTCGGGAAAGTCCGCAGGGTTCAGCGGGCGCTCGGCGACGGTGACATATCCGGTGGTGTCGACGAATCGGGCGAAGTCGGCATTGGTCACCGGGTGGGCCTGGATCCGGAACCCTTCTACGACGACCTGTCGGACCGGCGCTTCCTCGGGGTAGTGCCGGTCGGATCCCAGCGCCGCCGCCTGCGCGGGGATCGCTACCAGGTCAGCCGTCACTGAGGGGATCCCCGGTCTGTCGGGAAGACGGTGGCCCACTCGTCGCGCATACTTGCCACCGCCCAGCCCGCCTCCGCGGCCAGATCGAGGGCGCGTTCAGCCCCTGCGGTATAACCGAATTCGCGGGTCTCGTCGTCGTGCAGCACCAGCATGCTCATCGACGGCCCCGGTGTGGCGTCGGTGAACTGCAGCATCTCGATATCGCCGTTGGAGTTGCCCGCCGCGAAGATCGGCCGCCTGCCGGTGCGGCCCCAGATGCGCACCGCCTTGACCGGGCCGTCGTTGAGGAACTCGGGACGCGCCGTGGTCAGAAGGTGGCCGTCGGCGAAGTCCAACCCGACCGAACTGCCGATCACCCGTTCCGGCGGGATTCCGTACATCTGGGCGGTCACCGGCCGCATGAAGTCGCGCCCACCGCCGGAGGCGATATAGGTGGTGAACCCGTGCGCTTCCAGGTAGCGCAGCAACTCCACCATCGGTGCGTAGCCGCATGCGGTGTAGGAGCGGTCGAGGCTCGGATGCCGGGCGTCGTCGAAGAATGCCCGCACCCGCTCTGCGTGCTGCTCGACCGTCAGACCCTGATAGGCCGACAGAATGCTACCCATGAGGACCTTCAGCATGGAGTCGTCGCCGTTGTAGTGCTTGGTGACCGCGTCGGCGAACCACGCCAGGTCACCGGACGCAGCGGCAAGGTAGGGCTGCTTGCCCTGCAGCGACGGGTCGGCGGCGGCCTGTTCAGCCAGTCGGCGCACCAGGAAATCCAACTGGACGTAGGCCGGCTT
Organism: Actinobacteria bacterium casp-actino6; assembly: GCA_001510415.1. Lineage (GTDB taxonomy): Bacteria > Actinomycetota > Actinomycetes > Mycobacteriales > Mycobacteriaceae > Mycobacterium. Next base: position 8,575 of record LFFF01000016.1, on the reverse strand, counting down.
CTCCACCCACAGCGTGCCGTCGTTGTCGAAGACCGCAATCCGGGCCTCGGGCTCAACGTAATCCGCCCCCGGTGTCGACACCCGGGCGACGAAGTCGACGATCGCCGACTTCGTCGGTCCGTCGTGCCAGGAGTTCAGATCCGCCAAGCTCAGCCGCCCGCCGATTCCATGGCCTTCTTCATCTTCTCCACCGCCGCGGTGATGGTGAACGAGGCTGGCTCGGCTCGCGGCGGGAACTCCTTGAAGGTGTCCAGGAAACGCAGCACCAACGCGTTGCCGTAGAGAATGATGAAGACCCGCTCCAGGACCCAGTCCCAATAGGTGTTCGACGTGATGTCGGCACGCTCGAAGGGATCGGTGCGCAGATTGAACAGCTTGGGTGTCCGTAGTTCGGTGAACGGCTCGAACCAGATCTGCAGCGTGCCCTGGCAGCGCTGCTCGAGGAACACCAGCTTCCAGTTCTCGTACCTGATCCCGAGGACGTCGCAGTCGTCGGAGAAGTAGATCAGGCCACGGCGCGGACTCTCGTCCTCGGCGCCGGTCAGATACGGCAGCAGGTTGTAGCCGTCGATGTGCACGTGATAGGTCTTCGAGTCGATCGTATGACCCTGCTTGAGCTTGTCGATGATGGTCGGCTCACCGGCGGCGGCCAGAAAGGTCGGCAACCAATCATGGTGCTGGACAATCTCGTTGGACACCACCCCGGCCGGGATCCGTCCGGGCCAGCGGATCATCTCCGGAATCCGGAAGGCACCCTCCCAGCCGGTGTTCTTCTCGCTGCGGAACGGCGTGGTGGCGCCATCCGGCCAACTGTTGGCATGTGGGCCGTTGTCGGTGGAGTACATGACGATGGTGTCCTCGGCGATGCCGAGTTCGTCGAGGCAGTCGAGCAGCTGCCCGACGTGACGGTCGTGGTCGATCATCGTGTCGTGATACTCGGACTGCCAGCGACCTGCCTGTCCGACGCTTTCCGGCTTGGTGTGGGTGCGGAAGTGCATGTGCGTCATGTTCATCCACACGAAGAACGGCGTCTCCGAATCGGCCTGGCGCTTGATGAAGTCGATGCATGCGCCGGTGGTCTCGTCATCGATGGTCTCCATCCGCTTGCGGGTCAGCGGTCCGGTGTCCTCGATGCGCTGCTTGCCTGCCGGTCCGAACCGCTCGTCGATCTCGTCGGAGACCTCCTCGGTCGCCCAGGAGTGGATGACCCCGCGCGGCATCAGCTGCCTTCGCAGCAGCGGCGCCTCCTCCTCGGTCGGGTAGTCCGGATTCTCCGGTTCCTCCTCGGCGTTGAGGTGATAAAGGTTGCCGAAGAATTCGTCGAAGCCGTGCGCGGTGGGCAGGTGCTTGTTCAGGTCCCCGAGGTGGTTCTTGCCGAACTGTCCGGTGGCATAGCCCAGCGGTTTGAGCAGTTCGGCGATCGCCGGGTCCTCCGCGGACAGGCCCATGTCGACGCCGGGCATGCCGACCTTGCTCAATCCGGTGCGGTACACGCTTTGTCCGGTGATGAACGATGACCGGCCCGCGGTGCAACTCTGCTCACCGTAGGAGTCGGTGAACCGCATACCCTCCTTGGCAACGCGGTCGATATTGGGAGTTCGGTAGCCCATCAGACCGTCGCTGTAGCAACTCAGGTTGGTGATGCCGATGTCATCGCCCCAGATCACCAGGATATTCGGCTTGCCTTCGGGCATTGATGGTCCCTCGCTTTCGGCTGATGGTCTCGAACGTGGCCCCTACGCTAATCGCATCCTTCGGCACGTGGTGGGCAAAGTGGGCGCTCCCGCGGGTACCGTCGCCCACGACGAAAGCTGGTGATCGATGGCGGACATGGCAACCACCGACGGATCCGTGCTCCCGTTTCCCGCCGAGCCATCGGCCAGCACGGCCGGCTACACCCTCGCCGAGTCGAGTCACCAGCGCCGCGTCGAGGCGCGGCACCTGCCTGACGACGCGCCGAACATCCTGATCGTGCTGCTCGACGACGTCGGGTTCGGCCTGTCCGATGTGGTCGGCGGCGAGGTGCGGACGCCGGCATTCCGGCGGGTGGCCGAGAGCGGCGTTTGCTACAACACCTTCCACACCACCTCGATCTGCTCCCCGACCCGGGCGGCACTGCTGACCGGGCGTAACCATCACCGGGTGCATTCGGGCACGATCTCCGAGCGCGCGGTGGACTGGGACGGCTACACCGGTGTGATCGGTAGGGACACCGCCACCGTCGCCGAGGTACTGGGGCACTACGGCTACTGCACGGCGGCCTTCGGCAAATGGCACAACTCCCCGGCCACCCAGACCACCGCGATGGGGCCGTTCGACCGCTGGCCCACCGGCCACGGCTTCGACTATTTCTACGGGTTCATCGCTGGTGAGACCTCGCAGTGGGAACCGCGGCTGTACCGGAACCTCAATCCGGTCGAGCCACCGGAACGCGAGTGTTACCACCTCTCCGAAGACCTCGCCGACGATGCGATCTCTTGGCTGCGCCAGCACCGGGCCTACGCCCCGGACCGCCCGTTCTTCATGTACTGGGCACCCGGTGCCGCGCACGGCCCCCACCACGTCGCAAAGGAATGGGCCGACAAGTACCAGGGCGCCTTCGACGACGGCTGGGACGCCTATCGGGAGCGGGTCTTCGCGCGGCAGAAAGCCACCGGCTGGATTCCGGCGGAGGCGGAGTTGACCCCACGCGCCGAAAGCATGCAGGGGTGGGCGGACGTCCCCGAGCAGCAGCGGCCGTTCCAGCGGCGGCTGATGGAGGTCTTCGCGGGCTTCCTCGAGCACGTCGATGTCCAGATCGACCGGATGCTCGATGAACTGGACCGCCAGGGCATCGCCGAGAACACCATGGTCGTCTACATCTTCGGCGACAACGGCTCCAGCGCCGAGGGCCAACGCGGCAGCATCAGTGAACTGCTCGCCCAGAACGGGATTCCGACCACGGTCGAGGAACAACTGGCCGCCCTGGACACCCTGGGCGGCCTCGATGCCCTGGGTTCGCCGAAGACCGACAATATGTATCACGCTGGCTGGGCGTGGGCCGGTAATACGCCCTTTCACCACACCAAGCTGGTGGCCAGCCATTTCGGCGGCACCCGCAATCCGATGGCGATCTGCTGGCCGCGCCGCATCACCCCCGACGGGGCGATGCGCGGGCAGTTCCACCACGTCAATGACATCACCCCCACCATCTACGAGATCCTCGGCATTCACCCGCCGGAGGTCGTGGACGGCCACCAGCAGAAGCCGCTGGACGGAACCAGCCTGGCCTACACCTTCGACCACCCGAGCGAGCCAGGCCGAAAGTCGTTGCAGTACTTCGAGAACGCCGCCAGCCGGGGCATCTACAGCGACGGCTGGTATGCCTGCGCATTCGGCCCATTCGTCCCCTGGGACACCGCCGGAATCGCCGCCCGGATGGCCGCCTGGAATGCCGAGACCGAACCGTGGGAGCTCTACTACCTGCCCGATGACTTCTCCCAGGCCCACGATCTGGCTGCCGAGCGACCCGACAAGCTGGCCGAACTCAGGGACTTGTTCAAAGAGGTGTCACGGGACAACCTGGTCTGGCCGATCGGCGCCGGATTGTGGCTGCGCACCCATCCCGAGGACCGCATCGCCTCTCCGTACACCCGATGGCGGTTCGACACCTCCTGCACCCGGATGCCGGAATTCACCGCGCCCGGACTGGGCCGCCAAGACAGCCGCGTCGAGATCGCACTGACGCTGCCCGACAACGCATCCGGGGTGCTGTACGCCCTCGGCGGGTTCTCCGGCGGCCTGACACTGTTCTTGGACAACGGCTACCTGGTCTACGAATACAACATGTTGATCGTCGACCGCTACCAGGCCCGCAGCGCCTCTCCGATCCCGGCGGGCCCGCACGTCATCACCGTCAGCACACGGTTCGACTCACCGGCGCCGATGAGTCCCGCGATGGTGACCCTGACCGTCGACGGCACCGAGGTGGCTAGCGTCGCGGTGGCACGTACCGTTCCGGCCGCCTTCACCGCCAGCGAGACATTCGGCGTCGGCGTTGATCTGGGCTCCCCGGTCTCCCCGGACTATGTCGACCGTCGGCCGTTCCGGTTCACCGGGACGATCGACTACGTCGACGTCGAGGTGTTCGCACCGGGCCAGGGCAGCTGACGTGGGGTCGCTATGGGCCACCCTGACCCCGTTCATCATCGCCGCGGCGTTGATGCCGGTGGAACTGGTGATCACCCTTGCCCTGCTGGGCACACCCGGACGGGTGAGAACCGCGACGGCCGCCGTCGCCGGCACTGTGATGGTGCGGTTGCTCCAAGGTCTGGTGTTCGGCGCGATCCTGCACTGGGGCCGGCGGGACGACACACCGGGTGGCCACGGCTGGCTGGTGTCATCGGTGATTCTCGTGGTCGCGGTGGTCCTGCTCGTCACCGCCGTCCGGGAACTCCTCGGCGGCGGCGACCCCGATGATCCGCCGCCCAAATGGATGGCCGCCCTGTCATCGATGAGACCCGGAAAGGCATTTCTACTCGGCGGCGCCACCGTCCTGATCTCGGTCAAGATGTGGGTCTTCACCTTCGCCGCCATCAGCGCGATCGGCGATTCCGGCATGGAGCGCAGCGCCAACTTCGCCAACTACACCGCGTTCGTGTTGCTCGGCGTCAGCACACATCTGGCGATCATCGCCGCGGCCGCGTTCTTCCCGAAGCGATCAGCAGCGTTCCTGGATGGCAGCCTGCGGTGGCTGCAGGATCACAACCGGGTCATCATGATCAGCCTCGGCCTGGTGTTCGGTGGGTGGTTCCTCTACAAAGGCCTGCACGGTTTCGGCATCGTCTAAGGAGCTCCAATAGTGGCATTAACCGAATATCAGCCCGGCTCAGCGTTTCCCGGTGTCATCGCCCGCACCGCCGACGAGTCGACCCCGGCGTGGCCGGCCCCGAAGCGGGCCGCCGAAGGCGCCCCCAACGTGGTGTTCATCGTCCTGGACGACACCGGGTACGGGCACCTCGGTTGCTACGGCAGCCCGATCTCCACCCCGAACATCGACGCGCTGGCCGCGGACGGCCTCACGTACGCCAACATGAACACCACCGCGCTGTGCTCGCCGTCGCGGTCCTGCATCCTCACCGGACGCAACCATCACTCCAATCACCTGGCGTGTCTGACCAACGGGTCGACGGGCTACCCAGGCTCCGACGGCTACATCCCGTTCGAGAACGGATTCCTCTCCGAAATCCTTCGGGCACAGGGCTACAACACCTACTGCGTCGGCAAGTGGCACCTGGCCCCGGAGGAGTCGATGACCGCGGCCGGCCCGTATGACCGCTGGCCGCTGGGGCGTGGATTCGAGCGCTACTACGGCTTCCTGGGCGGTGACACCCACCAGTACTACCCCGAGCTCGTGCGGGACAACTCGCAGACCGAACCCGAGACCACCCCCGAGCAGGGCTACCACCTGACCCCCGACCTGGTGGAGCGGGCCACCGCGATGATCGCCGACGCCAAACAGGTCGCCCCGGACAAGCCGTTCTTCCTCTACTTCGCACCGGGTGCAATGCACTCCCCCCACCACGTGCCCAAGGAGTGGGCCGACCGCTACGCCGGCAGATTCGACACCGGCTGGGAGGCCTACCGCCGGGATGTGTTCGACCGGCAGAGGCAACTGGGCCTGCTGCCCGCGACGGCCGAGTTGTCCGCACCGGATCCCGACGTCGCCGAATGGGAATCGCTCTCGGAAGACGAGCGCCGCCTCTACGCCCGGATGATGGAGGTGTTCGCCGGCTTCCTCGAGCACACCGACCACTACATCGGCGAACTCATCGGATTTCTCAAAGAGATCGGTGAGTACGACAACACGGTCATCATGCTGGTCTCCGACAACGGCTCCAGCGCGGAGGGCGGGCCCACCGGTTCGGTCAACGAGCTGCGGTTCTTCAACAACGTCCCCGACACCGTCGAAGAAGGCCTGGCCCGAATCGACGAGATCGGCGGCCCGACGGTGTTCAACCACTTCCCCTGGGGGTGGACACACGCGGGCAACACACCGTTCCGGCGCTGGAAGCGAGAGACCTACCGCGGCGGATCGACCGATCCATTCATCGTCACCTGGCCCCGCGGCATCACCGCCCGCGGCGAACTGCGCTCGCACTACGCCCACATCATCGACATGGTGCCCACGGTGCTCGAGGCTCTGCATCTCGATCCCCCGGCGGCGATCGCCGGGGTCACCCAGTCCCCGATCGAAGGCGTCAGCTTCGCGCACACCTTCGACGACGCCGCCGCCCCCACCCGCCACCTCACCCAGTACTTCGAGATGCTCGGACACCGCTCGATCTACCACGATGGCTGGCGGGCCGTATGTCCCTGGCCAGGAACGTCATTCGCCGAGTCCGGGCGCAAATTCGGAGATCCCATCACCGCCGACATGCTGAGCGAACTCGATGCAGGAGGCTGGGAGCTCTACCACGTCGCCGAAGACGTCGCCGAGACCACCAACCTCGCCGAGCAGGAGCGCGCACGGCTGATCGCGATGATCACATTGTGGTACAACGAGGCCGGCAAATACCACGTGCTACCGATCGACAGCCGCGGTGTGGTCCGCATCGCCGACGAACGCCCCCAGATCGCGCCCGGTCGCAGCCGCTACGTGCTCTACCCGGGTACTCAGTCGATCTCGGCGGCCTCGGCCCCGAAGATCCTCAACCGGCCGTATTCAATCAACGCAGAAGTCGAGTTGACTGACGATTCCACAGGCGTCCTGCTGTCCATGGGCGGCAACGACGGCGGAATCACCCTCTACGTCAAGGACGGCCTGCTGTGCTACGCGCACAACTACGTCGCCAAGGAACTCTTCACCGTCCGATCCGATGAGCGCGTACCGGACGGTCGGCACTTCCTGTCGATGGAATTCGCCCCGACGGGCCAACCGGATATCAAGAACGGCAAGGGAACCCCCGGCACCGTCACACCGTTCGTCGACGGCACCGAGATCGGCCGAGGCGACTTCCCGGTCACCACACCCATCCGGCTGGCTCAGGGCGGAGCGATGCTCGTCGGCGCCGACACCGGCTCGTCGGTCACACCGGACTACGACCCGCCGTTCCGGTTCGACGGCCGGATCCACCGGGTCATCGTCGACGTCAGCGGCGAGCACGTCGAGGACTACGAGGCCCAGATGCGGATCGCCCTGGCCAAGCAGTGACACGCCATGACCGGTCGGACTGACGCGTCAGTGATCAGCGCCGAACTGGCCGGACAGCCGGTCATGACGCTCGGCGGAATCCTGATTCAATCCAACGATTTCGGCGCATTTGCCCTTCGCGCGGTACTTCGTCGTGACGGCATCGAGTGCGGCGACGGTCGAGGCGTCCCAGATGTGGGCACCGGTGAGGTCAATGACCACTGTCGGCGGATCGCCTAGGTAGTCGAACTGGTAGAACAGGTCGTTGCTGGAGGCGAAGAACAACTCCCCGCTGACCAAATAGACGACACTGTCGGACTTTTCGATCCTCTGCACGGTCACCATGTGCGAGACCCGGCGGGCGAAAAGCACCATCGCGGTGAGGGATCCGACGATCACCCCGGCGGCCAGGTTGTGGCTGACCACGGTCACCACGACGGTCGCCGCCATCACCGTGGTCTCGCTGCGCGGCATCCGCCGCAGGGTGGCCGGGGCGATGCTGTGCCAGTCCATGGTGGCGAACGACACCATGATCATCACCGCCACCAGGGCGGCCATCGGAATCAGTCCGACGATGTCCCCGAGTCCGACCACCAGGACAAGCAGGAACACTCCGGCCAGGAAGGTCGAGATGCGGGTACGCGCGCCGGATACCTTGACGTTGATCATGGTCTGGCCGATCATCGCGCACCCGCCCATGCCGCCGAAGAATCCGGTCACCACATTGGCCACCCCCTGGCCCCAGCCCTCCCGGGTCTTGTCGGAGTGGGTATCGGTGATGTCGTCGACGAGTTTGGCGGTCATCAGCGATTCGAGCAGACCCACCAGGGCCATCGCCAACGCATACGGGGCGATGATCGACAACGTCGCGAGGGTCAGCGGAACGTGCGGGAAGAACAGGCTCGGCAGGCTCGAGGGCAACTCGCCCTGGTCGGCCACGGTGGGAACATCCACCCCGAAGACCACCGCGACGGCCGTCAGGAGCAGGATCGCGACCAGCGGAGCCGGCACCGCGGTGGTGAGCTTCGGTAACAGCACCATGATCAGCAGGCCGACCCCGACGAACGGGTAGACCAGCCCCGGAACGCCCAGCAGGTGCGGCAACTGGGACATGAAGATCAGTACCGCCAGGGCGTTGACGAAGCCCACCATCACGCTGCGCGGGATGAACCGCATCAGTCGCGCGACGCCGAACAGACTCAACGCAATCTGCATTATTCCGGCCAGGATCACCGTCGCGATGAAGTAGTCCACACCGTGCTGGCGCACCAGTGGAGCGATCACGAGTGCGACGGCTCCGGTCGCGGCCGAAATCATGGCCGGACGCCCACCGACGAAGGCGATCGTCACCGCCATCGTGAACGACGCGAACAGGCCTACCCGCGGATCCACGCCGGCGATGAT
>LFFF01000015.1 GCA_001510415.1 Actinobacteria bacterium casp-actino6 | reverse complement strand
CGGCCCGCGGCGCCGCTGCCCCCGACGGCCGAGCGGGCGCCCTCGGAGCCCGGACCCGAACCTCTCGCGGTAGCGGCCGAGCGCGGACTGGCCGAGGTCGGCGATCTCAGCCGCGGTCCCCGCGAGGCCATCATCGCCTGCTACGCGGCCATGGAGCAGGCGCTCGCCGGTTCCCCGGGGGCGGCCCCGCAGGTGTCCGACACGCCCTCGGAGGTGCTCGCGCGGGCGGTGGGACACCGTGCGGTCCGGGCCGGCAGCGCCACAACCCTGGTGGAGGTGTTCGCCGAAGCGCGGTTCAGCCGACACGTGATGACCGAAGACCACCGCGAGGTTGCCGAACGGGCGCTGCGGGCGGTTCTCGACGAGCTGCGGCAGCCATCCTCATGACCACGGCGATGACCCGGGCCGTGGTGGCCGGCGGGTTCCTCCTGGTCATGCTGATCGAGGTGACGGTGTTCGCCATCGACCGGCGCTGGGCGCTGCCGGTTGCGGCGGTGGCGGTGGCGGTGTTCGCGATCGTCCTGCGCGACAGCTTCGTCGGGGTGCGGCCGGAGCGCCAGACCGAACCGGTGGCCGACGCCGCCCTGGAATCCCTGCTCGGCTGGCAGTCCCGAACCGAGGCGATGATCGGGTGGGCCGACGCCAGTCGCGCGAGCTGGGACCGGTATCTGCGACCGCGGTTGGCCCGGGAATTCATGCTGGCGACCCGGATCAAGGATCCGGCGGCACTGGCCGCCACCGGCGCGATGGTGTTCGGCGCGGAACTCTGGCAGTGGGTCGATCCCAACAATGCGCCGGCGGGCGGCCGCGACGAGCCCGGACCCGGACGGGCGGCACTCGAGGAAATCCTGCGACGACTGGAAGAACTGTGACGACTGAAGCCACGTCGGGGGCCGGTTCGGGAGCCGCTACCACCACCGCGCTCTGCGAAGCCGTCCTCGATGAGGTCGAGCGGGCGGTTGTCGGCAAGCGGGCGGCGTTGACGTTGATCCTGACCTCGGTGCTGGCCGGCGGTCACGTGCTGATCGAGGATCTGCCCGGGATGGGCAAGACGCTGATCGCGCGGTCGATGGCAATGGCACTGGGGCTGCGGTTCACCCGCGTGCAGTTCACCCCGGATCTGCTGCCCGCAGACCTGCTCGGCTCGACCATCTACGACATGCGCTCGGGTCATTTCGAGTTCCGTCGCGGCCCGATCTTCACCAACCTGCTGATGGCCGATGAGATCAACCGGACCCCGCCCAAGACGCAGGCTGCACTGCTGGAGGCGATGGCCGAACACCAGGTCAGCATCGACGGCGAAACCCACCGGCTGCCGTCGCCGTTCGTCGTCATCGCCACCGACAACCCGATCGAATTCGAGGGCACCTACCCGTTACCGGAGGCCCAGCTGGATCGGTTCGCGGTGAAGGTCACGCTGGACTACCTCTCGGAGAGCGACGAGACCGCGATGTTGCGCCGCCGCCTGGAGCGCGGATCGGCGGAGGTCGAGATCGCCGAGGTGGTGGACGCCGATCAACTGGTGGCGATGCGGGAGTCGGTCGAGGGGGTCTCGGTGCACGAGGATGTGCTGAGATACGTGGTCTCGCTGGCCACCGCCACCCGCAACCATCCGCAGCTGGTCGTCGGTGCCAGCCCCCGCGCGGAACTGGATCTGGTTCAGCTGGCTCGGGCCCGAGCCCTGCTCAGCGGTCGGGACTTCGTCCTGCCCGAGGATGTCAAGGCACTGGCGGTTCCGGCGCTGGGCCATCGGATCACCCTGCGGCCGGAGATGTGGGTGCGCAGCCTGCATGGCACCGATGTCGTGGAGCAGCTGCTGCGCCGGCTCCCCGTTCCGCGGGCGCCCGAGCGGGCCTAGCGGATGGACGACTCCGCTCGCCAGGTCGATGCCCACCTGGTCTGGCGCACATCGGTTCTGGCCCAGTCGCTGTTCCTCTGCGCGGCCGTGGCGCTGGCGGCGGCGATGCTGCCCGGGCGGTGGCAGCTGATCGCCTTCGCCGCTCCGATGCTGGGCGTGCTGGCCTCACTCGGCTGGCAGCGGCTTCCGGCCACGCTTGCGGTGGCGGCCCACCCGGCTGCACAGCGCTGTTTCGAGGGGGAGCCGGTCCAGCTGGTGACCGAGGTGCGCCGATATCCGGACGGGGCCACCGTCGACCTGACGGTGACCGCGTTACCCGGCATGCAGATCGACGACGCAGGTGAGGGCGATCCGGAGCGCCGGACGGTGTCGGTCAGCGCTCCGAGATGGGGACGCTACCCGCTGACGGCGCAGGTCGAGGTCATCGCGGCCGGGGGGTTGCGCATCGCCACCGGAACTGCGGAGGTCGCCGATGTCTTCGTTTTTCCGGTGGCGCAGCCCACCTCCACCGCTACTCCCAGGGCCGAAGTTCCCCAGCGGCTCGGCACCCACCTGACCCGTCACACCGGCCCCGGTGTGGAATACGCCGATATCCGTCCCTATGTCCCGGGTGATCAGTTGCGGACGGTCAACTGGTCGGTCAGCGCCCGACGCGGCAGCCTGCACGTCACCGAACGGCTCACCGATCGGTCCGTCGACGTGGTGGTGCTGGTGGACTCCAGCGCGCAGCCGGCCGGCCCGGCGACGGCCGACACCGCCCGGGTGGTGGAGGGCGCCGTTCAGGTGGTGCAGTCCGCGCTGCGCAACGGAGACCGTGCCGGGGTGGTCGCCCTCGGCGGCCAGCGTCCGAGATGGCTGGGTCCGGACATCGGCCAACGGCAGTTCTACCGGGTTCTCGATGCGGTGCTCGGGGTCAGCGGACGCCAGGTGACCGGGACGCTGGCCCCGCAGGCCGCCGTCCCGCCGGGGGCGGTGGTGGTGGCGTTCTCCACACTGCTGGACACCGCGTTCGGAATGGCGCTGATCGACCTGCGCCGCCGCGGTCACGTCGTAGTCGTGGTCGACGTGTTGCAGGGCTACCCGCTCGGTGGTGACGCCGACCCGCTGCTGCAGCGGATGTGGGCGCTGGAGCGCTCGGTGATGTGCCGGGATATGCGGGTGATGGGCGTCGAGGTGGTCTCCTGGCCGGCCGATATCCCGTTGGACCATGCCATGCGACTGCTCCCCGACAGGGCCCGGCGCGGCGGCCGGCGACGACGTCGATGACAGCGATGACCCGGCCGTTCTCAGCGGTCTTCGCGGCGCTGATGGTCCTCGCGGCGGCGTGGCCGGCCGGACCGGCCGGTTTCGCCGCGGTGGCCCCGGCGACTGCGGCGGCGCTGGCCGGGGTGTTCTTCCGCCCGGCGGCAACGGTGTCGGTGCTGCTGACCGTGGCGGCAGTGGCTCTTCTCGACACACCACCGTTGTTCGCCGCCGCTTCCGGTCTGTCGGCGGCGGCTTATCTCATCACCCGGCACGCCGCGGACCGGGGCGGGATCGCGATCACCGTCCCCGCTGCGATCGGCATGGTCAGCTTCAGCGTGGCGGGGCTGATGGCCACTGCCGTACCGCTGCGGATCACCTGGGCTCCGCTGCTGGCGCCGGCCGTCGTGGTTGCCATCCTGGTCGCCGTCGCGGCCCCGCTACTGCGTCAGGTGCGCTCCGAACCCGTCCCTGACCCGGGCCCGGCACCCGTGGCCGATCGCGATCCGGCTGCCTAGGGTACGAATAGCGGGTGCCCCGGCCCACCGTTCTGCTGCTCTCCACCTCGGATACCGACCTCATGACCGCTCGTGCCAGCGGCGCGCGGTACCGGCTGTCCAATCCGTCCCGGCTGATCGAGGGTGAACTGCCCGGCCTGCTCGCCGATGCCGACGTGGTGGTCGTGCGCGTACTGGGTGGCTACCGGGCCTGGCCGGACGGTATCGACAGCGCCGTCGCGAGCGGGCTGCCGGTGCTGGTCGTCAGCGGGGAGCAGGCCCCCGACGCCGATCTGATGGAGCGCTCGACCGTGCCGGCGGGCATCGCCGTGCAGGCCCACACCTACCTGGCTGAAGGCGGGGTGGAGAACCTCCGCCAACTGCACGCCTTCCTGTCCGACACCGTGCTGATGACCGGGTTCGGGTTTGCCCCGCCGACGGCCACCCCGACCTGGGGGGTGCTGGAGCGCTCATGTCCGTCCGCGGCGGGCTGCCCGTCCCGAACCCCGTGCTCTCCGGCAGCGTCATTGCGGGCACAGCCGGTGGTGGCCGCCCGGGCGAACCTCGACGGCCCGACCGTCGCGATCCTGTACTACCGTGCCCAGCAACTGGCGGGCAATACCGCCTATATCGAGGCGCTGTGCTGTGCCGTCGAACGCGCGGGTGGACGGCCGCTGCCGGTGTATTGCACCTCGCTGCGCAATCCGGAACCGGAACTGCTGACACTGCTCGGCAGCGCCGATGCCATGGTGGTCACCGTGCTGGCGGCCGGCGGTGCGCGGCCGGCATCGGTCGGTGCGGGCGGGGATGATGAAGCGTGGGACGTCAAACACCTTGCCGCACTGGATGTCCCTATCCTCCAGGGGCTGTGCCTTACCGGTTCTCGATCGCGCTGGAGCGATAACGACGACGGGATGAGCCCACTTGACGTGGCGACCCAGGTCGCTGTGCCGGAGTTCGACGGCCGGATCATCACGGTGCCGTTCTCCTTCAAGGAGATCGACGATGACGGCCTGATCTCCTATGTGCCCGACCCGGAACGGTGTGCGCGGGTGGCCGGCCTGGCCGTCAACCATGCGAGGCTGCGGCGGGTACCGGCGGCGGACAAGCGGTTGGCGTTGATGTTCTCGGCCTACCCCACCAAACATTCCCGGATCGGCAACGCGGTCGGGCTGGACACCCCGGCCAGCACCATCGCACTGCTGAAAGCATTGCGCGACAGCGGTTACGACATCGGCGAGGTGCCCGGCATGGAGGCCGGTGACGGCGATGCGCTGATGCACGCCCTCATCGAGCGCGGCGGACAGGATCCGGACTGGCTCACCGAGGGGCAGTTGGCCGGAAACCCGATCCGCATCCCCGCGGCCCGCTACCGCCAGTGGTTTGCCGAACTGCCCGCCGGACTCGCCGACGCCGTCGTCGGCCATTGGGGGCCGCCGCCGGGTGACCTGTACGTCGACCGCAGCCAGCACCCCGATGGCGAGATCGTCGTCGCCGCAATGGCATCCGGCAACACCGTGATTCTGGTGCAGCCGCCGCGCGGATTCGGCGCCAATCCGGTGGCGATCTACCACGACCCCGATCTTCCGCCCAGCCACCACTACCTGGCCACCTACCTCTGGCTGCGGCACGATTTCGGCGCGCACGCGCTCGTGCACCTCGGCAAGCACGGAAACCTGGAGTGGCTTCCCGGCAAGACGCTCGGATTGTCCGCGGACTGCGCGCCCGACGCCGCCCTGGGCGACCTGCCTCTGGTCTACCCGTTCCTGGTCAACGACCCCGGCGAGGGCACCCAGGCCAAACGCAGGGCGCATGCCACCCTGATCGACCATCTCATTCCACCGATGGCGCGGGCGGAGACCTATGGCGATATCGCCCGCCTCGAGCAACTTCTCGACGAGCATGCCGGGGTGGCCGCCCTGGACCCGGCCAAACTTCCGGCCATCCGCCAGCAGATCTGGACCCTGATGCGATCGGCGAAGATGGACCACGACCTCGGGCTGGCCGAACGCCCCGAGGACGACCACTTCGACGACATGCTGCTCCACGTCGACGGTTGGCTCTGCGAGATCAAGGACGTGCAGATCCGCGACGGTCTGCACATCCTCGGCGTGGCGCCGGCGGGGGAGTCCGAACTGGATCTGGTGCTGTCGATCCTGCGCGCCCGGCAACTGTTCGCCGGCGAGCAGCACCTGCCCGGACTGCGCCAGGCTCTCGGACTGGCCGAGGACGGCACAGACGACCGCACCCGGGTTGACGAGGCGGAACGCCGGGCCCGCGACCTGCTGGCCGCCCTGCAATCCGGCGGGTGGGACGCCGACCGGGTCGGGGAGATCACCGACGACCCCGCGCTGGCCCGCATTCTGACGTTCGCGGCCACCGAGGTGGTGCCCCGGCTGGCCGGTACGGCCGGTGAGATCGACCAGATTCTGCGGGCGTTGGACGGCCGCTATATCGCCGCCGGACCCTCCGGATCGCCGCTGCGCGGTCTGATCAACGTGTTGCCCACCGGCCGGAACTTCTACTCGGTGGACCCCAAGGCCATGCCGTCGCGACTGGCCTGGGAAACCGGCGTGGCGATGGCCGATTCGCTGCTGGCCCGCTACCGCGCCGACTACGGGCAGTGGCCGCGCTCGGTCGGACTGTCGGCGTGGGGCACGTCGGCGATGCGGACTTCCGGCGACGATATCGCCGAGATCCTCGCACTGCTCGGAGTACGGCCGGTCTGGGATGACGCATCCCGGCGGGTGATCGACCTCGGGGCGATTCCGCTCGCGGAACTGGGGCGGCCCCGCATCGATGTGACAGTGCGGATCTCCGGCTTTTTCCGGGATGCCTTCCCGCATGTCGTGACAATGCTCGATGATGCGGTGCGCTTGGCCGCCGGCCTCGACGAGCCAGCCGAGCTGAACTACGTGCGCGCCCACGTCCAGGCCGACCTCGCCGAACACGGTGACGAACGTCGGTCCACCACAAGGATTTTCGGCTCGAAGCCGGGAACCTACGGTGCCGGTCTGCTGCAGCTGATCGACAGCCGGAATTGGCGCGACGACGCTGACCTGGCCGAGGTCTATACCGCCTGGGGCGGATTCGCCTACGGCCGCGGTCTCGATGGCCGCCAGGCCGGCGAGGATATGCGGCAGCAGTACCGCCGCATCATGGTCGCCGCCAAGAACACCGACTGCCGCGAACACGATATCGCCGATTCCGATGACTACTTCCAGTACCACGGCGGGATGGTGGCCACCGTGCGGGCGCTGACCGGTCAGGCTCCGGCGGCCTATATCGGCGACAACACCCGCCCGGACGCGGTGCGTACCCGGACGCTGTCCGAGGAGACCACCCGGGTGTTCCGGTCCCGGGTGGTCAATCCGCGGTGGATGGCCGCGATGCGCCGGCACGGCTACAAGGGCGCCTTCGAGATGGCCGCCACGGTGGACTATCTGTTCGGCTACGACGCGACGGCTCGGGTGATGGCCGACTGGATGTATGAGGAACTGACCGCGCAGTACGTTCTGGACCCGCAGAACCGCAAATTCCTGTCCGAGTCCAACCCGTGGGCGTTGCACGGCATGTCGGAGCGCCTGCTGGAGGCGGCGGGCCGCGGGATGTGGGAGAAACCGGACCCGGCCACCCTGGCCCGGCTGCGGCAGGTGCTGCTGGAAGCCGAGGGTGACGTTGAAGCTCGGTGAGCCGGTAGGTTAGGGGCATGGCTGTCACTTTCGACGACGTCTCCAAGGCCCAGTACGTGCTGCTCACCACCTTCACCAAGGACGGCCGGCCCAAGCCGACCCCGATCTGGATCGCCCGCGACGGCGATCGGGCCTTGGTGATCACCGAGAAGAACTCCTGGAAGGTCAAGCGGATCCGCAACACCCCGCGGGTCACGCTGGCGATATGCGATATGAAGGGCAAGGTCAAGAGCGACACCGTAGAAGCCGTCGCCACCGTCCTCGACGAGTCGCAGACCGAATCGGTTTACCAGGCGATCAACCAGCGTTACGGGATCGTCGGGCGGATTTTCAACTTCTTCTCCAAGCTGCGCGGCGGGGCCAAGCGCACCGTCGGCCTGGAGATCCGCCCAGCCTGAGGCGAGGCCGCGGGATGGTTTTTCCACCCCGGGACGTTGAGATAGATAGCGTTGTTTTCAACGATTTCTAGGGAGTGAACATGGAAACGTCCATCTCGACAAGGCGGAGCCGGGTCAAGTACCTGGTTGCAGGTCTTGCCGCCGCCGCCCTGCCGCTCATCGCGGTCTCTGTCGGATCGGCGCCGATGGCGCTGGCAGACTGCGACAATATCGTCGACAGCAACGGCAGTTTCTCGATGGACTGTGCGCCGGCGGGTATGGCGGACACCAACGGGGCTCCCGTCCAAGCGCCGTCGATCAACGACTTCAATCTGACCGAAGCCGAAGTTTCCGAACCGGGCTGGAACCGCTAGGGGCCGGATCGGCCCGTCGGTGAGAGTGGCCAATCCGTAACCAGGATCATGGAACCGGGTAGGTTCTCGGGACGTTTCCAGGTCATGGTGAAACGACCGATTCTGCGATCTTCGGCCCGGTATCTGGGTCTCTACGCATTCGTCGAAATCGCCGTCCTGGCTCTGTTGGTCTGGGCGCTCGGTCTGGGCTGGACGCTGGTCGTGCTGGCTGCGACGTTCATGGTCGGCGTCCTGCTGGCCGCATCCCAGGTCAAGGGTCAAGTCGTCGCTGCGCGCCGGGCCCGGGCAAACCCTGAGGCTGCGGTGGCCGACGGTGTGCTGGTCGGGGTGGGCTCATTCCTGGTTTTCCTGCCCGGGGTGGTCACCACGGCCGCGGGTGTGCTGATGTTGGCCCCGCCGACCCGTGGAGCGATGCGACCACTGGCCGCCACCATGCTGACTCGAGGTGTGGTCCGCCGAATGGAATCGCTCAACATCAACCTCACCCCGGGCGGTGCCCGAGCCGGGCACGGGGACTACATCGACGGGGACTACATCGACGGGGACTACATCGACGGGGAAGTGATCGGCGAAGTCGTCGACCAACTGCCCGCCCGCCGCTGAACCAGTCGCGCGCACCGGCACACTGTCACCCGTGACAACACTGCTGCTCAATGGGAGGGTGTACAGCCCGTCGCACCCGGACGCCACCGCGATGGCAGTTCGGGACGGGGTGGTCGCATGGCTGGGCAGCGATGCCGTCGGCCGTGACCAGTTCCCCGCCGCCGAGCAGATCGACCTGGCCGGGGCCCTGCTGGCCCCGGCTTTCGTTGACAGCCACGTCCACCTGACCGCCACCGGCTTGATGCGCACCGGGTTGGACCTCGGGCCGGCCACTAGCCGACAGGACTGCCTGCGGCTGCTCGCCGAGCATGTCGCGGCGCATCGGGGGCAACCGGTGTGGGGACATGGCTGGGATGACACCGACTGGGACCGACCGCCGAGCACGGCCGATATCGACGCAGTCGTCGGCTCTGCGCCGGTCTACCTCGCCCGGGTCGATGTTCACTCCGCCGTGGGATCGTCGCCTCTGCGGGACCGTGTGCCGGGGCTGTCTGCCGCCCGGGGTTTCGATCCGCAGCGACCGCTCACCTCGGCAGCCCATCACCTGGTTCGCGCCGAAGCCCGCCGCCTGCTCACCTGGCGGCAGCGCGACGAGGCCCGCCGCGCCGCACTGGACGCCGCTGCCGCGAACGGCATTGTGGCGCTGCATGAATGCGCCGGACCGGAGATCGGCGGTGTGGAGGACTGGGCCGAACTGTATGCCGTCGAGCACGGGGTCGAGGTGATCGGCTACTGGGGTGAGGCGGTGTCCACCGCGGCGCAGGCCCGCGCGCTGATCGACGCCACCGGTGCCCGCGGTCTGGCCGGCGACCTCTTCGTCGACGGCGCGCTGGGCTCACGGACGGCCTGGCTATCCGAACCGTATGCCGATGCCACCGACTGCACCGGCAGCTGCCACCTGGACCCGGACACTGTCGGCGAACATCTGCTGGCCTGTACCGAGGCCGGGATCGCCGCGGGGTTCCACGTCATCGGTGATGCGGCGGTGACCGCGGTGGTCGATGCCCTGGGAAGGACGGTGCAGCGGTTCGGTGCGCCGGCCGTGGCCCGCTGCGGGCACCGGCTGGAGCATGTCGAGATGGTGACCGCCGAACAGGCCGCCGCCCTCGGCAGGTGGGGGATCACGGCCAGCATGCAGCCGGGATTCGATGCACTGTGGGGCGGGCCCGACGGTATGTACGCCCGGCGCCTCGGACCCGGCCGCGCCGCCGCGCTCAACCCGCTTGCGCTGTTAGCATCGGCAGGCGTGCCCCTCGCCTTCGGTTCGGATTCCCCTGTGACCAGCATGAATCCGTGGTCCTGGGTGCGTGCGGCGAGTCGGCATCAGACCCCGGGCAGCGCAATATCGCCGCGGGCGGCCTTCATCGCGGCGACCCGCGGGGCCTGGCGGGCCGGTGGGGTGCGTGACGGTATCACCGGAACCCTGGTTCCCGGAGCACCCGCCAGCTATGCGGTGTGGGACACCGATGACCTCGACGTCACCGCTCCGGCCGACAGCGTCCAACGCTGGTCCACCGACCCACGGTCACGGGTGCCGGCACTGCCGAGACTGGAGGCCGGGGACGCGCTGCCGCACTGCCGGCAGACCGTGCACCGCGGTGTCGTGCTGCATGGCTGAGGCGGCCGCGGGGATGCGGTTGGGCGCCGCCCTGGTGCCGCGGGTGGTGCGATTGGCGGCGAGCCTGTTGGGCGGTCTGCTGCTGTGCGTGAGCTTTCCGCCAACGGGCTGGTGGTGGTCGGCGGTCCCGGCGCTCGCGCTGCTGACCTGGGTGCTGGTGCACCCGGGAACCACGCCGGCCGGCGGCTTCGGATACGGGTTCCTGTTCGGGCTGGCTTTCTACCTGCCACTGCTGCCGTGGGTCAGCGGGTTCGTCGGTGTGCCGCCCTGGCTGGCGCTGGCGGTTCTGCAGGCGCTGTTCCCGGCGGTGTTCGGCATGTTCGCGGTGCTGGTAGCCCGACTGCCCGGCTGGCCGCTGTGGCTGGCCTTCCTGTGGTCGATGCAGGAGTGGCTGAAGTCCAGTATCCCGTTCGGCGGATTCCCCTGGGGGGTAGTGGCTTTCGGCCAGACGAACGGACCCTTCCTGGCGCTCGCCCAGCTGGCGGGCGCGCCGTTGGTATCGTTCGCCATCGCACTGCTCGGCACCTCGCTGTGCGCCCTGGCGATTGAGATAGTCCACCGGGTCAGCCGGCCGGTCGAACGGCATCGCGGACCCGGTGCCCTGGTGCTGTCCGCGGGGTGCATCTGCGCGGTGTTGCTGACCACCGCGGTCGCGGCGCCCGGGGTGCGCCGCGCGGGGACGGCCGTCGGCGACGAACCGGCGGTCACCATCGCCGCGGTGCAGGGCAACGTCCCCCGGCTGGGACTGGACTTCAACGCCCAGCGCCGCGCAGTGCTGGACAACCACGTCCGGCAGACTCTCCAACTCGCCGAGGACGTCCGCGCCGGCGAGGCCCCGCAGCCGCAGTTCGTGATCTGGCCGGAGAACTCCTCCGATATCGATCCGCTGACCAACGCCGACGCCGCCCAGCAGATCGACCTCGCCGCCCGGGCGATCGGTGTTCCGATCCTGGTCGGTGCGGTGGTCGCCCACCCGGATGCGACGTCGGCCAATCCCGCGGCCTCCAACACCGTCATCGTGTGGGACCCGGTCCGCGGTCCGGGCGAGCGCCACGACAAGCAGATCGTTCAGCCGTTCGGGGAGTACCTACCCTGGCGAGCGTTCTTCACCCGACTGTCGTCATACGCCGAACGGGCCGGCTACTTCGTGCCCGGCAGCGGCACCGGGGTGGTGAGCCCCGCCGGAGTACCCGTCGGAGTGGCCACCTGCTGGGAGGTCATCTTCGACCGCGCCCTGCGCCAGTCGGTCCGCAACGGTGCCCAGGTGCTGGCGGTGCCCACCAACAACGCCACCTTCGACGAGGCGATGAGTAAACAACAATTGGCGTTCGCCACGCTGCGCGCGGTCGAACACGGCCGTTACGTCATCGTCGCCGGCACCACCGGTATCAGCGCCGCGATCGCCCCGGACGGCCGGGAAATAGTCCGGACCGCCTTCTTCAGCCCCGCCTACCTCGATGTGACGGTGCGGTTGCGGACCGATGTGACCCCGGCCACCCGGTGGACCGTCGCGGTGCAGTGGCTGCTGGTGGCTGTTGCAGTCGCCGCTATCGGTGCGGCGATACTGCAGAATGGTGGGTTCGTGCGGCTTGGCAGCCGACGCAGGACCGTTGAAGAACCCGATGTCCGCCAGGACACCGCCACTGAGGGAGTCGCATGAGCACCTCCGGGAGCAGGCCTCGCAAGGCCGAGGCCAAGAAGGCCCCCCGCAAGAGCCCTGAGCTTCCCAGCCGGCGGACCCTGGTGATCATCCCTACCTACAACGAGTCCGAGAACCTCCCACTGATCATGGGACGGGTGCGCAAGTCCCAACCCGAGGTACACGTTCTGGTGGTCGACGACGGCAGCCCGGATGGCACCGGTGCACTGGCCGACGAGTTCGCGGCGGCCGACCCGGACCGGGTCCACGTCATGCACCGCACCGCCAAGGACGGTCTGGGCGCGGCCTATCTGGCCGCGTTCGGCTGGGGACTGGAACGCGGCTACACCGTTCTGGTGGAGATGGATGCTGACGGCAGCCACGCTCCCGAACAGCTCTACCGGCTGCTTGACGCCATCGACAACGGTGCTGATCTGGCGATCGGCTCGCGATACGTCGACGGCGGAACGGTGCGAAACTGGCCCTGGCGGCGGCTGGTGCTCTCCAAGAGTGCGAACACCTACGCCCGGGTGCTGCTGGGTGTCGGCATCCACGACATCACCGCCGGTTACCGGGCCTACCGTCGCGAGGTGCTGGAGAAACTCGACCTCGCGACCGTCGAATCCAAGGGCTACTGCTTCCAGATCGACCTGACCTGGCGGGCGATCAACCACGGGTTCGCCGTCGCCGAGGTGCCGATCACCTTCACCGAACGCGAACTCGGCGTATCGAAGATGAGCGGATCCAACATCCGCGAGGCGATGGCGAAGGTCGCCCAGTGGGGGATCAACGGTCGTCTCAACGGCTCCCGCCGCGGTTAGGCCCGGCGGGGCGCCGTCAGCTTCCGCGGCGCTTGGTCTTGATCAGGTCCAGGCGCTCCTTGAGCAACTCGTCGAGTTCCTCGATCGAGCGGCGCTCCAGCAGCATGTCCCAGTGGGTCCTCGGCGGCTTGACCTTCTTCGGCTCCGGGATATCGCCCTCGATCAGCGTTCCCTCGAGCCCGTTGCGGCACAGCCACGAACCTGGAATCTCGGCGTCATCGGCGAACGGGACCTCGAACTCCTCACCGTTCTCGGTGCGGTACCGCGCCATCTGCCGTGGCGCCAGGTCGTGGTTACGGTCGGTCTCGTAGCTCACGGCGCCGAGTCGGCTGCCCCTCAGCACACGATCAGCCATTGTTGTTCTCCTTGCTCCCGTCAGGGGAAACGCGAAACCAGGGCGGTGCGGTTCCCGACGCAACTTCCCATGATACCGGGGCGGCGACCCGTCCCGGTTACGCTCGGGGCGTGACGCGTCGTACCCGACCACAGCCGTGCCGCTGGTGCGGCCGGGAGGTGGCCGATGCGGGCATGGGCCGACGGCGGCAGTACTGCCGCCAGTCCTGCCGGCAGCGGGCCTACGAGCAGCGGGCCCTGGTCAAAGGCACCGCGGTCCCGGCGGACGCGGTGGTCCTCTCAGTCGAGGAGGCCGCGGAGCTTTCCGACCGGGTCTATCAGGTGCGCTGCGCCGCCGAAGACGTCGCCACCGCGGTCGAAGAGGGTGCGCCGGCCTCGGAACTGCGCCAACTGTGCGAGGCCCTGCTCAGTGCGGCCAAGGCCGCCGATGGGTGGCGCTGAGTTACATCGACGGCCCGGGCACATCAACAGGTGTACTGGACGCCGATCCCCGCGGGTGGCGGGATCTCACGGGTGCAGCCGTAGGCGTCGATACCCTCGTCGCTGTAGCGCACGCCGGTCTGCCGGGCGAAGTTCACGCAGACCAGCGCTTCGGTGTCGCTGCGGCAGCGGAAGTCGCCGAAGGACAGCGATCCGCCCTCCGGAAGTGGCGGTCCCTGGCCGACGCTGAACCGGCCGGGGTCACCGTGGGCGGACCCGACCTGCACGCTCGCCCCGTCGAAGTCCACCCAGCCGCCCTTCCAGACGCCGTAGACGTCCGGCGGCTGCGGTGGCGGGTCGGCGAGGTCCACCAGGCACGCCAACGCCGCCGAGCCGCGGCGGGTGTCGGTCATACAACTCGTCCCCGACGATGTGGTGAACGCGACGTCATCGCCCAGAGCAGTGCTGGTGCCGTTGCGCAGCGCCACCCGGAAGTCCGCCCCGTCGACCGGTGGCGCCGATTCGACCCAGGCGATTGCCTCGGCTACCGGCGCCGACGGGTCCGGAGCGGCCGTCGAGGTGACCGAGGAACGGGTGCTGGACGTGCTGGTGTCCGGTGCCGCCGACGTCGCCGTCCGGGACGGCGAAATCGGCGTGAGTTGGGTCGGCCGGGACTGGCTGCTTTGCTGGTCGACACAACCCGCCACCAGCACCGACGCGGCGAACAAGAGGGCAATCCGCATTCGGCAAGGCTAACCGCCGCCGCTGTGGCGGCAGGCCAGGCGCGGCGGGTGGGGGTTCTTTCGCTACCGTCGGTGCAATGCATGAGCACACCGTCCGCGTGACCACCGCCAGCGGCGTGGTGGAAGGGTTCACCCGCGACGGGGTGAACCGGTGGCGTTCGATCCCGTATGCGGCCCCGCCGGTGGGCCCGCTACGGTTCCGCGCGCCGCAGCCGCCGCACCCCTGGACCGGGGTGCGTTCCGGGCACAGCTTCGGTAACTGCGCGCCCCAGCAGCGGATGTACACAATGACGGGTCTCGGCAAGTACCAGCCGATGGGCGAGGACTGCCTGACCCTCAACGTAGTCAGCCCACGGTGGGACGGCCCCACGCCGGACGGTGAGCCGCTGCCGGTGATGTTCTTCATCCACGGCGGCGGCTACATCCTGGGCAGTTCGGCCACCCCGCTCTACGACGGCGCCGCGCTGGCGAGGCGCGGCTGCGTCTACGTGTCGGTCAACTACCGGCTCGGTCCGCTGGGCTGCCTTGACCTCTCGTCACTGTCCACGCCGGACATCACCATCGAGAGCAACCTCTTCCTGCGGGATCTGGTCGCCGCCCTTCGCTGGGTGAAGGAGAACATCGGCGGGTTCGGCGGAGATCCGGAGAACGTGACGATCTTCGGGGAGAGCGCCGGCGCGCATGCGGTAGCCACCCTGCTCGCCGTTCCGGATTCGAAAGGGCTTTTCGCTCAGGCGATCTCAGAGAGTCCGGCATCGGGGATGGTCAGTTCGCCGGAGGTCGCCGCCGAGTTCGCCGGTCGCTTCGTCGACGTCCTCGGCATCGACAGAGGCGCCGCGGCGCCAGCCCTGCTGAGCGCCGATCCCGCGGACATGGTGCGCGCCATGAACACCGTGATGACCAAAAGTCTGGACAGCATGATGGGTGCCGCCGCCGTCGGGCCCACCCACAGCGACGACTATCTACCGTTGGATCCGTTCGACGCGATGAGAAAGGGCACCGCGCACAAGGTTCCGCTGATCGTCGGCACCAACGCCGAGGAGGGCAGGCTGTTCACCCGATTCCTCAAACTGCTTCCGACCACCGAGCACGCCATCGAACGGATCCTTGCGCACAGTCCACCTGAGGTGCGGGAACGCGTGCTGGCCGCCTATCCGCACTATCCGCACCCGAAGGCGTGCGTCGAATTCGGCGGCGACATGATCTTCAACACGGCGGCCTGGCAGATCGCCGAGGCGCACGCAAAGCTGGCTCCCACCTACGTGTACCGGTATGACTTCGCGCCCCGCACGCTGCACTGGGCGGGCCTCGGCGCCACCCACGCCACCGAGTTGCTGGCGGTATTCGGCATCTACCGATCCCGTGTCGGCGCGGTTCTGACCGCCGGGGTGGACCAGCGTGCCGCAGTGAAGGTCAGCCACCAGGTGCAGACTCGCTGGAACGAGTTCGCCCACACCGGAGTGCCGGGTGATGACTGGCCGGTCTACAACCACGAAGAGCGCCCGGTGCTGGTCTTCGACCGGCACACCCACGTCGAGTACGACCCGCATCCGCACCGTCGCACGGCGTGGGCGGGCTTTTCGCTCGCGGACCGACCCGGCTAGATAGGCGGCGGTTCGCGAGCACCTTTCGTGATGCCTGGCGCAACCTTTCGAGACGTGGATGACGTGGGTAAACTTGTAGGGTTCACGCAAGGTGAATAATCGAAACTGAGAGCCTGCGATCCTTCGGGTTCCGCGGAGGACAGCATGGTTTCGGCAAGAAAACCCGGAGTGGGACGGCTGGGACTCGAGGCTGAGGCCCGTCGGGTAAGCGTCGTCGGACGGATCGGTCCGCTGGCCTTCGCGCTGGGGGTAGGGGCCGCCCTGGCCACCGGGCACGGCGTGGCGTCGGCTGAGCCGTCGAGCACTTCCGGCTCGCCTGCGGGTTCTTCGTCACGGTCTTCCGCCGTATCTGTGCGTTCCGATTCCGGGTCGCGGACGTCGGCAACGAGCGGCTCCGTACGGAGCCCGCGGTCCGGTTCCACCTCCGGTGCAGACACGCCATCGCGACCGCCGACCGCAGCCCGCGCATCCGCGGCGATCGGGGAGACTGCGCCAGTGCCAGCCCGGAACCGGGACCGCGACGCGGTGGCCCGGGCAACCGCACAGCTCATGGCGCAATCGGCGGCAGCGGCACCGGCGTCGGTGCAGAGTTATCAAACGTCGACCGCCAATGCCGTCGCTGCGGGGGCACCGGCGCTCCCAGCGCCTTTCACCCCGCAGGTGACCGGTCCCGCGGCGGCGTCCGTTATTGCAGTCAGCCGGCCTGTGGTTGCTGCCACTGATCCGCGGGCGCCTGCCGCACCACTGACGCTGGTGGGTGTTCTGGAATTGATGCGTCGCGAGATCGACCGGACGTTCTTCAACAAGACCCCGACTCTGGCCCACAACTGGTTGGAGAACAGCCTCGTTGACGGCCGCATCGTGGGCAATCTGAACCCGGCCGATCGCGACGGCGACATCCTGACCTACACCACCACCGACCCGTCCTACGGCGCCGTCGAAGTGCTCGCCGACGGGAGTTTCACTTACACCCCGGCCTCGGACTACCCGGGGCACGACACGTTCAACGTCACCGTCAGCGATGCCGGCAACGGATTCCACATCCATGGCCTGCCCGGCCTTCTTCACCTCGTCACCTTCGGGCTGCTCGGCAACGATGGGCACACCGACAGCGCAACAGTCACCGTCGGATATCCCTCGCTGAACCCGACACCGCAAGTGTCTGGGCGCAATGGCTGGCTGGCCTTCGAAGTCATCTCTGCGGGCGACAACCCCGGCGGAGACGGGTTCGACTGGGCGATGCCTCAGACATTCGACGGTTTGGGAGCCCACCTGCCGGACGATTCGACACTGCGTCTGTATGTCAACCACGAGGTCTCAGACGCCACGATCAGCGAGGTCGATCTCGACCTTGCCAGCTTCAAGACTGCGATCGACAACACGATCAACACGGGAACCACCGGGCCCGTCTCCTTCGTGAGATCAGCACGGCAGGCCTATCAACGCTGGACCAGCGACGGCGGATCGAGCTGGACCTCCACTTCGGACCCGTCGAATACCAGTTTCAGCCGGTTTTGTTCCGGGCAGTCCTATCTGCCCAACACATTTGGCGACGATCGCGGATTTGTGGATGCCGTATTCATGACGGGGGAAGAAGTCGGCGGTGGGCGCCTCGTCGCGATCGACCTGACCAACCGAGACCTGTACCAGATCAGCGGGGTGGCGGGAGACGCCGGCGGCGGCATCGGTGGAATGCCCTTCGACTCATGGGAAAACGCCGCGTTGGTGGACACCGGAGAAACTGCGCACGTTGCGATCTTGCTCTCGCCCGACGGCGGGACGCGCAACCTGACGATGTATGTCGGCCAAAAGGGGATCAACGCCAGCGGCGCCGAGGCCTCGGATTTTCTGTCGCGAAATGGGTTGGCCTTCGGCAGCTACTACTACCTCAACGCCACGTTGCCTGCGGGCGGCACGGTTGCGGAGGGCACTTTCGACACCACGGTCGCCGGGGCACTGAATGCG
Organism: Actinobacteria bacterium casp-actino6; assembly: GCA_001510415.1. Classification (GTDB taxonomy): domain Bacteria; phylum Actinomycetota; class Actinomycetes; order Mycobacteriales; family Mycobacteriaceae; genus Mycobacterium. The sequence continues at coordinate 7,553 of LFFF01000015.1, read as the reverse complement.
GCGAAACTCGAAGATGTCGACACCAGCCCCGGTGACCCGACCCGAGTTGTTCTCGCCGTGCAGGAAACCGGCCTGTTCACGTTCCGTTTCCAGCCGGACTTCAGCAGCGGCAATTTCGATGCTGCCGGATCGAGCTTCACGATCACTAAGATCCAGAACCACACCAACGACACCGACGGCTTATTCGGTGATGCCGACAACGTGGACTGGACAGCTCCCACCGCGTTCGGAGGCCAATCGTTTCCCGACGGGCTGATTTTCGTCAATGAGGATTCAGGGACGGGCAATGGGGAGACCTGGATGATGCGGCCCGACGGTAGCGGCTTGATCAAGATTGCCGACACCATCGGGATCAGTACCGCGAGTGAAACCTCAGGGGTCCTTGATGTCTCTGCCCTCGTCGGTTACCAGCCCGGCAGCGTCTTGCTGATCAGCAACCAGGGAAGCAAGAGCTCATTGACCGTGCTGATCAACCCCGAGGGCGTACGGCTCTGAAGTGCCGATGAACAAACCGGTGAACGGGGCGATCAACGGCACAGCCGTGACTCAAGCGCTGGAAATGGCGCGCCACCAACGGCCAGGTGGGCACGCTGCCCTCCTCCAGCCTGTGCGCGGTTGACACCCGTCATACGTTTAACGGGTGAGTCACACCTCCGCCTCAATCGAACGCCCCGAGGATCTGACTGCCGACTGGCTGACGGCAAACCTCGGCGCCGGCCGGGTCAGTGACTTCACCGTCGCACGGATCGGCACCGGCCAGATGAGCGAGTGCTACCGGGTTGCACTGACCTACGCAGAGGGGGACGGACCGGCGTCGGTGGTGCTGAAGGTCGCCGCCAGTGACCCGGTGAGCAGGCAGACCGGCCATGCCCTCGGACTCTACGAGCGCGAGGTGCGCTTCTACTCAGAGCTGGCACCCCGCCTCGGCGGCCCGGTCGCAGAGTGTCACCACGCCTCCTACGACCCTGAGTCGGGCGCCTTCGCCCTTCTGATCGACGATGCGTCCCCGGCCGAGGTCGGCAATGAGTTGCAGGGCGCCTCCACCGCGGATGCCACCCTCGCCTTGACGGAGCTGGCACGGCTGCACGCCCCGCTGATCGGCACCGAGGACCCACCCCACGCCCGGTGGTTGCGTCGGGAGACACCGGTGACCCAGGCGCTGATCAGCCAGTTGTTCGCCGGTTTCGCCGGCCGCTACGGCGAGTCGATGACGGGTGAACAGCGACTGGTCTGCCAGCGGCTGGTGGACACCTTCGACGCCTATCTCGCCGAGGAGTCGGCCCCGGATCGGGTCAAGGGGTTGGTGCACGGCGACTACCGGCTGGACAACATGCTGTTCGGCCGTCCGGGTGCGTTGCGTGAGCTGACGGTGGTGGACTGGCAGACCGTCACCTGGGGTCCACCGATGACCGACGTCGCCTACTTCCTGGGCTGCGCGCTGACGGTGGCGGACCGACGCGCGCACTACGACGAACTCCTGGCCGCCTACCACCAGGGACTGGGGCCGAACCCGCCGCTGACCCTGGACGAGATCCGCGACGGTGTGCGCCGGCAGAGCTTTTTCGGCGTGATGATGGCGATCGTGTCCTCGATGCTGGTGGAGCGCACCGAACGCGGCGACCAGATGTTCCTGACCATGCTGGACCGGCACACCAGCCATGTGCTCGACACCGGGGCGCTGGAGGTTCTCCCGCTGTCGTCGACAAGTGCGGCGCTGCAACCGGACCCGGCCGAGGAGGCGGCCCACACCCCGGGCGATGAGCCGCTGTGGAACGAGAGCTGGTACTGGGATTTCGCCGACCCGGCGCAGGGGATAGGTGGCTGGATCCGGCTGGGGCTGATACCGAACCAGAACGTGGCCTGGATCAACGCCCTGGTGTGCGGACCCGATATCGCGACCGTCGCGCTGCTGGACTTCCGCGCGCCGCTACCGGAGAACCCGAACGATATCCGCAGCAACGGCATCGACATGCGGCACGCCGCAACTGTTCCGCTGCGGGAATACCGGGTGGCGGTGGCTGGGCCGGCCCGCTCCTTCGACTACCCGGCCGGACTGCTCCACGAGGATGTCGGCGAGCCCGCTGAGCTGGCGATGGATCTGACCTGGACCACGGCCGGAACCCCGTTCGCATACCGAATCGCCACCCGCTACGAAATCCCGTGCACGGTCACCGGAACGGTCACCATCGACGGTCAGACCTACCCGGTGAACGCGGCTGCCGGTCAGCGCGACCACTCGCACGGGGTCCGGGACTGGTGGACGATGGACTGGGTATGGAGCGCGCTGCACCTCGACGACGGCACCCACCTGCACGGGGTCGATCTGCGCATCCCGGGCATGGCACCGGTCAGCGTCGGCTACATCGAACCGCCCGGGGCACCGCTGACCGAGACGACATCGGTCGTCGCGGACGCGGAGTTCGCCGACGACGGACTGCCGGTGTCGACGACGCTGACCATGAACCCCGGCCCGATCATCGCGACGATCGACATCCGCGGTCACGCACCGGTCCGCCTGGTCGCACCCGACGGCCGGGTCAGCTTCTTCCCGCGGGCCTGGGCCGTCGTGCACACCGAGGACGGCCGCGACGGCGTGGGCTGGCTGGAGTGGAACCGCAACCAGTCGACCGCCGAGTAGTGGCGTCTAACCCTTGACGACCTGGGTTCCGCCGGCCAGTTCGTCATGCTTGCCCTGTTTGGTAGGGCTGGAGTTGATCGTGACCGCGATCACGATGTAGGCGATGAACGCCAGCAGTCCGCCGAGGTAGGGAATGACGGTCAACAGCGTGAAGGCGTTGCGGATGGCGGACTGTTTGACGTCCGGTTTGGGTGCCCCACCCGGGCCGTGCACGCTCAGTCCGAGCGCCATCTTGCCCACCGTCCGGCCCTGGGTCACCTCCATGGCAACGAAGTAGGCGAACATCAGCACACCGGAGAACAGGCCGGTGACCATGATGTTGCTGGAGGCGTCGAACGCCATCGCCAACACACCGGCCACGATGCCGACCAGCAGGCCGTCGATGATCCGGGCGCCGAAACGCGCCCCCAATCCGCCGGGCCGAATGCCGTACCCGGGCGGCGGCACCGGCGGGTAGCTACCCGGGGCGCCATACGGCGGGGGAGGCGGGAGGTATCCGGCCGGGGGCGGCGGCGGATATCCAGGCGGCGGGGGCGGCGGGTAGCCCGCAGCGGAAGGCTGTCCGTAGGGATTGGGCGGCGGCGGGAAGCCCGATGGCTGCCCGTAGGCGTTGGGATCCTGGTCACCCGTTGTCATCACACGCTCCTCAACAGTTGGTCATTCCAACCTACCGTCCGGCGCGTCCGACCGTGGGATGCCGCGGCCCCGGTGCCGGGACTACGGTCAATGGGTGACCGACCTGGACGCGCTGACCGCTCGGCTGTTCGACCTGGCCGAGACAGTGACCGGTTTCATGCCCGCCGACGAGGGACGGGCCCTATTCGACGCGGCAGTCCGCTATCTCGACGGCGGGGTGGCGGTGGAGATCGGCACCTACTGCGGCCGATCCGCCGTGCTACTGGCAGCGGCCGCCGCCGAGACGCGGGCCGTGTTGTACACGGTCGACCACCATCACGGTTCCGAGGAGCACCAACCGGGCTGGGAGTTCCACGACACATCGCTGGTGGATCCGGTCAGCGGGCGCTTCGACACCCTTGCGGCGTTCCGGCAGACGATGGACGCCGCAGACCTTGAGGACACGATCGTCGCGGTGGTGGGTAGGTCAACGGTGGTGGCCCGCACCTGGCGAACGCCGGTACAACTGCTGTTCATCGACGGCGGCCACAGCGAGGAAGCCGCGAATGCGGACTTCGACGGCTGGGCCCGATGGGTGCAGCCCGGCGGCGCACTGATCATCCACGATGTGTTCCCCGACCCCCGGGACGGCGGCCGGCCGCCGTACCTCATCTATTGCCGCGCCCTGGATTCCGGCGACTTCGTCGAAGTCGGACACACCGGTTCGCTGCGGGTGCTGGAGCGGGTCGGCGGTGTGCCGGGTGATCAGCTCCGGACGCACTCGCAGTCGTAGTCACCCTGCAGGCCCCGGGGCAGTTCGGCGCCGCGGAAGATCCCGGACCCCGCGGTGGCACCGGATAACGCGTCGGCGGCAAGGATCACCGCCGCCGCGGTCCAGGTGGTGCGCTCCACCGGCCACCGCTTGCCGTCGGCGTAGACCAGTCCGGTCCAGTACGACCCGTCGCCCTCGCGCAGATGCTGCATGGCGCCGAACTGCCGCAGCGCCCGGCCGTGGTCCCCGATGGCCTCCAGGGCCATCACCAGCTCGCAGGTCTCCGCTCCCGTCACCCATGGCCGGTCGTTGACGCAGCGGATACCCAGCCCATCGACCACGAACTCATGCCAGCGGCCTGCAATTCGGTCGTGCGCCGCCGCACCTCGGACCGCCCCACTGAGAATCGGGTAGTACCAGTCCATCGAATGCAGCGGCTTGTCGGTGAACGCATCCGGGTGGTCGGTGATGGCGTGACCAAGCCGGCCGAGTGCCACCTCCCATTCGGGTTGCGGCCGTCGGAGATGCTCAGCCAGCGCCAGCGCGCACCTGATGCTGTGGTAGATGCTGGAGCACCCGGTCAGCAGCGCCTCGGTCAACGCGCCGCCACGCCCCTGAGCCCAGTAGATCTCGCCGGTTCCGGCCTGCAGGTTGAGTACGAAGTCGATTGCCGCCTGCACCGTCGGCCACATCCGTTCGGCGAACCCCCGGTCGCCGGTCGCCAGCGCGTGGTGCCAGACGCCGGTGGCGACGTAGGCGCAGAAATTGCTGTCGCTGCCGTGGTCCTCGACGACCCCGCGGCGGTACTGGATCGCCCACGACCCGTCCGGGCGCTGTTCGCGGCGGCACCACTCGAAGGCGGCGCGAGCCGGCTCGAGCAGCCCCGCCGCGGTGAGCGCCATTGCGCACTCGACGTGATCCCAGGGGTCGGTGTGCCCGGCCTCCGACCAGGGGATCTCGCCCGACGGAAGTTGAACGGCGGCAATGGATTCCGCGGTCTGTCGGCACTGCCCGGGGGTGAACACGCCCGGGATGCCGGGCAGCCCGTTCAGGTCAGATTCGCGGCGCATCGGATTCTGGCTTCGTGACGTGGCCCGGCTTCTCGAAATACAACGCGACGCTCTTGCCCACCAGTGGGTTCAGCGCGGACTCGGCCGCCCGGGTCAGGATGGGCTTGGACATCATGTCCCAGACCAGCAGCCGGTGATAGGACCTCACCAGTATGTTGTCGCTCTTCTCAACGCCGACAGCGCATTTGAGCCACCAATACGGCGAGTGCAGCGCGTGTTCATGCTGGGAATGGGTGAAGCGCATTCCGCGCTCCTCCACCTTGGCCCGTAACTGCGCGGCACGGTAGATCCGGATGTGGCCGCCGTCATTGGCGTGGTACTCGTCGGACAGCAGCCAGCAGATCCGCTCGGGCAGCCAGCGTGGCACCGTGACCGCCAGCGAGCCGCCCGGTTTGAGCACCCGGATCAGCTCGGCGATGACGGACTCGTCATCGGGGATGTGCTCAAGGATCTCCGAGGCGATCACGCTGTCGAAGGTTGCGTCCGGGTAGGGCAGTGTGAGTGCGTCGCCCACCACGACCTGGGCCTTGGCCGACGCAGGCGCCTCACCGGCCTGGCCCATTGCCTGCAGCATGGTGTCCACCTCGGCCAACTCTGCGGCGTTCTGGTCGAAGGCGATGACGTCGGCGCCGCGACGGTAGGCCTCGAAACTGTGCCGGCCGGCCCCGCAGCCGACATCGATCACCGACGTACCCGGCCCGATGCCCAGCCGGTCGTAGTCCACCGTCAGCATGGCTCGTCGACCGCCTCGACGACCCGCCCCAACCCCGGGCGACGGGCCATTGCCTGCTGATAGACCCGCACGGTCTGAGCGGCCACCGACTCCCAGCTGAAGACGTCCAGCGCACGCCGCCGCCCGGCCGCACCGAGCCAGCGCCGCCGGTCGGGAAACTCCAGCAGCCGGACCAGCGCCGCGGTCAGCTCACTGACGTCGCCGGGGGTGACCAGGTCGGCGCACTCGCCATCGGCGCCCAGGACCTCGGGCAGCGCACCGGCCCGGCTGGCCACGATCGGGGTTCCGCTGGCCATCGCCTCGACGGCAGGCAGTGAGAAGCCCTCATAGAGCGAGGGGATGCAGGCGATATCGGCGGATGCGAACAGCGCCGCCACTTCCTCGTCGGACAGTCCGTTGGAGATGTGGACGATATCGGCCAGGCCGAGTTCGGCGATCAGCTTCTCGGTGGGGCCGTCGGGTTCAAGTCGTGCCACGAGTTGCAGTTCCACGTCGTGCTCGGTGCGCAACCGGGCGATCGCCTGCAACAGGGTGGAGATTCCCTTCAGCGGCCGATCTGCCGACGAGATGGCGACGATGCGTCCAGCGACGCGGGGCTTCGCCGACGGCGCGAACAACTCGGTGTCCACCCCCAGCGGGACGACGTGCAACTGATCGGGGTGAACCCGAAAGTCCTCGGCGATGTGTTCGGCCGATGACGACGACACCGTGAGCAGGTCTGGAATCCTGCGCGCGACCCGCTTCTGCATGCCGAGGAATCCGTACCACCTGTGCACCAGGGGTCTGCGCCACCATGTCGCCGCCGCGAGGTCCACGGTGCGGTCGCGGGTGATCGGGTGGTGCACGGTGGCCACCACCGGCAGCAACTCGGCGATGTGCAGCAGTCCGGTGCCCAGGCACTGGTTGTCGTGGACCACATCGAACTCCCCGTGTCGCTGCGCCAGCAGGCGCGCAACCCTAAGGCTGAACGTCCGCGGCTCCGGGAATCCGGCAGTCCACATGGTGGCCACCTCGAGCGCGTCGAAGCGGTCCCGGATCTCACGCGGGTGCGGGGTACGGAACGGGTCGGGATCGCGGTACAAATCCAGGCTGGGCACCTCGGTGAGCCGGACCCGGGGATCCAGCTGTTCGGGGTAGGGCTGTCCGGAGAACACCTCGACGTGGTGGCCCAGTTCAACCAGGCCTCGGCTGAGATGGCGAACGTAGACACCCTGGCCGCCGCAATGGGTCTTACTGCGGTACGACAGCAGGGCGATACGCATGCTCACGCTTCGCAGGAGGCCGTTCTGGACATGTGTCCAGTCTATATCGTCGTCCTCGTGCACCACGACTGGGAGGAGTTGGCCGACGGCGTTCACCGCTGCCGGTTACCGTTCCTGGACGTCACGGTCGGACTTGTCGAGGGCCGGTACGGATCGCTGCTGATCGACTGCGGGACGACGCTGAACGAAGCCGCGGCGGTCGCCGAGGACGTTCGTGAGTTATCCGGCAGCACGATCACCGACCTGGTGATGACACACCATCATTTCGACCACATCCTCGGCTCGGCCGGTTTCCCGGACGCCCGCGCCTACGCTGCGCCGCCGGTAGCGGTGGCCCTGACCGCCGATCTCGACGCGACGTGCGAGGCTGCGCTGCAGCACGGCGCCGACCCCGGTGCGGTGGCCCGCGCCGGCGGCGTCGCCCGCCCACCCGCCCGACTCGTCTGGCAGGTCGCCATCGACC
>LFFF01000014.1 GCA_001510415.1 Actinobacteria bacterium casp-actino6 | reverse complement strand
GACCTGACCGAACCGGCCGCGGTCCTCAGCCAGGTCGATGGCCTCGGGCCGGGTGCCGACGATCGGCACCCCGGCAGCTTCGAGCCGGTGGGCCAAGCCGAGCGGGGTCTGCCCGCCGAGTTGGACTATCGCCCCCACCACGCCGGGACCGCCCGCCCCGGAACGGGATTCGGCGTGATAGACCTCCAGCACGTCCTCGAATGTGAGCGGTTCGAAGTACAGCCGGTCGGCGGTGTCGTAGTCGGTCGAGACCGTCTCCGGGTTGCAGTTGATCATGACGGTCTCGAACCCGGCTTCGGACAGTGTGGTGGCCGCATGCACGCAGCTGTAGTCGAACTCGATGCCCTGCCCGATCCGGTTGGGCCCGGAGCCCAGGATCAGAACCTTGGGCTTGTCGGTCTGCGCCGCCACCTCCGTCTCCGCCGCCGGATCGAGTTCGTAGGTCGAATAGTGATACGGGGTCTTGGCCTCGAACTCCGCCGCGCAGGTGTCGACCGTTTTGAACACCGGGTGGATACCCAGCCGGCGGCGCAGCGTCCGCACACCGGTCTCACCCGCGAGTTCCGGACGCAACGCGGCGATCTGGCGGTCGGACAGACCGTTGTGCTTGGCACGGCGCAACAACTCGGCGTTCAGGACCGGAGCGTCGATCAGTTCCGCGCGCAGGCCAACCAGGCCGTTGATCTGGTCGACGAACCACGGGTCGACCCCGGAGGCCTCGGCGACCTGCTCGACGCTCGCGCCCAGCCGCAACGCCAACTCGATGTCATACAGCCGCCCCTCGGTGGGGGTGCGCAGCCGGGCCAGGACATCGTCGACCCAGCCGTCGTCGTCCTCGCCGGTCCAGAACCCGGTCCGGGTCGTCTCCAGGGAGCGCATCACCTTGCCGAGGGCCTCGACGAAGTTGCGGCCCATCGACATCGCTTCGCCGACCGATTTCATCGTCGTGGTCAGGGTCGGGTCGGCGCCCGGGAACTTCTCGAACGCGAACCGGGGTGCCTTGACCACGACATAGTCCAGCGTCGGCTCGAAGCAGGCCGGGGTCTGCCTGGTGATGTCATTGAGAATCTCGTCGAGGGTGTAGCCGATCGCCAGCTTCGCGGCGATCTTCGCGATCGGGAACCCGGTCGCCTTGGAGGCCAGCGCACTGGACCGGGATACCCGTGGGTTCATCTCGATGACGACCAGCCGGCCGTCGGAGGGGTCGACCGCGAACTGGATGTTGCAGCCACCGGTGTCCACACCGACCTCGCGCAGGATCGCGATGCCAAGGTCGCGCATCACCTGGTACTCACGGTCGGTCAGCGTCATCGCCGGAGCCACGGTCACCGAGTCACCGGTGTGCACACCCATCGGGTCGAGGTTCTCGATCGAGCAGACCACCACGACGTTGTCGTTGCCGTCACGCATCAGCTCGAGTTCGTACTCCTTCCAGCCGAAGATCGACTCCTCGATCAGCACATTGGCGCTGGGCGATGCAGTAAGGCCCTCGCCGGCCATCCGGTCGACGTCCTCGAGCGAATGCGCCATTCCCGAGCCCAGCCCGCCCATGGTGAACGACGGCCGCACGACGACCGGCAGTCCGAGCTCGTCGACCGTCTCGCGAACCTCCGCCATGGTGAAACACACTCGGCTGCGGGCAGATTCACCGCCGACCTTGGTGACGATGTCCTTGAACTTCTGTCGGTCCTCGCCGCGTTGGATAGCCTCGAAGTCGGCACCGATCAGTTCCACGCCGTAACGGTCCAGGACACCATTCTCGGATAGCGCGACGGCGGTGTTCAGTGCCGTCTGCCCGCCGAGGGTGGCCAGCAGTGCATCGATCGGCCTGCCCCGGGCGGCCTGCTGGGCGATCACCTTCTCGACGAACGCTGGAGTGATCGGCTCGATATAGGTGTGGTCGGCGTATTCGGGATCGGTCATGATGGTGGCCGGGTTGGAGTTCACCAGGCTCACCGTCAGGCCCTCAGCGCGCAGCACCCGGCAGGCCTGGGTGCCCGAATAGTCGAACTCACAGGCCTGTCCGATGATGATCGGCCCGGAGCCGATCACCAGAACATGGTTCAGATCGGTACGACGTGGCATCTAGGTGCCCTCCATCCCTGCGCGAGCGTGCGCGTACGTCTCCCCTGGGCGGCGGGTCGGTGTACCGACACGCCCGCTCGCGGTGGTGCCGGTCACGTATCGCCCTCCATCAAGTCGATGAACTGGTCGAACAGGTAGTTGGCGTCATGCGGACCGGCCGCTGCCTCGGGGTGGTACTGCACCGAGAACGCTCGGCCGTCGACGAGTTTCACACCTTCCACAACACCGTCGTTGGCGCAGATGTGGCTGACCACCGCCGGGCCGAAGTCGGTATCAAAGACCTCGCCACGCTCCCCTTCCAACGCGAAGCCGTGATTCTGTGCGGTGACCGCGACCCGTCCGGTGACGTGGTCGATCACCGGGACATTGATCCCACGGTGGCCGAACACCATCTTGTAGGTGGACCGGCCCAGCGCCCGACCCAGAATCTGATTGCCGAAACAGATTCCGAACAGCGGGATCCCGGCCCCGAGAACCTCTCTGGTCACCGCGACCACCCGGTCGGCGGTGGCCGGGTCACCGGGGCCGTTGGACAGGAACACCCCGTCTGGTTTGAGGTCGGCTATCACCTCGAAGGTCGCCGTCGACGGCAGCACATGGGTCCGGATGCCGCGCAGCGCGAAGTTGCGCGGCGTATTGGTTTTGATCCCCAGATCCAGAGCGGCGACGGTGAACCGTGGCGGGCCTTGAGCGTCGATGATGTAGGCCTCGGAGGTGCTGACCTCGCCGCACAGGTCAGCGCCTAGCATGGCGGGCTGATTGCGGACCCGGTCGAGCATCTCGGCATCATCGGCCAGCGCAGGACCGGAGAACACCCCCGCTGCCATGGATCCCCGGGTCCGCAGATGGCGGACGATCGCGCGGGTATCCACGCCGGCGATGCCCACGACACCCTGCCGGATCAGCTCGTCCTCGAGGGTTCCGGTGGAACGCCAGTTCGAGGGCCGCGGGGACGGATCGCGAACGACGTAGCCGGCCACCCAGATCCTGTCGTCCCGGCTCTCGCCGTCCTGCTGGTTCCAGCCGGTGTTGCCGATCTGCGGCGCGGTGGCGATGACGATCTGGCGGTGATAGCTGGGATCGGTGAGGGTCTCCTGATAGCCGGACATCCCGGTGGAGAACACCGCCTCGCCGAGCGTCTGGCCGACCGCACCGAACGCCGTCCCGGTGTGGATGCGCCCGTCCTCGAGGACGAGGACGGCCTTCTGCTGGGTCACGCGCTGTCTCCTGTCTGATGGTCGTCGCTCGACGAAATCCATTCCGCGTAATCGGGGCGGTCCTCGCCGCGGAAGCCGGTGTCGATCTCGGTTCCCGACGGCAGCCGCCAGCGGATCACCAAGATCCCGCCGGGGGTCTCGGATTTTCGGCCGGGAATGACCTTCCCGGCCAGCGCCCGCTCGGCACGGATGCCGATGATGGAGCGCTGTGGCATCCAGATCGGCCCGGCTCCGGAGCGCTCGAGCAGGATTCCCTCCGGATAGCGGGTGAGCACCGCCTTGCAGCGGTAGCCCAGGTCGCCGGCGTTGATCCGCTCCAACCAGTTCGGAGCGACGGTGCTACCTAGGTAGAGACCGCGGGTGGGTGCGATGACGGCAGGGGCGACCAGCTCTGGAACCGCCGGCAGGTTACCGATCAGCTCCTCCTGACGTTCGGCCCGGTGCCGCCACCCGCGCAGCATCCGTCGGATCACCAGGCCGATCAGGAGCACGACGAGGAACCCGAAAATGTAGGTCCCGACGGCCGTGGGGGTGTTCATGGCAGAACGGCCTCGCCGTCCCGTGCGGTGATCCGGCCGCGGAGCAGCGTCGCGGTGACCGAGGCCGGCAGCGTCATGGCCTGATAGGGCGTGTTGGCAGACCGACTGGCCAGTGCGGTGCCGTCGACCGTCCAGGTCGCGTCGGGATCGATGACGACGAGGTTGGCGGGCTCGCCGACCTCCAGCGGCCGGCCCTGGTCATCGAGGCCGACGATGGCCGCCGGGCTCTCGCTCATCACCCTGGCCACGCCGCGCCAGTCCAGCAGGCCCGGTTCCACCATGGTCGCCGCCACGACCGACAGCGCAGTCTGCAGACCGAGCATTCCGGGCCGGGCCGCGGAGAACTCGCAACACTTCTCCTGTTCGGCGTGCGGGGCGTGGTCTGTCGCCACACAGTCGATGACCCCGTCAGCGAGAGCGCGGCGCAACGCCTCGGTGTCGCTGGCCTCCCGCAGCGGCGGGTTGACCCGGTTGCGCCCGTCGTAGCTGGCGAGCCGGCTGTCATCGAGCATGAGGTGATGCGGCGTCACCTCGGCGGTGATCGAAATACCCTGCTGCTTGGCCCATTTCAGGATTTCCACCGTGCCGGCGGTGGAGGCGTGACAGATGTGCACCCGGGCGCCGGCGTCGCGGGCCAGCAGCGCATCGCGGGCCACGATCGATTCCTCGGCGGCCCGCGGCCATCCGGCCAGTCCAAGCCGCGCAGCGTTGACCCCCTCGTGCGCCACCGCCCCAGCGGTCAGCCGTGGTTCCTCGGCATGCTGGGCGATCAGCACGCCCAGTCCGGCCGAATACTCCAGGGCACGACGCATGACCAGCGGGTCGTGGACACACAGGCCGTCATCGGAGAACAGCCGCACCCGGGCCGCCCCGGCGGCCATCATCCCCATCTCGGTGAGGTGCTTGCCCTCCAGTCCGACTGTCACCGCACCCACCGGGTGGACGTCGACCAGCCCGACCTGCCGGCCGCGCCGCCAGACATGGTCGGTGACCACCGGGCTGTCGGCAACAGGATCGGTGTTGGCCATCGCGAACACCGCGGTGTATCCGCCGAGAGCGGCTGCCGCCGATCCGGTTTCGATATCCTCCGCGTATTCGCGGCCCGGCTCGCGCAGGTGGGTGTGCAGGTCCACCAGTCCGGGTAGCAGCACCTGGCCGGTGGCATCGATGACCTCTGCGTCGGCCGGCGCCGCCAGGTCCGCGCCGATCCCGGCGATCTGCCCGTCGGCAACCAGAACGTCGACCGGATCGCCCTCGCCGTACAGTCGGACGCCCGTGATCAGGACCGCGGTACTCGATCCCCCGCCGCTCATACACTCACCGCCTCGTCGGTACCGACCAGCAAATGGAACAGCACCGCCATCCGGACGTGCACCCCGTTGGAAACCTGTTGTAACACAGCCGACTGCGAGGAGTCGGCGACCGGGAATGAGATCTCCATACCGCGCAGCATCGGGCCTGGGTGCAGGACCACGGCATGATCGGGCAGCAACGACTGCCGCTGCTCGGACAGGCCGTAGAGCGCGGCGTACTCCCGCGGCGACGGGAAGAACCCGCCGTTCATCCGCTCGGCCTGGACTCGCAGCATCATCACCGCATCCGCGACGGCCAATTCGGCGTCAAGATCGTGTGACACCGTCACATCACCCCACTCGGTCACACCGACCGGCAGCAGCGTGGGCGGTGCGACGAGCACCACCTCGGCACCCAGGGTGTTCAGCAGCGCGACATTGGACCGTGCCACCCGGCTGTGCAAGATGTCGCCGACGATCACCACCCGACGGCCTTCGATCCCGCCCAGCCGTTGCCGGACAGTCAGCGCGTCCAGCAGTGCCTGGGTGGGGTGCTCGTGGGTTCCGTCGCCGGCGTTGATGACGCAGGGTCCTCCCCCGAGTCGCTGCGCTCCCGCCCCCGAGGAGGGTCCGGTGCCGTCGGACTCGCGTGTCCATTCGGCCAACTGCTGGGCCGCCCCGGACGCCGGATGCCGGATGATCAGGGCGTCGGCGCCGGCCGCCCGCAGCGTCAGGGCGGTGTCACGCAGCGATTCACCCTTCGCCACCGAGGAACCCGACGAGCTGACGTTGATCACGTCGGCACTCATCCACTTGCCGGCCACCTCGAAGGACACCCGGGTCCGGGTCGAGTTCTCGTAGAACATCGTGATGACGGTGCGGCCCCGCAAGGTCGGCAGCTTCTTGACGTCCCGGCCGAGCAGGGCCTGCCGGAACCGGTCGGCGTCGTCGAGGATCGCGGTGGCCTGATCACGGGTCAGGTCAGCCGCGGACAACAGATGCCGCACGCTCACAGCTGTACTTCCTTCGCGCAAGCGCTCATCGCAGCCATCTCTTCTTCGCGCAAGCGCTCATCGCAGCCATCTCTTCTTCGCGCAAGCGCTCATCAGCGGGCGGGACCTCCGTGCGGCGCGATCCAGATGCCCTCGACCCCATCGTCCTCCGCGAGTCGGACCTTGACGTTCTCGGAGCGCGAGGTGGGGACGTTCTTGCCGACGTAATCGGCCCGCAGCGGCAATTCACGATGGCCGCGGTCGACGAGGACCGCGAGTTGTACCGACTTCGGCCTGCCGATATCGCGGAGGGCGTCCAGCGCCGAGCGGACCGAGCGTCCGGTGTAGAGCACGTCATCGACCAGAATCACCAGGGCATTGTCGATACCGCCGACCGGGATCGAGGTCTCCTCCAGGGCACGAGGCGGCTTGAAGTCGAGGTCATCGCGGTACAGCGTGATGTCCAGACCCCCACGCGCGACGGTGACGCCGGAGAACTCGTTGATCTTGGCGGCCAGCCGGCTCGCCACCGTGACTCCGCGGGTCGGAATGCCAAGCAACACGACCCGTGGCCCATCGGGGCTGTCGAGGGCGGTCTTCTCGATGATCTGATGGGCCATTCGGGAAATGGTTCGACCGACGTCCGCGCGGGACATCAGTTCCCGGTCAGTGGTACCCATCGAGAGCCCAGACCTCCTTCTCCGCCTCGCAGGACGGATCGTTAAAGGATGTCGATTCCGGTGAGCGTAACACCCCGGCGCGACGGGCTGCGCGGTCCGCCGACACCGCTGTCGTAGACTCGCGGCGGTGAATCTAGCGGACAACCGGACCTCGATCACCGATGCCGTCGACGCGGGTCTGCTGGCGGGCGCGGTCACCCTCGTCTGGCACCGTGGAGCGGTCGTCCAGGTCAACGAGATCGGGTTTTCCGATATCGAGGCGAACCGACCGATGAAGCGGGACACCATCTTCCGGGTCGCCTCGATGACCAAACCGGTGACGGTGGCCGCCGCGATGACCCTCATCGAGGAGGGCGCGCTGTCGCTGTCCGACCCGGTCTCCCGGTGGCTGCCGGAACTGGCCGATATGCGGGTGCTGGCCGATCCGGACGGCCCGTTGGATCGCACGGTACCGGCCCACCGGCCGATCACCATCGACGATCTGATGACCCACCGCAGCGGCCTGGCCTACGCGTTCTCGGTCCAAGGTCCGATCGGTCGCGCCTACGCGACGGTCTCGCTGCGCCAGGACCAGGACCACTGGCTGGCCGAGGTGGCCGGGCTGCCGCTGGTCCACCAGCCCGGCGAACGGCTCACCTACTCCCAGAGCACCGAGGTGCTCGGCATCGTCCTGTCCCGAATCGCGGGCAAGCCGCTGCAGACTGTGCTCAGCGAGCGGATCCTTCAGCCGCTCGGCATGTCGGATACCGGCTTCTTCATCTCCCCCGACAAACGTCCGCGCGCGGCGACCATGTACCGGCTCGACCCGCAGCATGGGCTGCAGCATGACGCGATGGGCCCGGTCCCGGTGAAGGAACCGAGATTCTCCCAGGGCGGCGCGGGTCTGGTGTCCACCGCCGATGACTATCTGCGCTTCGCTCGCATGCTGCTCGGCGGCGGAGCCGTTGACGGGGTGCGGGTTCTGTCGCCGGAGTCGGTGCGGCTGATGCGCACCGACCGGCTCACCGACGAGCAGAAACGCCACCCTTTCCTTGGGATGCCATTCTGGATCGGCCGCGGATTCGGACTGAACCTGTCGGTGGTCACCGACCCGGCGACATCGCAGCGGCTGTTCGGCCCAGGCGGGGCGGGCACGTTCAGTTGGCCCGGCGCCTACGGGACCTGGTGGCAGGCCGACCCGTCCAACGAACTGATCATGATCTACCTGATCCAGAACTACCCGGACCTGACCTCGGCGGCCGCAGCCGTCGCCGGAAACACCGCGCTTGCCCAACTGCAGTCCGCCCAGCCGAAGTTCGTCCGCCGGACCTACGCAGCGCTGCAGGCCTGATCAGTCGGGACGAACCGCCGTGATGCACCACGATGCGGCCGGCAGTTCGTAACCGTCGGCGCCGCGGTGGTGCTCGAGGGCGGCGACCACCCCGTGGATGACGTCACGACGGCGTCCTTCGTCCGCCGCCAGGAACACCCCGCCCAGCGGCCCCGCGCTGATAATCCGCTCGGCGGCGGCGGTTCCGTCGCCCTCGAAGAGGAACGGCGCCTCGACGGAGACGATCTCGACGTCGGCGAAGCCCGCTTCTGCCAGCAGGGCAGCGGTCGCGTCGGGGTCGGCCAGCGAGAACGGACCGGGTTGGCCCGGTCCGGGCAGGGGCGGCCGGTCGATGCCGAGGATCTGCGTCGCGGTCGCCGTGGTCAACATCATCCAGGGGTTACGGTCCAGGTGCTGCCACACCGACGCAGCCAGCCGCCCGCCCGGCCGCAGCGCGGCGAAGATATTGGCGAAGGCCGCCTTCGGGTCGGGAAAGAACATCAGCCCGAATCGGGAGTGCGCGGCGTCGAAGAGTTCTCCCGCGCCGGCGACGGCGACGAGGTCGGCGGTCGCTACATCGGCTGCCACCGACACCCCGTGCACCTCGGCCGCAGCCAACCGTCGGCGCGCGGCCTCCGCCATCTCGGGCACCACGTCGACCGCGGCGACCCAACCCTCCGGACCGACGGCGGCACCGAGCGCCACCGCGGACAGACCGGGTCCGCAACCCAGATCGACGACCCGCTCGCCCGGACGTGCCGACAGTGCCCGGCGGGCCGCGGTGCCGTGCGCACCCATCGACGTATCCAAGGCCTCTGCCTGCCTGTCCCAGATACCGGCCAGGTTTGCGAAGTGGTGTTCAGCCTCCATCGGCCCGACGTTACCGGCCGGACCAGGCCCAGCTGACTCACCGGCGGCCGGTTGGACGTCTCGGGTCCCCCGGACCGCATCCGCGGCGGCACGGATCTGCGGCGTCACCAGCATCACCTGCCCGAGCACGCCGTTGACGAACCCCGGCGAATCGTCGGTGGACAGTTCCTTCGCCAGCTGCACCGCCTCATCGACGGCGACCGGCGCGGGAACGTCATCGGCGTGTAGCAACTCCCACACTGCGACCCGCAGGATCGCGCGGTCGACGGCGGGAAGCCGCTCCAGCGTCCAGCCCTGCAGGTGCGAGCTGATCAGATCGTCGATATGAGCGGCATGTTCGCTGACCCCTCGGGCGACCGTCACCGAGTAGGTGTTGAGTCCGGAAACCTCCGGGTTGGACTCCGCGAGGGTCGCCCGCAACTCGGCGATCTCGGCGGCTGCGAGCCCGCGTGCTTCAGCCTCGAAGAGCAGGTCGACGGCTCGCTTACGGGCCTGGTGCCGGCTGACCTTGCGTTCAGCCACGGCGGGGCGCGTCGGACAGAGCCGCGAGGCCACACATCCCGTCAAGCATTGACCCGGCCCAGGTAGCTTCCATCGCGAGAATCGACCTTGAGCTTGTCGCCGGTGTTGATGAACAGCGGCACCTGGATCTCCGCGCCGGTCTCCAGCGTCGCCGGTTTGGTGCCGGCGCTGGAGCGATCCCCCTGCAGTCCCGGCTCGGTGCTGGCCACTTCGAGTTCGACCGTGACAGGCAGTTCCAGGTACAGCGGTACGCCGTTATGGAAGGCGATCTGCACCGGCATGCTCTCGAGCAGGAAGTTCGCCGCGGTGCCGACCAGTGCCTCGGACAGTGGGTGCTGTTCGTAGTCCTCACTGTCCATGAACACGAAGTCGCTGCCGTCACGGTAGAGGTAAGTGGCGTCGCGCCGGTCCACGGTCGCGGTCTCCACCTTGACCCCGGCGTTGTAGGTCTTGTCGACCACCTTGCCGGAGAGCACGTTCTTGAGTTTGGTCCGCACGAAGGCCGGACCCTTGCCCGGCTTGACGTGCTGGAACTCGATGATCTGCCACAGCTGCCCGTCGATGTTCAGCACGAGGCCGTTCTTGAAGTCGGCAGTAGATGCCACGGTCGGTCGTTCTCCTTCGGATGGAGGTCAGAGGATGGTCAGGTCCTTGGGGAACCGGGTCAGCACTTCGGGGCCCCGCGCACCGACGACCAGGGTGTCCTCGATGCGGACGCCACCGCGGTCGGCCAGGTAAACACCAGGCTCCACGGTCACCACGGAGCCAGCACGCAGTGTACCGGCGGCCGACGAGTTGATTCCGGGCGCTTCATGGATCTGCAGTCCCAACCCGTGGCC
The DNA here is from genome assembly GCA_001510415.1 of Actinobacteria bacterium casp-actino6. GTDB lineage: Bacteria > Actinomycetota > Actinomycetes > Mycobacteriales > Mycobacteriaceae > Mycobacterium. Next base: position 15,023 of record LFFF01000014.1, on the reverse strand, counting down.
CAGCCCGTGACCGAAGTGCTCGGCGTAACCCGCGTCGGCGATCACCTCGCGCGCCGCGGCGTCGATGGCGCACAGCGCCGCGCCAGCCCGCAGAGCCGCGACACCAGCCCGCTGCGCCGCCGCCACCAGGTCGTAGAGCTCGCATTGCCAGGTCGCGGCCGCCCCGGTCTTGCCCAGAACGAACGTGCGGGTCATATCCGAGTGGTACCCGCCGATCAGTGCTCCGAAGTCGATCTTGACGAAGTCCCCGCTGTCCAGAACGGCGTCGGTGGGCCGGTGGTGCGGCACCGCCGAGTTCGCCCCGGCCGCGACGATGGTCTCGAAAGACGGACCGTCCGCGCCGTGATCGAGCATCCGTGCCTCGAGGTCGCGGGCGACAGCCCGCTCGGTGCGGCCGGGCCGTATTCCGCCGGCGGCGACCAGAGCGGCTAATGCCGCGTCGGCAGCCTCGCAGGCCAACCGAAGCAGTGCCACCTCGCCGGCGTCCTTGATCTCGCGAAGCGCCTCAACCGTGCCCGAGGCGCGCACCAGGTCCGCTCTCGGGTACTCGGCCAGCACCCGCGACAACGCCTCGAATCCGTCCACGGTGACGACATGGCTCTCGAACCCGATCCGGCGCGCTCCCCCGGCCAGCGCCAGCTGCGTGAGGTGACGCCCGCACGCCCGCTCGATCGCAACATGCAGATCGGGAGACTGGCGGACCGCCTGGGTCCGGTACCGGGAATCGGTGGCGAGCACCGGCGGGGTGTCGTCGGCGAACACCAGCATCGCCGCGTTGGAGCCCGTGAAGCCCGATAGGTAGCGCACGTTGACCAGATCGGTGACAAGCAGCGCGTCCAGTCCGTCGGCGGTGAGGCGCGCCGCCAACCTGGCCCGACGTTGGGAATGTGTCACGGTGGGTGACGGTACTCGCTAGGCTGATCCCTCATGACGACGTGGTTGCTGCGCGGACTGGTGTTCGCGGCTGGAATGGTGGTTCTCCGACTGGCGCAGGGAACGCTGATTAATGCCAGCCCCACCAACGCCGGCACCATCAGCGTGATCCTGGTTCTGCTGTTCGGCCTGGCGGCCGCGATCTGGGGCCTGTTCGACGGTATCGCCGACGCCCGGGCCAACGCCGACCCGGACCGCCGCCGCGACCTGGCCATGCGCTGGCTGGTGGCCGGCCTGGTCGCCGGCGCGCTCAGCGGCCTGGTGGCGTGGATCATCTCGCTGTTCGACGCCGCGATCTACGCCGAAGGTCCGATAACGGAGACGACCGTGTTCGCCGCATTCACCGCCCTGATGGTGTTCGTGCCCGCGATCTTCGCGGTATCGGTGGGCCGGAAATTCATCGACCGCAAGCGGCCGGATGTGCCCCGGCACCACTCCGACGGCGATGTCTTCGAGTCCGTGCTGGAAGACGGTTACGAGGATCCCAGCGAGCAGGTCTCGGTGGCCGGACGCAGAGAGGAGTCCTGGCGGCAGGAGTCCCGGGAAGCTGTGCGCGAGGTCCACGAGACCGTCCAGCAGCGCAAGTATGACCTCAACCGAGGCGAGGAGTAGGCGCCCGACTGGTCAGTGCGCGGTTGCCAGATATCGCAAGGCCAGCAGGTATCCCTGCACCCCGAGTCCGACGATCACCCCCGTCGCAACACCACTCAGGTAGGAGTGGTGCCGGAAGGCTTCCCGCGCATGCACATTGGAAATGTGCACTTCAATCAGCGGGGCCCGCAGCTCGGCACAGGCGTCCCGTAAAGCGATCGAGGTGTGGGTGAGCGCACCGGCGTTGATGATCACCGGGTCGCCGGCATCGGCGGCCGCATGCACCCAGGCGATCAACTGCGCCTCGCTATCGCTTTGGCGCACCACGGCCGACAATCCCAACTCGGCCGCCTCAGCCTCGACCATCGCCACCAGGTCGTCGTGGGTGGCGCTGCCGTAGACCTCGGGCTCGCGCTGACCCAGCCGGCCGAGGTTGGGGCCGTTGAGGACCAGGACAGTGCTCACGGGTTCAATCTCCTCTTCGTGCAAGGGCTCACGGGGCCGCAATCTCGGCGTACGCCGCCGCGAGCAGAGCGGGGTCCGGACCCTCCAATCGCCCGGGTTTGGCCAGAGCGTCGAGGACCACGAAACGCAGGACCCCCGAGCGGGTCTTCTTATCCCCCGCCATCACCGTCATCAGCTCGGGCAGGGCGTCTGCGTCATAGCTCACCGGCAGGCCCAGCGCGGTCAGCACGTCGCGGTGCCGCTGCACCGTGGCGTCGTCGAGGCGCCCGGCCAGCCGGGCCAACTCGGCCGCGAACACCAGACCCACCGACACCGCTGCGCCGTGCCGCCACCGGTAGCGCTCCCGCCGTTCGATGGCGTGGGCCAGGGTGTGGCCGTAATTGAGGATCTCGCGTAGCGCCGACTCCTTCTCGTCGGCGGCGACGACATCGGCCTTGACCTGGATGGCCCGCCGGATCAACTCGGCCAGTGCCGGGCCGGTCGGGTCAAGGGCTGCCTGCGGGTCGGCCTCGATCAGGTCGAGGATCTCTGGATCGGCGATGAAGCCGGCCTTGACGATTTCCGCCATGCCTGCCACCAACTCGTTTTGCGGCAGTGTTTCCAACAGCGCGAGGTCCACCACGACGGCGGCGGGTTGATGGAACGCGCCGACCAGATTCTTACCGGCATCGGTGTTGATACCGGTTTTCCCTCCGATCGCCGCGTCGACCATGGCCAGCAGGGTGGTAGGCACGTGCACGATGTCGATACCGCGCAGCCACGTCGCCGCGGCGAAGCCGGCGACATCGGTGGCGGCCCCGCCGCCGAGGCTGACGATCGCGTCCTTGCGGCCCACGCCGATACGTCCGAGAACCTCCCAGATGAAGGCGACGACGGGCAGATCCTTACCGGCTTCGGCGTCCGGCAGCTCGACACGGTGCGCATCGACACCGTTGTCCGCCAGTGCTTTTCGGATCGCTTCGGCGGTCCCGGCCATCACCGGCTGGTGCAGGATCACCACCTTGTGGCGTGATCCCAGCAGACCGCTGAGACCGCCGAGCACACCATTGCCGATGATTACCGGATACGGTGGGTTGACGGCGACGTCGATGGTGACGGCCCCGGTCATTTGCGGACTCCGGCACGCCGCGCCAGGGTGGCCGGCGTCACCGGACCGGGATCGACGGGAGGGCGCGACTCCGGGCGTTCGGTCGGCACTTCGGCCCGATCCGGCGCCGCGGTACGGGACCCCGCCGCCGATGACCTCCGCCACGGGGCCCGACGCCGGGGCGCCGGCGGCGGATTCTCAAGGCGGCCAACGATATAGCGGACGACGGCACCGGGATTTCGCCGGTTGGTGTTGATCCGGATGGTGGCGACGCGACGGTAGAGCGGAACCCGTTCGCTCATCAACTCGCGATACTTCTCGGCCCGATCCGGTCCGGCCAGCAGTGGACGGACGACGCTGCCACCGGTGCGCCGGATCCCTTCAGCGGCACTGATCTCCAGGTAGACCACCTGATGTCCGGACAATGCCTCGCGCACACCGGGGGTGGTGACGGCCCCGCCGCCCAACGAGAGAATGCCGTCATGGCTCTCGAGTGCTTCGCGGATCACCTGTTCCTCGATTCGGCGGAAGCCGGCTTCGCCTTCGGCCGAGAAGATCTCGGCGATGCTGCGGCCCGCGCGTTGCTCGATCGCAGCGTCGGTATCGAGCACCGAGAGCCCCATGGCCTTGGCGAGTCGGCGCCCGATAGTGGTCTTGCCCGATCCAGGCAGCCCGATCAGCACGGCCTTCGGCGCCATCCCCGTTACCCCGACAACCGCACCGATGGGTGCCCGAAGGACTCCCGGTCGGCGACCTCGCGACGGTAGCCCTCGATATTGCGGCACGTCTCGGACAGCGAGTCACCACCGAACTTCTCCAACGCGGCGCGGGCGAGGACCAGCGCGACCATCGCCTCGACCACGACTCCCGCCGCCGGTACGGCACAGACATCGGATCGCTGATGGATTGCATGCGCCTGCTCGCCGGTGGCGAGGTCGACAGTCGACAGCGCGCGGGGCACCGTGGAGATCGGCTTCATCGCGGCCCGTACCCGCAGCGGCTGCCCGTTGGTCATCCCACCCTCCAGGCCGCCGGCCCTATTGGTGGAGCGCACGACACCATTGGAACCGCCGTCGGGGCCTGGGTACATCTCGTCATGGGCTCCGCTACCGCGTCGGCGGGCCGTCTCGAACCCGTCTCCGATCTCGACGCCCTTGATGGCCTGCACGCCCATCACCGCAGCGGCCAACTGACTGTCGAGTCGGTTCTCACCGCTGACGAACGAGCCCAGCCCGACCGGCAGGCCGTGCGCGACGACTTCGACCACCCCGCCGAGGGTGTCGCCGTCGCGCTTGGCGGCCTCGATCTCGGCGATCATCGACTCCTCGGCCGCGGAGTCGAACGCACGCACCGGGGAGTCGTCGATGCGGGGCAGGTCTGCCACCGTCGGCGGGGGTCCGTCATAGGGCGTCGACGCCCCGATCGAGACCACGTGCGACAGCACCTCCACACCGAGTGCCTGCCGCAGGAAGGCCCGGGCGACGGTCGCGGCCGCGACTCGGGCCGCAGTCTCCCTCGCACTGGCCCGTTCGAGCACCGGGCGGGCGTCGTCGAATCCGTACTTGAGCATTCCCGCGTAGTCGGCGTGACCGGGCCGCGGGCGGGTCAGCGGGGCGTTACGTGCGACTTCGAGGTCAGCGGCCGGGACTGGGTCGGCAGCCATCACGGACTCCCATTTGGGCCACTCGGTGTTGCCGATCTCGATAGCGATCGGCCCGCCCAGCGTGACGCCGTGCCGGACACCGGCCAGCACCGTCACCTCGTCCTGTTCGAATTTCATCCGGGCACCACGTCCGTAGCCCAGTCGGCGTCGAGCCAACTGGGCGGCGATATCGGTGGTAGTCACCCCGACGCCGGCGACCATGCCCTCGACCATGGCGACCAGGGCACGGCCGTGCGATTCTCCAGCGGTGGTCCAACGCAACACCGGATCATCTTCCCACGTCGCCGATAACCGACCCAACCTGCCGGGTCCCTAGAACAACGTGGGCGCCGCGGCGGCCAGACTCGCCAGACACATCGAGGGCCCGTGCGGCACGACCGTCCCGACCAGTCGGCTGCGGCGGATCAGCGCCGTCATCGCACCCAGCGTCGCGGTCAGCACGGGGGCGCCCAACGCGGCCAGCAGCCAGACCGGCGCTCCCAGGGCCCCGGTCATCGCACCGAGGCCGACCGCAAGTTTGACGTCGCCGCCACCGATGCCGGCCGGGTCGACCAGGTGGACGGCCAGATACAGCCCGGCCAGGGCCGCCGCGCCCAGCAGTGCAGCGTGCCCGCGGCCGTAGCCCGTGCAGACGGTCAGGATCACCGCCGCGCCGGACAGGGTCAGTACGTTCGGCAACCGGCGCTCCCGCAGGTCGGTCACCGACAGCGCAGCCGTCCAGGCCAGCACGGCAAGGCAGGCCAGCACAACCACGCCCGCACGCTAACCCAGGGCCGCCGCCATCTGCTGTCGCGGCGCAGGCCGCCCTGTGAATTGTTCGACCTGGCTGAACGCCTGGTGCAACAGCATCTGCAGGCCGCTGACGACCTCGCCGCCGGCCGCCGCGACGGCCCGGGCCAACGGGGTCGGCCAGGGGTCGTAGATCGCATCCAGCAGTACCGGGATTCCGGCGAGCACCGCGGCGTGGGAAGCCGCCGCATCGGCGGGGACTGTGCTGATCAGCACATCCGCGGGTTCGACGGTTTCGGCGAGCCCCCCGCCGGCCAGGTCGCAGAACAGCACCGGCACGCTGATCCGCGATCCGAGTTCGATCAGCCTGGCGGCTTTTCTGCGGTCCCGCGCCGCCACGGTGATCTCGGTGACACCGAGTTCGGCCAGTGCGAGCACCGCCGCCGGCGCCGTCCCCCCCGAGCCGAGCACCATCGCCCGCCGTAGACCGGTGCGCTCGCCCAGCGCTCCGGTCACCCCGTCGACGTCGGTATTGTCAGCACGCCAGCCCGACCCGGTTCGCACCAGGGTGTTGGCCGAGCCGACCAGTTCTGCGCGGGCGGTTCGTTCGTCGGCGAATTCCAGAGCGGCGAACTTTCCCGGCATGGTGACCGAGACGCCCACCCATTCCGGGCCGAAACTACCGACCAGGGCGGGCAATTCCTCAGCCGTGCATTCGATCCGGTCGTAGGTCCAGTCGTCGAGACCCAGCGCCCGGTAGGCGGCAAGGTGCAACTGCGGTGACCGGGAATGCGAAACCGGGGACCCGAGGACGGCAGCCCTGCGGACCGTCACCTGGGCCTACCGTCCGGAATTGAGGAAACCGCTGTCCAAGGCCAAATCCCTATTCGCCAGGTGCTCCTGGTAATCGCTGGTGAACAGAGTGGTGCCGTCGGAGTCGATGGTCACGAAGTAGAGCCAGTCCCCCGCCTCGGGGTTCTCGGCCGCCGCCAGTGCCTCGGCCCCGGGCGAGCAGATCGGCGTTGCGGGCAGACCGGGCATCGCATAGGTGTTCCACTCGGTCTTGGTCTTCCTGTCCTGATCGGTAGTGGCCACCTCCTGGCGATCCAACGGATAGTTGACCGTCGAGTCGAACTCCAGCCAGTCGTAGTCGCTGGCGAGGCGGTTGTAGATGACGCGGGCAACCTTCGCAAAGTCCGCCGGCTGAGCTTCTTTCTGCACCAGCGAACCCACGATGAGCACCTGATAGGGCGACATGTTCAGCCCCTTGGCGGCATCCAGGATTCCGCCCTTGACGTAACCCTCACCGCTTTGGCCGATGAGCTTGGCCAGGATCTCCTTGGCAGAGGCCGACGGATCGATATTCCAGGTGCCCGGGGCGATCAGCCCCTCCAACCGGCGGTGGCTCTGGCCCATCACGTCGGCACCCTGTATCGCCCAGTCCGGCACGTTGAGCGACTGCAGCGTGCCCTCCTCGGCAGCGGCCTTCAGATCCGCGGCCGAGACGCACGTCTCGGTTCCGTTGAGGTCCACGCAGCTGGCGTCGGCGATCAGCGAGAAAATGCCGGGGTTGACGACGCCGGAGCCGACCGCGGTGATGTCGTCGAGTTGCTTACCCTCCGGAATGACGAGCTTGCCGACACGGGAGGCCGGATCGATCAATGTTTTGACCGCGGTAGCTGCCGGGATCTCGGTGCGTACCTTGTAGAAGCCAGGCTGGATGGCGGCGAGCTCGGCATTGCCCGACGCGGCGGAGATGAACATCCCGACGTCGGCGATGACGCCCTTCTCCACCAGGTTTTGGGCGATCACCGAACCCGAGTCACCGGGGTTGACCTCGATGACGATGTCCTCTTTGCCCTCGCCGGTGAAATCGCTCGGTAACTTGGGCCCGCCGAACAGCTTGGGCCCGAGGACCACGACAGCCAGCACGCCGGCCGCCAGCAGGGCCAAGAGGATGAGCATCCGGCCGCGGCCACCGCCGGACCGGGTCCGGTCCTGCGCCCGGGTGGATTGGGGCGCGCCGACAGCGGTCGGTGTCGCGCGCTCCGGTTGTGCATCATGCGGGTCGTGCGGCATGGTCACTACTGCTCTTTCGATGTCGTGGCCGCGTTGCGGCGTTGGTCCAGCCAGCCTTGCAGTATCGCCACGGCGGCAGCCTGGTCGATCATTCCCCGTTGTTGCCTGGCGCGCACCCCGGCTTCCCGGAGCGAACGTGCCGCGCTGACCGTAGTCAATCGCTCGTCGGCCAGGCGGACCGGTACCGAGCCGACCCTCCCAGCCACCGCGGTGGCCAGTGCGACCGCATCGTCGGCCGATGCGCCGGCCCGGTCGGCGAGCGTGCGCGGCAACCCGACGACGATCTCGACGATATCCAGTTCGCCGACCAGGGTGGTCAGCCTGCGAAGGTGGCCGTCGCCGCGATCGCGGCGAACCGTCTCGACGGGAGTGGCCAGGATGCCGTCGGGGTCGCTGACCGCCACGCCGATCCGGACAGTGCCCACGTCGATCCCGAGCCGGCGACCCCGGCCCGGATCGTCGGCCCCGGGCCGGTCGGGCATGCGATTCTGCGCGGACATCGAGTGACTCAGTCCCGGGCCAGTTCCGCACGGACGGCGGCCAGGGCAGCCTCGATGCCGGACGGATCTTTGCCAGAACCCTGGGCAAGATCGGCTTTACCGCCGCCGCGGCCACCCACCGCGGCCGCCACGGCCGTGACGAGGTCATTGGCTCTGACCCCGGCGTCCTGGGCGGCCTGGTTGGCAGCCACCACAAAGGGCACACCGCCGTCGGCGCCCTCGGCGAGCAACACCACCACACCGGGATCGGAGCCGAGGCGGCCACGGATATCGCCCACCAGGGAGCGCAGGTCCGCGGCGGTCATCCCGGCCGCCATTCGCTGGGCCACGAGACGGACCTTACCCACCTGTTCGGCGGTTGAGGCGGCATTTCCCGCAGCGGCGCGCGCCGCCGACAGTCGCACCCTTTCGAGCTCCTTCTCGGCGGCCCTGAGCCGCTCCACAAGCGTGGCAACGCGGGCCGGCACCTCATCCGACGGCACTTTCAGCGACGATGCCAAACCGGCCATCAGCGCTCGTTCTTTGGCCAGGTGCCGAAACGAGTCCAGGCCCACATAGGCTTCGACCCGTCGCACCCCGGAGCCGACCGAGGCCTCGCCGAGGATGGTGATCGGACCGATCTGAGCTGAGTTGTGCACATGGGTGCCGCCGCACAACTCCAGCGAGAACGGGCCGCCGATCTCGACGACACGGACCTCATCGGGGTACTGCTCGCCGAACATCGCCATCGCACCCATGGCTTTGGCCTTATCGAGGCCCGTGAGGAACGTGTTGACCGGGAAGTCCGCCTGCACGGCCTCGTTGGCGACCTCCTCGACCCGGTTCCGCTGCTCATCGGTCAACGGGCCCTGGGAATTGAAGTCGAAGCGCAGATAGCCGGGCCTGTTGAGGGAGCCCGCCTGAACTGCGTTGGGCCCCAACACCTGCCGCAGGGCGGCGTGCACCATGTGGGTGCCCGAGTGGCCTTGGGTGGCACCGCGGCGCCACTCGGGGTCCACCGCGGCGATGACCGTGTCGCCCTCGACGAACTCGCCCGACTCGACGTTGACCCGGTGCACCCATAACGTCTTGGCGATCTTTTGCACATCGGTGACGGCCGCCCTCGCCGACTCGCCTGCGCCGGTTCCGGTGATGTGGCCGGCATCGGCGATCTGGCCACCGGATTCGGCATAGAGCGGGGTGCGGTCGAGAACGATCTCCACCCGCTCGGCGGGGACGGTTTCGGAGTGCACCCGGGGATGGTGCGCAGCCACCGGTACCCGCTTGCCGTCGACGAAGATACCCAGAATCCGGGCCTGTGAGCTCAGCTCGTCGAAGCCGGTGAACTCGGTAGGACCGGCGTCGACGAGTTCACGGAACGCCGTCAGGTCGGCGTGGGCATGCTTTCGGGCGGCGGCATCGGCCTTGGCGCGCCGGCGCTGCTCGGCCATCAACTCACGGAAACCCAATTCGTCCACACTGAGTCCGGCCTCGGCTGCCATCTCCAGCGTGAGCTCGATCGGGAAGCCGTAGGTGTCGTGCAGGGCGAACGCCTGGGCACCGGGCAGTTCGGTCCTGCCGGCCGACCTGGTGGCCGCGGCGGCGTCCTCGAACAGCTTTGAGCCCGAGGCAAGCGTCCGGTTGAACGCGGTCTCCTCGGCGACCGCAATGCGGTTGATCCGGTCGAAGTCGGTGACCAGCTCCGGGTAGGACGGGCCCATTGCGTCGCGCACGGTCTCCATCAGCTCCCCGACGATCGGCCGCTCGATGCCGAGAAGTTTTGCGGCGCGGATGATTCGGCGCAGCAACCGGCGCAGCACGTAGCCCCGGCCTTCGTTCGACGGGGTCACGCCGTCGGCAATGATGATCGCCGCGGTCCGGCTGTGGTCGGCGATGACCCGGTAACGCACATCGTCGGTCGCGCTGCCCCGTCCGTAGCCGCGCGAGGTGTGACGGGCGGCGGCATCGATCACCGGCCGCAGCAGATCGGTTTCGTAAACGTTGTCAACACCCTGCAGCAGACACGCGATGCGCTCGATCCCCATGCCGGTGTCGATGTTCTGCCGCGGCAGCGGGCCGAGGATCTCGAAGTCCTCCTTCGAGGTGCCCTCACCGCGCTCGTTCTGCATGAACACCAGGTTCCAGATCTCGATGTAGCGGTCCTCGTTGGCCTCCGGACCGCCCGCTACCCCGTACTCCGGGCCGCGGTCGTAGTAGATCTCCGAGCACGGCCCGCAGGGGCCCGGGATCCCCATCGACCAGTAGTTGTCGGCCATACCGCGGCGCTGAATCCGCTCGGACGGCAACCCGGCCACCTCCTGCCACAGCTTCACGGCCTCGTCATCGTCGTAGAAGACAGTGGCCCACAACCGTTCGGGGTCGAAACCGTAGCCGCCCTCGGAGACCGGGTTGGTCAACAGTGTCCAGGCGAGTTCGATCGCGCGCCGTTTGAAGTAGTCACCGAAGGAGAAGTTGCCGGCCATCTGGAAGAAGGTGTTGTGCCGGGTGGTGACGCCGACCTCGTCGATGTCCGGGGTGCGAATGCACTTCTGGATGCTGGTCGCGGTGGTGTACGGCGGGGTGCGCTGGCCCAGGAAATAGGGAACGAACTGCACCATGCCGGCATTGACGAAGAGCAGATTGGGATCCTCAAGGATCACCGAGGCGCTCGGCACCTCCGTGTGGCCGGCCTTGACGAAATGGTCGGTGAACCGCTTCCTGATCTCATGTGTCTGCAACGGTGTCCTCGGTTCGTGGGTGTCAACCGGACAAGGGTATCGGGCGCAGCGCGAGCCCTGCCGCCACGAATGTCGATGTCGAGCACCTGACCGGTGCAGAGTTCCAGCGCGAGAGTTCAGCTGGAGTCGTTCTGGGCGCGACGATTCTTGATTCGCTGGGCCCGACCGGCCTGACGGGTGCGGTGGCGACGAGGCATCTTCAGCGACCGATTGGCCGCTTCAGGGCCGCCGGGACCGACCGGAGGAAGTGGACCGGTCCTGGTGCACCAGTCCGGGAAACACATCCGGGCACCGGGACAGGTCGTGTAGGTGTGGCCGCTGGGCGCGGTCCAGATGATCGTGCCGTCGGGCAATTGCCGGTCAATCCAGCCGCCGTCGCCGATCCAAAAAGTACGCAGTAAGTGGTGTTTGCGGCACAAGCAGCGCAGGTTGGACGGGTGGGTGAGCCCCGCCGGGTAGGCGACGGCATGGTCAATGTCGCAGGCCTCGGCCGGAACATCACACCCGGGAAATCGGCAGGTCAGGTCCCGGCAACGGATGAAGCGCTGCAGCGTCACCGACGGCCGGTAGCGCGCTTCAGCCTCTTCGCACGGGGTGGTCAGCGACACGATCTGGGCGCCGTCGCGGATCACCTGCGCGAGTAGCGGGTTCGGGATGACCCCGCCGTTGGTCAACAATGCCCGGCGGGTCGGGGCCGGGTTCTGCACCGACGTCGGCGGCGCGGGCGGGCTCTGGTCGGCGGCCGGTCGGATCTGGGCTCGGGCGGCGTCGACGGCGGCGCGATCCGCAACCACGTGGATGACCACCGAGTCGGCCAGCGGCGCGCCGTCCCGGTTGGGGCAGTCCGGCAGGGCGCACTGGCAGACGATCCGGTCCGCGCCGGCGAAGACCGCGCCCATCGCCTCGGCGCGCCGCTGTCCGATGGACCGGGGATCGGCGTCGCAGACTGCCCGCGCGATTGCGGTGAGCCGCCGGTCGATCAGTTCGGCGTGCGTCACGAACAGCCGCCCCCACACCGATCGGGTCCCTCCATCGTCGTCGGGCTTACCGAACTGCACGTCCATGCCCCGGGCCGCCTCACAGAACCAGAGCCGGGCCTGCGGGTCGTGGGCGTCGACGGCCAGATCGATGAGCGCCTCGACCTTGCGGTCCGACAACGGACCCCACTCCCCGGCGGCCGCGGCGATCTCGGCATCGATGGCGGCCATCTCCGCCGCGCCCACCACGCAATGCGTACGCCATGAGATCGTGGCGACCAGTCGTGCGCCGATCTGTCCGACCAGAAACAGAGCGTTGACCTTGGGTAACCGCTCGCGCAGCGACTGCGCCAGGTACATCTGAGACGACGCGCGCCGAGCGCTGATTCCCAACGCGGCAGCGACTTCGGCGGCCGTGGCGTCCCAGGGGTCGCAGGCCCACCGGGAGCGCTCGTCGACCAGATCCGGATCCGTTTCCCCGACCCCGCAGCGGCGCGCAACCAGTTCACCGATCGCCGCCAGCCGCCGGGCGGCCGCGGCCGCCTCACCACCGGCCCAACCCTCGATTGCGCCCACCACCTGCGCGTCGTCCGCCGCGGGCAACGCGTCGGGACCAATTGACTCGAACATGCGTTCGACACTACGCTGCCACTGTGACACGGGACGGGTGATGTCTCAGGACACCGGACTTGCGCGCAGTCGCGCTGGCGGGGCGGAAAAATGTCAGCGCCCGCGCCGAATGATGGCGCGAAGCCTGCCCAGCCGGGTGCCGATCTCCCGTTCGGCGCCTCGGCCGGTCGGGCGGTAGTACTCAACCCCGGCGAGGTCATCGGGCGGGTATTGCTGGGCCAGCACGCCGTCGGGGTCGTCGTGCGGATAGCGGTAGCCTCGTCCGTGGCCGAGTCCGGCGGCGCCGGAGTAGTGGCCGTCCCGTAGATGGGCGGGCACGGGACCGGCCTTACCGGCGCGGACATCGGCGATCGCCGCGCCGATTCCGGCGGTGACCGCGTTGGACTTCGGCGCAGTGGCCAGGTGCACAGTGGCGTGGGCCAGGGTCAGTTGCGCCTCGGGCATCCCGATGAGCGCGACGGTCTGGGCCGCCGCGACCGCGGTCAGCAGCGCAGTCGGGTCCGCCATGCCGATGTCCTCGCTGGCCAGGATCACCAGTCGGCGGGCGACGAATCGGGGATCCTCCCCGGCGACCAGCATCCGGGCCAGATAGTGCAGTGCGGCGTCGACATCGGATCCGCGGATCGACTTGATGAAAGCACTGATGACGTCGTAGTGCTGGTCGCCGTCCCGGTCGTAGCGCACCGCAGCTCGATCCAACGACTGCTCGACGACCTCCAGCGTCACCTCGCCATCGCCGGCAGCGGCCGTCTCAGCGGCCACTTCCAGCGCGGTCAGCGCCCGGCGGGCATCCCCGGCGGACAACTGGACCAACAACTCCACCGCGTCGGCGGCGATCCGCACCGCTCCACCCAACCCGCGCGGATCGGCCACCGCACGCTGCACCACCGCCCGGATGTCGTCGGCGCCCAACGGCTGCAGTTGCAGGATCAGCGAGCGTGACAGCAGCGGAGCGACCACCGAGAACGACGGGTTCTCGGTGGTCGCCGCGACCAGCAGCACCACCCGGTTCTCGACCGCGGCCAGCAGGGCGTCCTGCTGGGTTTTGGAGAACCGGTGCACCTCGTCGATGAACAGCACGGTCTGCTCGCCGTGGACGGCGGCCCGACGCGCGTTGTCGATCACGGCCCGCACTTCCTTGACACCGGCGCTGAGCGCGGAGAGTGCCTCGAATCGACGCCCAGTGGCGTGGGAGATCAGTGATGCCAGGGTGGTCTTCCCAGTTCCCGGCGGCCCGTACAGGATCACCGAGGCAGCGCCGGAACCCTCCACCAGCCTGCGCATCGGCGAGCCGGGTCGCAGCAGGTGCTCCTGACCAACGACTTCATCGAGGGTGGCCGGCCGCATCCGTACCGCCAGTGGCGAGGCGGCCGTGACCGCCTCCGGTCGCCGGTCCCCGGCGGGCAGGTCGAAGAGGCTGTCGGACACGACCCTCAGGTTAGCCATCGTTCCGGCTGGTTTGGCGCGGTGACAAGACCAGCGGGCCGCTTACCAATCCCTTGCACCGACCAGTGGTCCGAATTCCATCACAGTAGTTTTGCAAAAACCTTGCGCAGCAAACAATCGTGTGGCTAATTTGATGACCGTAACTGGAAATCAATGACCCTACTGACTCGCAAAAGTGCTGTACTGAGCCACATGGATTCCTAACGGGCGCAGATGTAGCAACCTAGTTGTCCATTGGCTGTGCACACCCGCCGGGGAGTTCAGCCACCCGGCCCGACTGCGTGAAAGGGATACACCCGTGGCTGATAAGAACCCAACCAACCGCTGAAGATCGTCGAGAATTTCGTCGACAAGCCCTATACCGTCCAGCGCCTGGTGGAACGCCCGGTGGAGCGAGTCGTCGACAAGCCGGTGACGCTCGAGCGTGTGATCGAACGATTGGTGGTCGACACGGTCCTCGGAGGACACCGGGGCCCACGTCATGTACGGCGAGATCCTGAACCGGTATCGCGACCTCGGCGGTCCGAACGACAGCGGGCTGGGGTTTCCGAAGAACGATGAGAGCGAGACCGGGGACACCGTGGGCCGCTTCAACGATTTCTCCGCCCCGGAAGGCGCGTCGATCTACTGGACGCCGCAGTGGGGCGCGACTGTCATCAAGGGCCGGGTGCTGGATGCCTGGCGGCAGTCCGGCGGGATCGCCGGACCGTTCGGTTACCCCAGCACCGACACCTCGACCGTCGACGGCATCCAGACCGGCAAGTTCGCCGGCGCCGAGGGAACCGAGATCCAGTGGTCCCAAGCCGGCGGCCTGATCACCATCCCGGCCGCTCTGGCCGCGAATATCCCGGGATTCGGCACGAATACGCCGACTGCAGAAGGGACAACCTCCGTGAGCCCACCGCGAATGACCACACCCGCGGCACCGGAGACCGCCACCACGAGCAGCAAGTGGTGGTGGATTCCGGTCGGTATCGCCGTGCTGGCCCTGGCGGCCGGATTGTTGCGACTACTGACCCGACGTCGCCCGCAGGTGCAGACACCGGTGAAGGTCGCCGCAGCGCGCACACCGGAGGTCCCCAGGCCGATCGTCAACACCCCGCCGCCTCTCCCTAAACCCAATACCGTTCAGTTAAGACTACATGGGTGTAATTTGTTGGAGTGCCTCGTAGTGGATGGGTGAAGCCGGTCTCGGATCGTCGGCTC
>LFFF01000013.1 GCA_001510415.1 Actinobacteria bacterium casp-actino6 | reverse complement strand
GATCGACCCGCGGCGCGGTGGGACGCGGAAGCCGCGGTCGCGATCCGGTCGGTCACGCCGTGCATCGGTTCTCCGGCAGTCATCGTCGAACTCCTTGGTTTTAGGGTGAATTCGCGGGTGGCATATCGCGCATGACGACTGTCCCAATCGGGGCGTCTTCCCGCTGTCCTCCGACCGTAGCCTTACCGGGGGGACAACATGTGTCCCCCAATCGGTGGATACCGGACGGCATCGCGGCCAGCGGATACGGCGATATGGTTCGCGAAGACAGCGAGTGGGTGCGGCAAGTGCGTACCAGCGGCGGTAAGGCTCGTGTGGTGGGGGTTAGCTGGCTGCGTTGGTGTGCCCGACGATGAGGATATGTCTTAACCTCGCGCGGGCATCCGGATGGCCGAGCACGGCAACACCGTCCTACCGAAACCAGCGGATACGGCAGTTCCGACTTGGAGGCGCGGACCTGGTTGCGGTTAGGGTGTCCCGAGCAGCCCGGAGGGCCGTTGAACAACCCGGAGGGCCGTTGAACACGGGAGACCTCAAACCTAGGAAGCAACGCACAGGTCATGACAGATACCAAGACGACGGTGGGTGTCGTCGCCGAGTCCGGCGCCGACGAGCGCCGGGTGGCGCTGGTGCCCAAGGCCGTCACTGCTCTGGTTAACCAGGGCCTCGCCGTTGTGGTCGAGTCCGGCGCGGGTGAGCGGGCCCTGCTGCCCGATGAGCTCTACACCGCGGCCGGGGCGACCATCGGAGACGCCTGGTCGGCCGGCATCGTGGTGAAAGTGGACCCGCCGACGGCCGCCGAACTCACCCGGTTGCGGTCCGGGCAGACGGTGATCGGGTTCCTTCATCCGCGCAACGAAGACAATCAGATTGCCGCGCTGAAGGCGGCGGGGGTGCAGGCGTTTGCCGTCGAGGCGATCCCGCGGATCTCCCGAGCCCAGGCCATGGACGCGCTGTCCTCGCAGGCCAACGTGGCCGGCTACAAGGCGGTGCTGTTGGCGGCCAGTTTGTCCACCCGGTTCTTCCCGATGCTGACCACAGCGGCGGGCACCGTGAAGCCTGCCACCGTCCTGGTGCTCGGCGTCGGTGTCGCCGGGCTGCAGGCGCTGGCCACCGCCAAGCGGCTCGGTGCCCGCACCACCGGCTACGACGTCCGCCCCGAGGTCGCCGACCAGGTTCGTTCGGTCGGCGCACAGTGGCTCGATGTCGGTATCGACGCGGCCGGCGAGGGCGGCTACGCCCGCGAGCTCACCGATGATGAGCGGGCCCAGCAGCAGAAGAAACTGGAAACCGCGATCGGTGGTTTCGACGTGGTCATCACCACCGCGCTGGTGCCCGGGCGTCCGGCGCCGCGACTGGTGACTGCCGCCGCCGTGCAAGGCATGAAGCCCGGCAGCGTGGTGATCGACCTCGCCGGTGAGACCGGCGGGAACTGCGAGCTGACCGAGCCGGGCCAGACGGTCGTGAAGCACGGCGTGACGATCGCCTCGCCGCTGAACCTGCCGGCGACGATGCCCGAGCATGCCAGCGAGTTGTACTCCAAGAACATCACCTCGCTGCTGGAACTGTTGATCAAAGACGGCGCGCTGGCACCGGACTTCTCCGACGAGGTCGTTGCGGCCTCCTGCGTGACACGCGAGGTGCAGAACTGATGTACACCCAGTTGTTGGCCAATCTCGGGATCCTGGTGCTGGCCGGGTTCGTCGGGTTCGCCGTGATCTCCAAGGTGCCCAATACGTTGCACACCCCGCTGATGTCGGGCACCAACGCCATCCACGGCATCGTCGTGCTCGGCGCGCTACTAGTGCTGGGGGATCTGCCCGCCGACGCGCATTGGGGGGTGCGGGCGATCGCCTTCGTCGCGCTGGTATTCGGCACCCTCAACGTCATCGGCGGGTTCCTGGTGACCGACCGGATGCTGGGAATGTTCAAGGGCAAGAAGAAGGAGCTCCCGGCTGGCGCCGCGAACAAGGAGCTCAGCAAGTGAACAATCTCGTTTCGGTGCTCTACATCCTGGCCTTCTCGATGTTCATCTATGGCCTGATGGGGCTGACCGGGCCCAAGACCGCGGTGCGCGGAAACTGGATAGCTGCCATCGGTATGGGGATCGCCGTGGTGGCCACCCTGATCAAGGTTCGCGACACCGCGGCGGTCAACTGGATTCTGATCGTCGCCGGACTCGCGCTCGGCGTGATCCTCGGTGTGCCCCCGGCCAAGAAGACCAAGATGACCGCGATGCCGCAGTTGGTGGCGCTGTTCAACGGGGTCGGCGGTGGAACGGTCGCACTCATCGCGTGGGCCGAATTCATTGAGACCAAGGGCTTTTCGTACTTCAAGCCGGAACAGACACCGACTGTGGCGCTGGTGGTCGGGTCGCTGTTCGCGGCAATCGTCGGGTCGGTGTCGTTCTGGGGTTCACTGGTCGCCTTCCTGAAATTGCAGGAGTCGATCCCGAAGAACATCGAGAAGAAACTTGTCGCCGGCGCCAAGGCCTTCCAGGCCGCCAATATCGTTCTGCTGCTGGCTGCCGTCGGTACCGCGGTCTACATCGGCGTGACCCCGGGCCTGCCGGACTGGTGGATCGTGGTGGTGCTGGTGCTCGCCGCACTGATGGGTCTGTTCGTGGTCTTCCCCATCGGCGGCGCGGATATGCCGGTGGTCATCTCGCTACTCAACGCGC
This sequence comes from Actinobacteria bacterium casp-actino6, assembly GCA_001510415.1. Taxonomy (GTDB): domain Bacteria; phylum Actinomycetota; class Actinomycetes; order Mycobacteriales; family Mycobacteriaceae; genus Mycobacterium. The sequence continues at coordinate 23,331 of LFFF01000013.1, read as the reverse complement.
TGACCGGATTGTCCGCTGCGGCAGCGGGTCTGGCGCTCAACAACACGGCCATGATCGTCGCCGGCATGATCGTCGGCGCATCGGGTTCGATCCTGACCAACCTGATGGCGGTCGCGATGAACCGTTCCATCCCGGCGATCGTGTTCGGCTCCTTCGGAGGCGGTGACACCGCAGCCCTGGTCGGTGGCGGAGAGCAGGGCACGGTCAAGGCGACCTCGGCCGCGGATGCTGCCATCCAGATGGCCTACGCCAATCAGGTGATCGTCGTCCCCGGCTACGGACTGGCGGTCGCCCAGGCCCAGCACGCCGTCAAGGAGATGGCCGACCTGCTGGAGAGCAAGGGTGTGGAGGTCAAGTTCGCCATCCACCCGGTGGCCGGCCGGATGCCGGGTCATATGAACGTGCTGCTCGCCGAGGCGGATGTCGAGTATGACGCGATGAAGGAAATGGATGATATCAACGGCGAGTTCCCGCGCACCGACGTGACGATGGTGATCGGCGCCAATGACGTCACCAACCCGGCGGCCCGCAACGATCCGTCCAGCCCGATCTTCGGCATGCCGATTCTCAATGTCGACCAGTCCCGGTCGGTGATCGTGCTGAAGCGGTCGATGTCCTCGGGCTACGCCGGTATCGACAACCCGCTGTTCGGCGCCGAGCAGACCTCGATGCTGTTCGGCGATGCCAAGAAGTCGGTGTCGGAGGTCATCGAGGAACTCAAGGCGCTGTAGCCGCGTGGTTGAGCAGCACGGTCTGCAGCCCCGCGCGGAATTCGTCGGACAGCGGTTCTGGGCCCTGATCGCCGAGCAGCACCAGTACGGTGTCGCACACTCCGATGCAGCCGCCGTCGACGAACAGCCCGGTGGAGGCCACATACGAGGTTCGACCGATTCGCCCCACCCCCGCGCCAGTCTGAATCAGCACCGGCCAGTGTGCCTCGGCTAGAAAGTGCACGATGTTCTGCGAGGTGACCAGCCGCAGCCGGCGGCCGCCCGCGCGGTAGGCGTCCGGGAGCAGGCCGCGGTTCATCGTGGCCCGGGCGTTCTCGTGCAGCGCCTCCAGGGCCAGGTTGTTCAGATGCGCGTTGGCGTCCATATCGCCGTAGCGGGCCGCGATCTCATCGACGACCGGATAGGACTCCAGGCGCAGCCGCATCGGGTCGGGGCGGGCGGCGGTCGTCGTCCAGTCGGTCACAAGCACGGCAGCCTAACCGGGCCGGGGGCCTCGTTACACTCCGATGTGCCCAATGACGGTATCGAACCTGAGCGCCTGGCGGTGACGCTGGCGGTTCTGGCTGAATTGCACCAGCTCGACGAGAAACATCCGGATTTCATCGCCGTCCGACGGGCGACCGCGCAGATGTTCAAGTCGGCCAAGAAAGCCCGCCGGGCCGAGAAACGGGCGCAGATCGCCGACGCGGACCGCGCGGTGGTGGCCGCGACCGCGACCGGTGCCCCCGATCGCATCGATGACGAAACCCGTGGCATCCCGCTGTCGACGTCAACGACCGCACCGAGTGCGGGCACCCTGCTGCGCTCGCGCGCCTGCTACATCTGCAAGACGCACTACACCAGGGTCGACGCGTTCTATCACCAGCTGTGTCCGGAGTGTGCGGCGCTCAGCCACGCCAAACGTGAGGCGCGCACCGATCTGACCGGCAGGCGTGCGCTGCTCACCGGCGGCCGGGCGAAGATCGGCATGTACATCGCGCTGCGTCTGCTGCGGGACGGCGCCCACACGACGATCACCACCAGGTTCCCCCGCGACGCCGTGCGCAGGTTCTCCCAGCTGCCGGATGCGGCCGACTGGCTGCACCGGCTGCGGGTCGTCGGCATCGACCTGCGCGACCCGGCTCAGGTGGTCGCCCTTGCCGGGGAGGTCGCGGCGGCCGGGCCGCTGGACATCCTGATCAACAATGCCGCCCAGACGGTGCGCCGTTCGCCGGGCGCCTACGCGCCGCTGGCCGAAGCCGAACTCGCGCCGCTGCCCGACGGCCCGCTTCCGGAGATGCTGACCTTCGGCCACACCAACGACGCCCATCCGCAGGCGCTGGCCGCTTCGGTGGCGAGCCACCCGATCCCGGCAGCTGCCGCCTCCCAGGCGGATGCCCTGACGTCGGCTGCACTGGCCGCCGGGTCCAGCTCCCTGCAGCGACTGGCCGCCGGAACCGCCATCGACGCCGGCGGACTGGTTCCCGACGAGCATCACGTCAACAGTTGGACCCAGCACGTCGACGAAGTGGAGCCCCTGGAGATGCTCGAGGTGCAACTGGCCAACACGACCGCGCCGTTCCTGCTGATCAGCCGGCTGCGTCCGGCGCTGGCCAGCTCAGCCGCCCGGCGCACCTATGTGGTCAACGTGTCCGCGATGGAGGGGGTGTTCTCCCGCGGCTACAAGGGGCCGGGCCATCCGCATACCAATATGGCCAAAGCGGCGCTGAACATGCTGACCCGGACGAGTGCGCGGGAGATGTTCGAGACCGACGGAATCCTGATGACCAGTGTCGACACCGGGTGGATCACCGACGAACGCCCACATTTCACGAAGGTGCGCCTCGCGGAGGAGGGTTTCCACGCCCCGCTGGATTTGGTCGACGGTGCTGCGCGGGTCTACGACCCGGTCGTGCAGGGGGAGGCGGGGGTGGACCTCTACGGGGTGTTCCTCAAGGACTACCGTCCGGCGAACTGGTGACGAACCCCCTCGCGACAGTGCGTGTCGGTACGCCGACGCGCCGTGCCAGTGAGCAGTGTGCGCACGCTCGGCGCGAGGGCCGTTACACCGGGGGATAGGTAGGCGTACCGGTCCAGTCGGTGCCGCGCAGTGCCCACGGCAGCCAGCTGAAGAAGTACTCGATTTCGTCGGTCGCGTCGTAATCGGGATTCGGATCCATGCTCAAACCTCCATCGTGCGTTCCGACAAGGCGAAGTCTATCCCCCCGGACCCGGGCGGTAGGTGGGAACCTGCGCGTTGCGTGAAATCGAGAAGCCTAAACTGTCCAACCAGTTGATAGGGAGGACATCCATGCCACCGGAGAACAGCACGAGCCGACGCGAGGAGTTGTTGGCCGTCGCTACCAAGCTGTTCGCGGCCCGTGGCTACCACGGCACCCGGATGGACGATGTGGCCGATGTGGTGGGCCTGAACAAGGCCACCGTCTACCACTATTACGCGAGCAAGTCGCTGATCCTGTTCGACATTTACCGGCGGGCCGCCGAGAACACCCTGGCCGCCGTGCACGACGACCCGTCGTGGACCGCCCGCGAGGCGCTCTACCAGTACACGGTCCGTCTGCTGACCAATATCGCCGGGAACCCGGAGGGTGCCGCGGTGTACTTCCAGGAACAGCCCTATATCGCCGAGTGGTTCACCGATGAACAGGTCGCCGAGGTCCGGGAGAAGGAGACCCAGGTCTACGAGCACGTCGCCGGCCTGATCGACCGGGGGATCGCCAGCGGCGAATTCTTCGACTGCGATTCCCATGTGGTGGCGCTGGGGTACATCGGTATGACGATGGGCGCCTACCGCTGGTTGCGGCCGGACGGCCGGCGAACCGCCGTCGAGATCGCCGCCGAGTTCTCCACCGCACTGCTGCGCGGGCTGATCCGCGACGAGGACACCCGGGTCCGATCCCCGCTGGGTCAGGCGCATCAGGCCGTGCCCGCAGGGAAGGCGCGCGCCTGATGCCACTGGTGAGCAAGACCCTCGAGGTCAACGCCGACGCGGCCGAGATCCTGCGGATCGTCGCGGACTTCGAGTCCTACCCGCAGTGGAACGACGAGGTGAGGGCCGTCTACATCCTGGCCCGCTACCACGACGGCCGGCCCAGCCAGTTGCGGATCGACACCGAAATCCAGGGCCATAGCGGCACCTACATTCAGGCCGTCTACTACCCGAGTCCCGCGCAGATCCAGACCGTGATGCAGCAGGGTGACCTGTTCTCCAAACAAGAGCAACTGTTCTCGGTCGTCGAGATGGGCCCGTTGAGTCTGCTGACGGTCGACCTCGATGTGGAGACGTCCTTCGCGGTGCCGGCGATGATGGTCAAAAAGCTCGTCAACGATGCACTCGAGCATCTCGCGAACAATCTCAAGGTGCGCGCCGAGGAACTTTCGCCGGACGCCTGAACCTCGGCCCGCTGAACGGCTGCCACCAAGATTCGGGAGTAATTCCGGATGCCCACCGGCGTTTCGCGCCGCTGATTCGCCGCTGATTCGCCCATGTGTCGCAAGCTAACGGTGATGGACACCGTCGACGGGCCGCCCCCCACCGAGCAGCCTTATCTGTCCCGTCGGCAGAACTGGGTCACCCAACTCGAGCGGCATGCCCTGATGCAGCCCGGTGCCACCGCGTTGCGGTTCAACGGCCGCACCACCACCTGGGCCGAACTCGAACAGCGGGTCCGCGGGCTCGCGGGTGCGCTGCACCGGCGCGGCCTGCGGGCCGGTGACCGGGTGATGATCCTGATGCTCAACCGGCCCGAATTCGTCGAAGCCTGCCTGGCTGCCAGCAGGCTCGGCGCGATCGCCGTGCCGGTGAACTTTCGGCTCACCCCGCCGGAGTTGGCCTACCTGGTGGACAACTGCGGTGCCGGCGTGGTGATCACCGAACCGCTGCTGGCTCCGTCCGCGGCCGCCGTCCGCGAGATCACGCCCGCGCTCTCGACGGTGATCGTCGCCGGGGCGTCGACCGGCGACTCCGCTCTCGGCTACGAGGATCTGATCGCCGAGGCCGGCCGGTCGGCACCGCGGGTCGACGTGCCTGATGACAGCCCCGCGCTGATCATGTACACCTCCGGCACCACCGGCCATCCGAAGGGCGCGGTGCTGACCCATGCCAACCTGGCCGGCCAGGCGTTGACGGCGATCTACACCAACGCCCCGGACATCGCCCGCGACGTCGGGTTCATCGGGGTTCCGCTGTTCCATATCGCCGGCATCGGCAGCATGCTGCCGGCGATGACGATGGGTACCCCGACCGTCATTCATCCGCTGGGCGGTTTCGATCCCGGCGAGTTGCTCGATGTGCTGGCCGCCGAGAAGGTCACCGGGATCTTCCTGGTCCCGGCGCAGTGGCAGGCGGTCTGCGCCGAGCAGCAGGCCCGCCCGCGCCCGTTGAGCCTGCGAACGTTGTCCTGGGGGGCGGCCCCGGCGTCGGACCGGTTGCTGCGGCAGATGGCCGAAACCTTCCCGGGCGCCCGGATTCTCGCCGCCTTCGGCCAGACCGAGATGTCGCCGGTCACCTGCATGCTGCCGGGTGAGGATGCGATCCGAAAGCTCGGTTCGGTGGGCAGGGTCATCCCGACGGTGGCGGCGCGGATCGTCGATGAGAACAACCACGACGTCCCGGTCGGGCAGGTCGGTGAGATCGTCTACCGCGCACCCACGTTGATGGCCGGCTACTGGAACAACCCGAAGGCCACCGCGGAAGCGTTCGCCGGTGGCTGGTTCCACTCCGGTGATCTGGTCCGCAGCGACGACGAGGGCTACATCTGGGTCGTCGACCGCAAGAAGGACATGATCATCTCCGGTGGCGAGAACGTCTACTGCGCCGAGGTGGAGAACGTTCTGGCCGGTCATCCGGGGATCGTCGAGGTGGCCGTCATCGGTCGTCCGCACGAGACGTGGGGCGAGGTTCCGGTGGCGGTCGCCGCGGTCAGTACGCCCGGCCTGCAACTGGCGGACCTCAGCGCGTTCCTCGACGAACGACTTGCCCGTTACAAGCACCCGAAGGCGCTCGAAATCGTTGAGGCGCTGCCCCGCAACCCGGCCGGCAAGGTCCTGAAAACCGAGCTCAGAACGCGTTTCGGTGACACGGTGAAACCGACGGAGGGTCAATAATGCGGTTGCGTCGTGCGGCCTCTTGGGGATCGGGTACATTCCTGTGGTCTCTGTTACTACGCACTGGTAGTAGAGACCTTGATCACTAGCTGCTCGGGTCGAAGGGGAGGTTGCGTGTCGAACGGTTCACCGTTGCGCCGCTACGACCGGTGCGGCACAGCTGCTGAGGTCGTGCGATGACCGCGGCGACCGGCGTGGGCGGTTACATCAGCAAGCGTTTCCGGGGCCCCATGATCGCCATGGGCGGCTTCTTCAAGATGTGCGTGCTCACCACGAAGGCGCTGGCGCGGCCGTTCCAGTGGAAAGAATTCACCCAATTCAGCTGGTTCCTGATGACGGTCGCGCTGCTGCCGACCTTCGCGATGTCGATCCCGCTGACGGTTCTGATCATCTTCATCTTCAACCTGCTGCTGCAGGAACTCGGCGCGGCCGACGTCTCCGGCGCAGGAGCCGCCCTGGCGTCGGTCACCCAGTTGGGCCCGCTGGTCACGGTGCTGGTCGTCGCCGGCGCGGGATCGACCGCCATCTGCGCCGATCTGGGCGCGCGCACCATCCGCGAAGAGATCGACGCGCTGGAGGTGCTCGGAATCGACCCGATCCACCGCCTGGTGGTACCCCGCGTCTTCGCCGCGGTTCTGGTGGCTGTTCTGCTCAACGGCGCGGTCATCACGATCGGCCTGGTCGGAAGCTTCATCTTCGGTGTCGGACTGCAGAACATCTCCGCCGGTGCGTATCTGCAAACCCTGACCCTGGTTACCGGTCTGCCCGAAGTGATCATCTCGATTGCCAAAGCAGTCGCCTTCGGGCTGATAGCGGGGTTAGTGGGCTGTTATCGCGGTTTGACGGTGGGCGGTGGTGCCAAGGGTGTGGGCATTGCGGTCAACGAGACCCTGGTGCTGTGCGTGGTGGCATTGTTCGCGGTCAACGTGATCTTCACGACCATCGGCGTTCGATTCGGGACGGGGAGATAGATGGCGACGGCAGCGGTTCCCTCAAGATTTCCCAGGTTCGATGCCGGTAAGTGGGCTGGCATGCCCGGCCGGTTCCTGGAGAGCAGCGGGAAGATCGCCTGGTTCACCATCCAGGCACTCAAGGAAATCGGCCACGCGGTACGGAACTACCCCAAGGAGATCATCCGCCTGATCGCCGAGATCGGCATGGGCGCCGGGGCGATGGCGGTGGTCGGCGGAACGGTCGCCATCGTCGGCTTCGTCACCCTCTCCGCCGGATCGCTGATCGCCATCCAGGGCTTCGCCTCGCTCGGCAATATCGGGGTCGAGGCCTTTACCGGCTTCTTGGCAGCCATGGTCAACGTCCGGCTCACCGCACCGGTGGTGACCGGTGAGGCGCTCGCGGCGACCGTCGGCGCCGGTGCGACGGCAGAGTTGGGCGCCATGCGCATCTCCGAGGAGATCGACGCCCTGGAGGTGATGGGCATCAAGTCCATCTCCTATCTGGTGTCCACCCGCATCCTGGCCGGCACCGTCGTGATCATCCCGCTCTACGCGATGTCGCTGATCATGGCGTTCCTGGCCGCGCAGCTGACCACCACCGTCCTGTACGGACAGTCAAGTGGCACCTACGCCCACTACTTCCACACCTTCCTGCGACCCAACGACGTCTTCTGGTCGTTCATCGAGGTGATCATCATCTCGATCATCGTGATGATCAACCACTGCTACTTCGGTTACAACGCCAGCGGCGGTCCGGTGGGTGTGGGCGAGGCCGTCGGTAAGTCGATGCGGACCTCCCTTGTGGTGGTCCAGTTCGTGGTCCTGTTCGCCTCGTTGGCGCTGTACGGCACCAACCCGAACTTCAACCTGACGGTGTAGCGATGACTGCTCCTCTGAACAAACCCGATGCCCCCCCGCTGAAGCTGGCCGGCACTGTACTGCTGCTCATCCTGGCGCTCATCTTCACTTTCGTGGTGCTGCAGTTCCGCGGCAAGCTCACCCCGGAAACCAAGCTGACCATGGTGGCCACCCGCTCCGGCCTGGTGATGGATCCCAACTCGAAGGTCACCTACAACGGGGTCGAGATCGGCCGGGTCAAGTCGATCGAGCCGACCATGCGGGACGGCAAAGAGGCGGCGCGGCTCGATCTCGAGGTCTCCCCCAAGTTCATCAAGCTGATCCCGTCGAATGTGGTGGGCAACATCGAAGCCACCACGATCTTCGGCAACAAGTACGTGTCGTTGTCGAGTCCGTCGAATCCGAGCCCGGCGCGGATCAGCAGCACCGACGTCATCGATGCCCGCTCGGTGACCACCGAGTTCAATACCTTGTTCGAGACCATCACCGGGATCGCCGAGAAGATTGACCCGGTAGAACTCAACCTCACCCTCTCAGCGACCGCGGAGGCGCTGACCGGTCTGGGCACCAAACTCGGCGAATCGCTGGTCAACGCCAATGTCGCGATGGACAACCTCAACCCGCGGCTGCCCCGCCTGCAGTACGGACTGCAGCGCTTGGCCGGATTCGCCGATATCTACACCGCTGCCGGGCCCGACCTTTGGGACGGGCTGGACAATGCGCTGACCACTGTTCAGACGCTTAACAACCAGCGCGGTGACCTTGATGCAGTGCTGCTGGCGTCGGCCGGTTTCGGCAACACCGGCGCTGATGTCTTCGAGCGCGGCGCCCCCTATCTGATCCGGTCGCTGTCCGACCTCGTCTCGACCTCCCAACTGCTCAACACCTACAGCCCCGAGTTGCACTGCATGTTGCGCAACTACGCAGAAGCCCTGCCAATGGCAAACTCCACCTTCGGTGGAAACGGTTACTCCCTGAACGCGATTTCGATTGCGCCGCTGGGTGCGCCGAACCCCTACATCTACCCGGATAACCTGCCCCGGGTGAACGCCCGCGGCGGGCCCGGCGGCGCACCGGGTTGCTGGCAGAAGGTCACCCGCGACTTCTGGCCGGCGCCGGCGCTGGTCGCCGACACCGGCGCCTCGATCGCGCCCTACAACCACTTTGAGATCGGGCAACCGCTACTAACCGAGTACGTCTGGGGACGTCAGTTCGGGGAGAACACGATCAACCCATGAGTATTAAAGGAACAGCCCTCAAACTCGGCATCGCCTCTGTGATCCTGGCGCTGTGCACCGCGCTCCTCGTGGTGGTGTTTGGTCAGTTGCGTTTTCAGCGCTACAACACCTACACCGCCGAGTTCAGCAACGGCAGCGGCCTGAAGAGCGGGCAGTTCGTTCGGGCCGGCGGCGTCGAGGTCGGCAAGGTGCGAAATGTCAAGCTCACCGAGAACGGTCAGCGGGTACTCGTGGACCTGGCCGTCGACAAGTCGTTGCCGGTCTACCAGTCCACTGGTGCACAAATCCGCTACGCGAACCTGATCGGGGAGAGGTTCGTCAACCTGGATCGGGGCACCGGCGAGGGGGCCGACCGGGTGTTGCCGCCGGGCGGCTTCATTCCCCTTGCCCGCACCCAGCCGGCCCTGGACCTCGATGCCCTCATCGGTGGTTTCAAGCCCCTGTTCAAGGCCCTCGATCCGGAGAAGGTCAACAACATCGCCACCTCCCTGGTCACCGTGTTCCAGGGCCAGGGCGGCACTGTGGCCAATATCTTGAGCCAGACCGCGCAACTGACCGCGACTCTGGCTGACCGCGACCGCGCGATCGGGGAAGTGATTACCAATCTCAATACGGTTCTTACGACGGTGAACAAGCACGAGAAGGATTTCGACCAGACGGTCAACAACTTCGAAGTGCTCATCACCGGACTCAAGAACAGGGCCGATCCACTGGCCGCCTCGATCGCCGACATCAGCAACGCCTCCGGCACTCTGGCCAGCCTGCTTGCCGAGGACCGGCCGCTGCTGCAGGAGACCATTCCGAAGCTCGGCACCATCCTGCAGCCGTTCTCCGACGAACCGGAAAAGCTCGAGCAGCTACTGGTCGAGTACCCGCCGGCTATCAACATGATCGGCCGGGTGGGCGGCATCTACGGGGATTTCTACAACTTCTACCTGTGTGACATCAGCCTGAAGCTCAACGGCCTTCAGCCCGGAGGACCGGTGCGCACCGTGCGGATCACCAAGCAGCCGTCGGGGAGGTGCACGCCGCAATGATGACCTTGCAAGGCTCCAATCGTGTTCGGGTGGGGCTCCTGGGCCTGCTGATCCTGATCATGGTCGTGGCCGTCGGACAGAGCTTCGCCAGCATCCCGATGCTGTTCGCCAAGCCGATGTACTACGCACACTTCGCCGACTCGGCGGGGTCCAACCCCGGCGACAAGGTCCGTATCAACGGATACGACGTCGGCCAGGTCAAGTCGCTGGAGATCGACGGTGACCGGGTCAAGGTCGGCTTCACGCTCGGTGACTACCGAATCGGTTCCGACAGCCGGGTTTCCATCCGGACCGACACCATCCTCGGTAAGCGGGTGATGGAGATCGAGTCCCGCGGCACCAAGCCGCTGGCAGTCAATGGATTGCTACCGCTGGAACAGAGCACCACGCCGTATCAGCTGTACGACGCGTTCTCGGATCTGACCACCGAGACCGCCGGCTGGGACCTCAAGGCGGTCAAGGCGTCGTTGAACGTGCTCTCGGAGACCCTCGACGCCAGCTCGCCGGAACTCAAGGCGGCACTTGATGGGGTCGCGCGGTTCTCCGACACTATCGGCAAGCGTGACGACGAGTTCAAGGATCTGCTCGTCCAGGCGAACAAGGTCGCCGGAATACTCGGTAACCGCGGTGAACAGATCAACCGCCTGCTGGTGAACACCCAGGTATTGCTAGCGGCGATCAATGAGCGCAGCCGGGCCGTCGATGTGCTGCTCCAGAACGTGTCCTCGGTATCCCAGCAGTTCTCCGGGTTCGTCGAGGACAACCCCAATCTCACCGGCGTGCTGGAGCAGTTGCAGGTCGTCACCGATGTGCTCGTCAAGCGCAAGAGTGAACTGGCCTTCTCGATCGAGACCGGGGCGAAGTTCATGGGTTCGCTCGTCGAGGGCGTCGGCTCCGGCCCGTTCTTCAAGGCTCTGGTGGTGAATCTGGTGCCCTATCAGATTCTGCAGCCGTGGGTTGACGCGGCTTTCAAAGAGCGCGGGATCGACCCTGAGGAGTTCTGGCGCAATGCCGGCCTGCCGTCGTTCCGCTTCCCGGATCCCAACGGCGCAACGCAACCGAACGGTGCCCCTCCAGCCGCACCGCAGCCGTTGGAAGGTACGCCGGAATTCCCCGGCCCTGCCGTAGGACCCGGTTCGCCGTGCTCCTACACCCCGGCAGCCAACGGAATCCCGAGCCCGGGCAACCCGATGCCGTGCGCCGGTGCCACTCAGGGCCCGTACGGCCCGGTGCCCGGTGGGTTCGGTCCACCCCCGCTCACCATGTCCGCCCCCAATCCGGATGCGATGACCCCGAACCATGGGGTGCCGGCCGCAGCAGTGCCCGGACTCCCCGGTCCGCTGGTGCCCGGTGCTCCCGGGCCGGCACTGGCCCCGGGTCCGCCGGGAGCGCGCACGGTACCAGTGCCTCCGATGCCCGGTCCCGCGCCGGACATCGCTCCGGTCGACATGGGAGGGTCATAGCCGATGTCTATTCGTAACCTCGGTCTGTCCAAGGTCTCCCGCACCGGCGCGATCATTGGTGCGGTGGCCGTCGTCCTCGCGGTGATCGCCGTCACCGTTGGCTGGAACCTGTACAAAAAGGCGTCCACCACCACTGTGGTCGCGTACTTCTCCGATGCGATGGCGCTGTATCCGAACGATCGGGTCCAGATCATGGGCGTGAAGGTCGGAAAGGTCGACAGCATCGAACCGGCCGGCGACAAGATGCGCGTGACGATGAGCTTCGACAGCAAGTACAAGGTGCCCGCGGACGCCACGGCGTCAATCCTGAACCCGACGATCGTGGCATCGCGCGTGGTGCAGTTGTCTCCGCCCTACTCCGGCGGGCCCGCTCTGGCGGACAACGCGGTCATTCCACTGGAACGTACCCAGGTGCCGGTCGAGTTCGACGACATCCGGGTCCAGCTCGACAAACTGGTGACTGAACTCGGCCCGACCCCGAGTCAGCCGAAGGGTCCGCTGGGTGATCTCGTCGAGTCGCTCGCCGACACCCTCAGCGGTAAGGGCCAGCAGGTCAACACGACCTTCCGCGCGCTTTCCGATGCGGTCGCCGCCCTCAACAGCGGCCGCGGCGACCTCTTCAAGGTCACCAAGAGTCTCGCGGTGTTCGTCAACGCCCTGCATCAGAGCGACCAGCAGTTCGTTGCGCTGAACAACAACCTGGCCACCCTGACCACATCTCTGAACAGCTCCGACCAGGAACTTGCCCAGGGGTTGCGAGATATTGACGCCCTGCTCACGACCGCGCGCACGTTCGTCGACGACAACGGTTCGCTCTTGTCGAACAACATCAACAATCTCGCGGACGTCACCAATGTGCTGATGCAGCCCGACGCGCGCAATGGTATCGAGACGTTGCTGCACGTCTATCCGACCCTTTTGGCGAACGTCAACAACATCTACCACCCGACCCACGGCGCCATCGTCTCGATCCCGGCGATCGCCAGTTGGGCCAATCCGATGCAATTCCTCTGCAGCGCCATCCAGGCCGGCAGCCGGCTGGGCTATCAGGACTCGGCGGAACTCTGTGCCCAGTATCTGGCGCCGATCCTGGACGCCACTAAGTTCAACTATCTGCCGTTCGGGGTGAACCAGTTCGCCAGCGCCGCGACGCTACCCAAGTACGTGGCGTACTCCGAGGAGCGCCTCCGTCCGCCACCGGGGTACAAGGACACCACCGTCCCGGGTATTTGGTCGCGGGACACGTTGTTCTCGCACGGCAACCATGAGCCGGGCTGGATAGTCGCACCCGGTATGCAGGGCACCCAAGTTCAGCCGTTCACGGCGAATATGCTGACCCCGGACTCGCTGGCCGCGCTGATGGGTGGTCCGGACCCGGCGTCGTATCCGCCTGGCGGCCCACGTGGCGGCGCGCCGTCGAACTCCTATGACCAGAAAAATCCGCTGCCTCCGCCGTGGTATCCGGGGGCACCGCCCAATCCGCCGCCGGCACCGGGTGTGATCCCCGGGCCGCCGCCTGCCTCCGAGTTGATCGGGAACGTGGAACCCGCACCGGCGGCACCCGTGGCACCGCTGCAGGGACCGATGTTGCCTGCTGAGATGGGGGCTGGACAGTGAGCGCGAAATTCCGGATCCGACGGCTGAGTCTGCGCGCGGTTGCGCTCGGAGCCGCTGCGGTCACCCTCAGTTCGTGCGGCTGGCAGGGGATCGCCAACCTCCCGCTGGCGGTCGGACCGGGCAGCCAGAAGGGCTCGGAGACCGTTTACGTTCAGATCGCCGATACCTTGGCGCTCAACGTCAACAGCCGGGTTCGGGTCGCTGACGTGTTTGTCGGCACCGTGCGCAAGATCGAGTTGAAGGACTGGGTCCCAACGCTGACGCTGGCCATCGAGCCGGGCGTGCAACTGCCGGCTAATGCGACCGCCAAGATCGGGCAGAGCAGCCTGCTGGGCACCCAGCATGTCGAACTGGCTGCGCCGGCTAAACCCTCGTCGGAGCCGCTGCGCAACGGGGACATCATCCCGTTGGATAGGAGCTCATCGTTCCCGACGGTCGAGCGCACGCTGGCCAGCCTGGCGACCGTGCTGCGCGGCGGGGGCATCCCGAACCTCGAGGTGATTCAGAACGAGGTCAACAACCTGCTCACCGGCAACGCCGAGCAGATTCGGTCATTTCTGAATAACCTGGACGTGTTGACCGCTGGGTTGAACAAACAGCGTGATGACATCGCCCAGGCCCTGGAGTCCACCAGCAATCTGTTCACGTACGTGGCCCGCCGCAACAACACCCTGGACCGCCTGCTCGTCGATCTCCCGCCGCTGATGAGCTATCTGGCCGGTGCTCGTGACCAGGTTGCCGACGCGGTGATCGCATTGGGCAGGTTCGGTCAGGTGACCGGTGAGACGTTGTCGGCCGCACAGGCAGACCTGCGCACCAACCTCGAGTTGCTGCAGCGTCCACTGACCCAATTGGGTCGTGGCGCACCGTATTTCCTCGATGCGCTGCGGCTCGCAGTCACCAACCCGTACCCGATCGACAACATTCCGAAGGTTGTGCGGGGCGACTACATGAACCTGTCGCTGACTCTCGACCTCACCCTCAGTTCCATCGACAATGCGTTCCTGACAGGGACCGGCGTGTCGGGCATGCTGCGTGCGCTTGAGCAGTCGTGGGGCCGTGACCCGGCGACGATGATCCCGGACGTCAGGTTCACACCGCACCCGAATATGACCGATGGTGGACCGTATGTCGAGCGTGGCGAGTAACAGGGGGATCTGATGCTGCTTACCCGCTTCGTCAAGACACAGTTGGCGATTTTCAGTGCGCTGACTGTCATCGCTCTGCTGGCCCTGGGTGTGTACTTTCTGCGCTTGCCCAGTGTCGCCGGCATCGGCCAGTACGACCTCAAGGTGGATCTGCCGTCGGCCGGTGGCCTGTACCGGACGGCGAACGTCACCTACCGGGGGGTCACCATCGGCAAGGTGACCGGTATGGAGCCGACCGAAACCGGAGCCAGGGCAACCCTGAGCATCGGCGACAAGTACAAGATCCCGACGGATGCGACCGCGAAGGTCGGTTCGGTGACCGCGGTGGGTGAGCAGTTCCTCGACTTCGTCTCGACCGGTGAATCCAATCAGTTCTTCCAGCCGGGGCAGGTCGTCACCAAGAGCAGCGTTCCGCAGGCGGTCGGGCCGGCATTGGACAACACCTACAAGGCGCTGGCAGCGATCCCCTCCGACAAGATTCCGGTCCTGCTCACCGAGACTGCTCAGGCCGTCGGTGGCATCGGACCGACACTGCAGAGTCTGGTCGACAACACACAGTCTTTCGTGACCGGTTTGAAGGACAACATCGGCGATATCAACGACATCGTCGACAATGCGCCCCCGATCTTCGACAGCCAGGTCCAGTCGGCCGACGCCATCTACACCTGGGCGGCCAACTTGAACTCGCTGACCCGCCAGGCCAAGGAGCAGGACGCCTCCGTCAAGAGCATTCTGGGGCAGGGGGCGCCGACCGCCGAGCGACTCAACACGCTGTTCGTGGATGTACAGGACGCTCTGCCGCAGACGCTGGCCAACACCACGATCATCTTGGAGATGTTGAAGCGCTACAACAAGGGAGTCGAGCAGGCTTTGGTGCTGCTCCCGCAGGCGCCCATCGCCGCACAGGCCATCACGGGTACCTATCCCGGCCAGGCCAACCTGGACCTCGCGCTGTCGATCAACCAGCCGCCACCCTGCCTCACCGGCTTCCTTCCGGCCAGTGAGTGGCGGGCCCCGGCCGACACCACCGTTCGGCCTGTTGAGAACGGCCTCTACTGCAAGATCCCGCAGGAGACACCGTCCAACGTGGTCCGGGGCGTCCGCAACCTGCCCTGCGTCGATGTGCCGGGCAAGCGGGCGGCGACGCCATTGGAGTGCCGCGACGAGGAACCGTACACCCCGCTGGGTACCAACCCCTGGTACGGCGACCCGGACCAGATGCTGAACTGCCCCGCCGCCGGCGCCCGGTGTGATCAGCCGGTCAACCCGGGTACGGTCATCCCGGCCCCGTCGATCAACAACGGGATGAATCCGCTGGCCGCCGACCTGCTGCCGCAGACTCCGACGCCACCGGTGAGCGACCCGGTGTCGCCTCCGGGGCAGGGCACGGTGCAGTGTGCCGGTCCATGGGAGCCGGGATGGCCGCAGCCTGGCACGTGCGACTACACCCCGGCGGCGCCGGCAACGAACACCTCGGCGACCTACAATGCCGCGAGCGGTGAGATCGTCGGACCGGATGGTACGAAGTACACCGTCAAGAACTCGACGAATACAGGAGATGACGGATGGAAGGAGATGCTGGCTCCGGTCAGCTGACCCCAACCCCGCCACTGGAAGCTGACGAGACGGTAGAACCCGCTCCTGAACTCAGCGATCATGTGATTGACGATCGGAGCGATGTGCCCGCGTCCATGCTGCTCACCGGAAGGTGGTTGGCCGGGACCATCGCCACGGTCGTCGTGGGAGCGCTGTTGCTGGCCGCTGCCGGTGTGATTGCCCTTCTGGGCCACCGCACCAACGCCGCCGCGGCCGACGATGAGGTGCTCGCAGTGGCTGCCGCCAAGGACTGCATCACAGCTACCCAGGCCCCCGACCTCGAGGCGATGAAGGATAGCCAACGCAAGATCGTCGAATGCGCCACCGAGAATTACGCGCCGCAGGCGAATCTCTACAGCGGGCTTTTGGCGGATGCCTACGAGACGGTCAACGCCCAAGTGAAGATCGTCCAGATGCGGGCGGCCGCCGAGAAGCACAACGACGACGGCTCCATCGACGTCCTGGTGGCGACGCGGGTATCGATGTCCAACGTCCAGCAGCAGGACCAGGAACTCAGTTACCGGTTGCGGGTCAGAATGTTGCCGGAGGGCGGGATCTACAAGATCGACAACATCGAACCGGTGAGCAAGTGACCGTCGCCCTCGACGACGTTCTGAGCGGAACCGAGGTAAGCCACGACGGGCTGGAGGTTCGCCCCGCTGGTTGGGGGGCACGGGCCGGCGCATTCTGCATCGATGTGTTACTCGCTTTCGGTGCGGCACTGAGTCTGTTGCTGATCGGATGGTCCGCCCCGCGGGGCGGCGCGGTGTCGTGGGTGTGTCTGGTTCTCGCGGCCCTGGTGGTGGTGGCAATCGGCGTCAACCGATTGGTGGCGCCGGCCATCACCGGCTGGTCGATGGGCCGGTCGGTCTTTGGTATCGCGGTTGTGGATCGCGACGGGCTGAGGCCCGGTCCGTGGCGGCTGCTAGCCCGGGACGCGGCCCACCTGCTCGATACCCTGCCGCTGTTCCTTGGTTGGCTGTGGCCACTGATCGATGACCGTGGCCGGACATTCGCCGATCTGCTGTCACATACCGAAGTCAGGGAGGTCGACGGCCCGCGCCGAGATTTGCGGCGGCCCGCTGGGACGGTCGCGGCAATCACAGCTGCGCTAGCCGTTCTGGCAGCCGGTCTTGGTTATCTCGGCGTCTATCGGCCGCAGCAGGCGGGCGCTGAGGCGCGCGTTGAGATCGAGGACCGGGGCCCGAAGATCGTTGTCGACATGTTGAGCTACACCAAGGACAGTGTCGACGAGGATTTCGCCCGCGCCCAGTCGCTGGTGACCGACGGCTACCGTCCCGAGGTGATCAAGCAGCAGACCGCAGTGCGCGAGACCGGACCGGTCGATAACGACTACTGGGTCAGCAACAGCGCCGTGCTGTCCGCCACGGCCGACCGCGCCACGATGCTGATGCTCCTGCAGGGCCAGCGCGGCGCGGCAGGCCAGCAACGGTTCATCAGCGCATCCGTGCGGGTCGACTTCGAGAAACCCGGCGGGGATTGGAAAGTTGCGAACCTGACGGTCCTGGCACCGCCCAGGCCGAGCCCGCCGGCCAAACCCGAGTCAACGCAGGATTCGTCCACATCCGAACCCGCTGCACCGAAGCCCAGTGCGGCCAAACCAACGGCACCCAAGCCCGGTGCGGCCACGCCCAAGCCCGGTGCGGCCACGCCCAAGCCCGGTGCGGCCACGCCCAAGCCCGCCCCGCCGAAGCCCAGTGCGGCGGCGCCATCTCCGAGCGCCGGTGGTCGATGAGCCCGCGCCGCCTGGTCGAACCCGGATCGGTCGATCCGTTTCGGATACCCGATCCGCAGCCCAGCCGCCGGGGACTGGCACTGGCCTCAGGGCTGGCCGCGGTGATCCTGACGGCAGCACTGACCGTCAGTGCAGTGGTGTTCGCCGACCGGCAGATGCAGCAGCGGACCGAGATTCGGGAGGCTGCCGTGCTGAGCTTCGTGCGGTCGTTCATCGCCCAGTACACCTCGCCGAATCCGTTCAACGCCAACGAGTACGCCGACAATGTTCTGGCCCTGGGCACCGGGAGCTTCGCCACGCTCTATAAGGAGATGATGGACAATATCGTCATCCAGGTGGCCCAGGCCGAACCAGCCGTCGGGGTCGTTCAGGAACTCGGCATTTCGCAGTGGAACGACGACGGCAGCGCCACCGTCGTGGCGGTGGCGAACATGACAACGAAGATGCCCGACGGCCAGAAGGTCGAAACGGCAAGCCGCTGGGAAGTCACCGCGGTTAAGGAAGGTGAGCAGTGGAAAGTCAGCGACCTGATTCAGGTGATCTGAGCGAGAAGGCAGTCCCGACCGACACGGTGGACGAGATTGTCGCCGATACCGTGGAGGCCGTCGAGGCTGAGGCTGCTGAGGCTGAGGCTGAGGAGGCTGAGGCTGCGGAGGACAACGAGGCTCCCCCCGGTGACGAGGCCGCCGGGGAACCGGCGTCCGGGACCGAACGGGCCGACGGGCGTACGTGGTTGCAGCGCAACACCAGAGCCGTGATCGCCGCATCGGCGGCGTCCTTCGTCGCGGCCGGCGCGTTCGCCGGGGCCGCGTTACAGCCCTATCTGTCCGATCGTGCGACGGTGGCCACCAAGATGACGATCGCCGCAACCGCTGCCAAGGCGATCACCACACTCTGGAGTTACACACCGGAGGATATGGACAGCCTCTCCGACCGCTCGGCCCAGTATCTCGGCGGGGGATTCGAGGATCAGTACCGAAAGTACGTGGACGCGATCGCCGCCACCAATAAGCAGGCCAAGGTCACCAGCAGCACGCAGGTGGTCGGTGCGGCAGTTGAATCGCTTCGGGATGACGAGGCCACCGCGATCGTCTACACCAACACCACCTCGACCAGCCCGCAGAACAACAACATCCCGTCGTTGAAGTACCTGTCCTACCGGCTGGAAATGCAGCGCGAAGGCCGGGACTGGCGGGTCACCAAGATGACAACGGTCACCTCGCTGGACCTGACACCCAAACTCGGCCTGTAAACGTTCCGCCTCAGTTGAAGGCAAGCCAACTCGGCAGCGCCCGCTCACGGGCGTCGCAAAGAACTTGGGCGGTATCGCAGGATCCGCGTGGTGAACCGGCGCCGGCCCACATCCCGCCGCTCTCACGGCGCAACACGATGGCCGACGAGCCGCCACCGTCGAGCAGGACGGCGGTATCGCTACCCAGTCCGCGGAACAGGTCCTGAATCTGGTCGGGCGTATAGCTGCCGCCCTGGAACACGTACATTTCGTCCTTGTCCCGGGAATAGGCGATCGCCGTGCGTGCCGCGCTCGGGCCGGGGTCGTTCAGCTGACCGGTGTCGCCGGGGGCAAGAAGCTTCAGGCCGGCCACCGCCACGAACCGGGTGCCGTTCTCCATCAGCCTGGCGATCACGGGGGAGGCGGCGTCGTAGTCGCTGCTGTCTGCCGGGGTGACGATCGACGGTGCCCCACGCACCGGAAGGATCAGCGTGCTCAGGGCCGTCCACACCTCGTCGCCGCCGGAGAGGGCCTGCTTGCCGGCGTAGGCCACGGTCCCGGTCACCGCGGTGTTGGTCCGACCCAGCTGACCGGTGTTGTCCACGTAGGCGCCCAGCGGTGAACTGCATCCGGTGGTCTTCCAGGAGCCGGCCTTTTGCGACCGGACGTCGAAGAAGTTGGCGTTGATGGCGATGGTCGGCTGGCCGAGGACCTGCCAGGCCTGCAGCGGGGTGTAGGTCTCCGATGCCTGCGCCAACCCCTCGCCGGTCCGTGCCCCCGGGGTCATCTCACAGCGGGCCTGATATCCCCGATGGGTGTCGACCAGCAGCCGGGGCGCGAGGCGCTGGGAGGCGGCCTTGGCGATCATCAGATGGCCGCCGTTGTTCATCTCGTACCAGTTGCCTGCGGCGTTGAGCATCGGGGCGGGAAAGCCGTCGCCGAAGTTGTAGACCAGATAGCTGCCCCGGGTGGTCGCGATCGCCTGGGCGAGTCTGTCGCGGCCGTCGGCGGCGAGCGCAGGCGGGCTGGTGGTCATGCTGAGCACCAGGCAGGTGGTCGCGGCCAGCAGTCGGCCGGCGCGACGAACGGCGGCGGCGGGGCTCGGCACGGGTTGCCTTTCGTCCGGACAACAAGGGCGGGCGCTAATAACGATAGCCTCATGCGCCCCACTGTCAACATCGGTAACGGCCTGGTCTCCGATCCGATGCGGACGTATCACGAACTGCCGCAAACCAATTGACACCGCGTCCGGGCAGTGGATCCGGCGCGGTCGATCCGGCGAACGGCAGGGAGATCGTGGGGTGCGAATCCACCCCCGTGTTCGATCGCTACCCTCGCCCTATGGTCACAACCTGCACGGAGCGGACGTTCGAGGGTATGGGCGGGGTTCCGATCGTCTACGACGTGTGGACACCGGACACCGGGGTGCGCGGGGTGGTCGCACTCGCCCACGGCTACGGGGAGCATGCCCGCCGTTACGACCATGTGGCGCAACGGTTCGGCGAGGCCGGTTTGGCCACGTATGCCCTCGATCACCGGGGGCACGGCCGCGCCGGGGGCAAGCGGGTGCGGGTCCGCGATATGAAGGAGTACGTCTCGGACTACCGCACCCTGGTCTCCATCGCGACCGCGGAGAATCCGGGAGCCACCAGGATCGTGCTCGGGCACAGCATGGGCGGCGGGATCGCCTTCGCCTACGGGGTGCAGTATCCGGACGAATACGACCTGATGGTGCTGTCCGGGCCGGCGATCGCCGCCCACACCGGCGTCTCGAAAGCCAAGGCGCTGATCGGCAAGGCGGTCGGTTCGATCCTGCCGGATCTGCCGATCGAGTCGATCGACGCCGATCTGGTGTCCCGCGACCCAGTGGTGGTGGCCGATTACAAGGCCGACCCGCTGGTCTACCGGGGCAAGATTCCGGCTGGTATCGGCAAGGCGCTGCTGCTGGTGGGCGAGAGCATGCCGGAGCGCGCTCCCGGTATCACCGCCCCCCTGCTGGTCGTGCATGGTGAGGACGATCAGTTGGTGTCCGCAGAGGGCAGCCGGCGTCTGGTCGAGTGTGTGGGTTCGACCGACTGCGAACTCAAGGTGTACCCGGAGCTATACCACGAGGTCTTCAACGAGCCCGAACGCGACCGTGTGCTCGATGACGTCGTCAGCTGGATCCAGGCCAGGTTGTGATCCGGCGGCTGTCCGCCGGGGTGGTCGTCTGGGTCCTGGCCGCGGCGCTGCTGTCCGGCTGCGCGAGTCACGGCGCCGGCGAACGGGTCTGGGTCGATGACGAGGTGAGCTTCCTCGCCGACGGGTTGACCGTGCACGGCACCTATCGGCATCGCTCCGGGGACGGGCCCGGTCCGGCCGCGCTGCTGATCTCCGAGAGCGGAGCCACCGATCGCAACGGTGACAACAACGTCGCCGGCCCCATCGGCAATATGCGTCAGCTGGCCGAGTTCCTGTCCGACCAGGGGGTGGCGACCCTGCGCTACGACAAGGTCGGAACTGGAGCCACCGGCCTGGGCCCGTACGCCGGCCGACCGGCTGATATCGGCAGCGCCGTCTACACCACCGGGGCCCGGGCGGCCGCCCGCTTCCTGGCCGAACAGCCCGGAACCGACGCCGGCCGGTTGTCCGTGTACGCAGTGGGCGAGGGCACCGTGCACGCCATGGCACTGGCCGATGACACCGCACCCGGGGCGCCGAGGATCCACTCCCTGGGCCTGCTGCAGCCGTTGTCCGCGCGCTACCTCGACCTGATCGGCAACCGGGTCAGCGGCGAGATGACAGCGGCGGTGCGCAACGGCAGCAAGACCCCGCAGCAGGCCGATCAGGTGCTCGCCGCGTGGCAGGATGCCGTCGCCCGGGTCCGCGGCACCGGGTCGGCGCCGGCGGCCCTGCCCGACGGCCTTGGCGCGATCCTCAACCCGGGCAACGTCAAGGCGGTCGCCGAGGCCGACGCCATCGACCCGTTGGAGTTGGCCGAGCGCGTCCCGTCCGGCACCCCGGTACTGCTCACCTGTTCGGACGCCGACGGCCAGGCCCCGTGCACCGGTATGGAGGCGTTGACCCGGGCGTTGGAGCACACCGCGCTCGACGTTGTCGAACTCACAGGTGTCAACCACGTGCTGCGCGATGACCCGACCGACAACGTGGCCAACTACGCCAAGCCGGGTCCGCTGTCCGCTCAACTCACCGATGCGCTGAGTCGGTTCGCCGCCGAGTAGCCCATTAGGGTTGGGCTCGTGTTGTGGATCGCCGCCCTGTGCACGGATTGCCCGGTGGGGATAGCTCCCCGGCCGGCACGCCCGCCTCGGTGGCGGCGTCGGCCCCGTCGCCTAGCGTGACGCCCATGACCCACGACGACAGGATGCTTGCCCGGATCGCCGCGCTGCTGCGCCAGGCCGAAGGTACCGATAACGCCCACGAGGCGGAGGCCTTCATGGCGGCAGCCCAGCGGTTGGCCACAGCGACCTCGATCGACCTCGCGGTGGCCCGGTCGCACTCGGCCACCCGCACCGCGGCCCAGGAGCCAACCCAGCGGACCATCACCATCGGCGAGCCGGGATCGCGCGGCCTGCGGACCTATGTGCAACTGTTCGCGGTTATCGCCGCGGCCAACGACGTCCGCTGCGATGTGGCATCGAACTCGACATTCGTCTACGCCTATGGGTTCGCCGAGGACATCGACGCCAGTCATGCGCTGTACGCCAGCCTGGTCGTACAGATGGTGCGGTCCTGCGACGCGTATCTGGCCACCGGGGCGCACCGCCCCACCCCGACCATCACCGCCCGGCTGAACTTCCAACTTGCGTTCGGCACCCGGGTGGGCCAACGGCTCTCCGAGGCCCGCGACGAGGCCCGGCGCGAGGCAACCCAGTCCGGCGCCGCGGCGCCAGGGACCGCACTTGCGTTGCGCAACAAAGACGTTGAACTCCGCGACCACTACCGGACGGCCTCCAGGGCCCGCGGCACCTGGCGTGCCAGCAGCGCGTCGGCCGGCTACTCATCAGCGGCCCGGCGGGCGGGGGACAGGGCGGGCCGGCAGGCCCGACTGGGCGCCAACCCGGAGCTGCCGGGAACGCGGGCCCGGCTGCCGCGGTGACCGCGCGAGATACCCAGCGGTCCCGCGTCTACGCGGCAGAGGAGTTCGTTCGCACCCTGTTCGACCGGGCCGCTCAACACAATTCACGCGCCATCGACTTCTTCGGCGAGTCGATCACCCTTCCCGCGGAGGCGCGATTCGGATCGGTGGCATCGGTCCAGCGCTATGTCGACGAGGTGTTGGCGCTTCCCGCGGTGGCCGGGCTCCAGCCGGGGGCCGGGCGCATCACGGTCAGGTCCCGGCGCTCGGCGACAGCCGCGCACTATGAGGGTGCCGCGGGTGAAGGGGTGATCGCGGTGGCGGACCGCCTCAGCGCGGACTGGGCGCTGCGT
Source organism: Actinobacteria bacterium casp-actino6 (assembly GCA_001510415.1). Taxonomy (GTDB): domain Bacteria; phylum Actinomycetota; class Actinomycetes; order Mycobacteriales; family Mycobacteriaceae; genus Mycobacterium. The sequence continues at coordinate 166 of LFFF01000013.1, read as the reverse complement.
GAGTTGGTGATCCTGCACGAGGTGGCCCACCACCTGTGCGCCTCAGAGGCTCCCGCGCACGGACCCCGCTTCACCGCGACGTTCTGCGAGCTGGCCGCCGCCGTGATGGGTCCGGAGGCCGGCCATATCTTACGGGTCGTCTACGCCAAACAGGGCGTGCGTTAGC
>LFFF01000012.1 GCA_001510415.1 Actinobacteria bacterium casp-actino6 | reverse complement strand
GTTCTGTGAGCCAGTGCGCCCGCCGATACCCGGCGGGCGCACTGCGTACGGGCACCCGCCGGCCGCGACCGCAGCCCATTGCCGCAGCTAGGCAAGTAGACTCGCGGTGCGACGAAGGGTGTCCTAATGAACGATCTGGTCGATACCACCGAGATGTACCTGCGCACGATCTATGACCTCGAGGAGGAGGGCCTGATCCCGCTGCGGGCACGGATCGCTGAGCGGCTGGAACAGAGCGGCCCGACGGTGAGCCAGACGGTGTCGCGGATGGAGCGCGACGGCCTGCTGCGGGTCGCCGGTGATCGCCACCTTGAACTGACCGAGAAGGGGCGCCGACTGGCGATCTCGGTGATGCGTAAGCACCGCCTGGCCGAGCGCCTGCTGGTCGACATCATCGGCCTGCCGTGGGAAGAGGTGCACGCCGAGGCCTGCCGTTGGGAGCATGTGATGAGCGAGGACGTCGAGCGTCGGCTCGTGCAGGTCCTCGACAACCCCACCGTCTCACCCTTCGGCAACCCGATCCCGGGCCTGGGATTGCTCGGCCTTGATGAGGCCGACATCAAGCGGGACGGTGCGAACCTGGCGCGTTTGACCGAGCTGCCGGTCGGTGACTCGGTGGCGGTTGTGGTGCGCCAACTGACCGAGCATGTGCAGGGAGACGTCGAATTGATCGGCCGCCTCAAGGAGGCCGGCATCGTTCCCAATGCCCGCGTTGCGGTGCAGAACAGTCCCGATGGCGACGTCACGATCGTGGTGGGCGGCCACGAGAACGTCCTGCTGCCGCATGAGATGGCCCACGCAGTCAAGGTTGAAAAGGTCTAAACCGCGCGGCCGAACGCACGCCGCGGCGGGATGCTGACACCCAGCCGCCGCGCCAAGCGGTAACCGGTGCCGGCGAGCTCACGGATCTGCTCGGGCCGCATCCCGGATTGCAGCGCGGTATCGAGCATGCCGGCCATCCGGTGGTCCGGGCTACTGCGCAGCGCAGCCTCCAAAGACAATCCCGCGAGCGGCCCATCGCCTCTCGCGTAGGCCGAAAATGCCAGCAACACAAGTGCTTCCACTCTCCATGGCTCCGGCAGGAAGCGGGCCAGCACCGCCCACAACGATTCGGCGGCGGCGGCGTCCACGCCGACCGCCAATGCGTACAGCGTGTCGCGTACCGCTACGTCGGTCAGCCCGCAGGCCAACCGGGCCAGCTCATCGTCGCTGAGTTCGGCGCCCTCGCGCACCCTGGCCGCCAGCGCCAACGCAGTCTGGACGTCGCTCCGGCCGCAGCCGTCCGGATCGGCTTCCCAGGCGGCCTTGCGCACCGCGGCCTGGGTACGGATCGAATCGGCCAACGCGGCGGACCGATCCGGGTCGGTGACCGCGATGACCGCTTTCAGATCGGCGCGTCGGGGATAGAGCCGTCTACCGTCGAGCACAGCGGCGGCGGCAAGCGGCGATGCAGTGGGGTCCTCGACGACCCCGCCGGCGCCGCAACCATCGACACAATGCCAGCGTCCGCCCGATTCAACCCGGTCGACCACGTGCGCGGCGTAGAGCGCGATGTGGTGGTCCTCGAGCGCTGCGGTCAGCGCATCGCATAACCTGCGGTGATCGACCTCACAGACCGGGCACAGCGCGCCATCGACATCGACGATGACCGCTACCACCGTGTCTGCACCCGACGTCGCGGCGACCTCGGCCAATCGTCCGACATTGTCGATGAGATCCTCAGCCAGGTCAGCGCGCATCACCGCGCCCATCCGCCCTTGTTCGAGGGAGACGATGACCAGCGATTTCTCCGGGACGAAGCCCAGCACAGCGGGCAGCGCCGCAATCAGCGCGCCGGGCTTGGTGAAGCGGAATTCAGGGTCGGGTAACTCAGGGTGGGGTGTAGTCATGCCCCGACGTTGTCAGCGCAGTCCGTCGGATCACCCGCGGCGGGAGTTCCTCACGTCGACGGTTGTGCATGAACCCGGCGTTGGGGACAGCATTTAGGGTTGCGGGAACGAGTACCGCCGCCCGTGCGTTGTGTAGCGAGGTGCTTCATACCGCAGGTGTATTGAGCAAGGAGGCACACCTTGGCTGACGATCGCGGCCCCATCCACCGGCCAGACCGGATGTACGAGTTGGAGGTCCCGGCCCCGCAGCTGGCGTCGACCGATGGACGCGGGCCGGTGTTGATCCATGCGCTCGAGGGTTTCTCCGATGCGGGGCACGCCGTGCGGTTGGCTGCCGAGCACCTCAAGAGTTCGATGGACACCGAACTCGTCGCGTCCTTCGCCATCGACGATCTGCTCGACTACCGGTCCCGCCGGCCGACGATGACGTTCAAGACCGACCATTTCACCCACTACGAGGATCCGCAGCTCAGCCTTTACGCACTGCGGGACTCCCTCGGTACGCCCTTTCTTCTCCTGGCCGGACTGGAGCCGGACCTGCAGTGGGAGCGCTTCATCACCGCTGTGCGATTGCTCGCCGAACGGCTGGGTGTCCGGCGCACCATCGGCCTGGGAGCTATCCCGATGGCGGTTCCGCACACCCGCCCGGTGAGCATGACAGCGCATTCGAACAATCGCGATCTCATCGCCGACCACCAGCCCTGGGTAGGCGAGGTCCAAGTGCCCGGCAGCGTGTCGAATCTGCTCGAGTTCAGAATGGCCCAGCATGGGCACGAGGCCGTCGGGTTCACCGTCCACATACCGCACTACCTGGCCCAGACCGACTATCCTGCCGCCGCGGAGGCACTGCTGGAACAGGTCGCCGAGTCGGCATCGTTGCAGTTCCCGTTGACCGCCCTGCATGAGGCCGCCGCAGCGGTGCGCAGCAAGATCGACGAGCAGGTGGAGGCCTCCGACGAGGTCGCCCAGGTCGTCGGTGCACTGGAACGCCAGTACGACGCATTCGTCGCCGCCCAGGAGAACCGTTCGCTGCTGGCCCGCGACGAGGATCTGCCCAGCGGAGAGGAACTCGGCGCCGAGTTCGAACGGTTCCTGGCCCAGCACACGGACGAGTTCAAGGACCCGGGCACCGACGGGGATTGAGCCAGACGGCGTAGGGTCGTTTTATGGGCGTCGACGTGGCCGTGCTACGAGTGTTCACCGATGCGGACGGCGCATTCGGCAACCCTCTTGGGGTGGTCGACGCCGCCACCATACCGGCCGCGCAGCGGCAAGCCGTCGCCACCGAATTGGGTTACAGCGAAACGATATTCATCGATCTGCCGGACAACGGTTCCACTACCGCTCACGCCCATATCTTCACCCCCGCCACTGAGCTGCCGTTCGCCGGTCATCCCACCGTCGGGGCGGCATGGTGGCTGCGCGAGCGAGGCACACCGGTCAACACCTTGCAGGTGCCGGCAGGCATCGTCCAGGTCCGCTTCCCCGATAACCTGACCGCCGTGGTGGCCCGCTCGGAGTGGGGGCCGGAATTCGCCATCCACGACCTTGCGTCGGTGGACCAGGTGCTCGCTGCCGATCCCGCCGACTACGCCGACGACGCGTACCACTACCTGTGGGCCTGGGTCGACCACGACAGCGGGCACATCCGGTCGCGGATGTTCGCCAATGAGCTCGGCGTTCCCGAGGATGAGGCCACCGGCGCGGCGGCGATCCGAATCACCGACCATCTGAGCCGCGATCTGCGCATCACGCAGGGCAAGGGGTCGGACATCGTCACCAAGTGGAATCCGGAAGGCTGGGTCCAAGTGGCCGGACGGGTGGTCAGCGACGGCATCCAGCACCTGGGATGACGGTTCAGCGTGCGGTCCCGACCTCACGATGCGCGCGCAGTGCCTCGATCTCGCGTTCAAAATCCTCGGCCGACGAAAAGGACCGGTACACCGAGGCAAACCTGAGATAGGCGACCTCGTCCAACTCCCGCAACGGGCCCAGGATGGCCAGGCCCACCTCGTGGCTGGGCACCTCCGGCGAACCGGCCGCCCGTACCGCGTCCTCGACCTGCTGAGCCAGCAGGCTCAGCGCATCATCATCGACATGCCGCCCCTGGCATGCACGGCGGACGCCGCTGACCACCTTCTCCCGACTGAACGGTTCAGTCACGCCGCTGCGCTTGACCACGGCTAGCACCGCGGTTTCGACGGTCGTGAATCGCCGGCCACACTCCGGGCAGGAGCGGCGGCGTCGAATGGCCAGGCCCTCGTCCGCCTCGCGGGAGTCGACCACCCGGGAATCGGGGTTGCGACAGAAAGGACAGTGCATGACCACTCCCTCTCCCCCACCATGAACCACCCCGGACGTCTGCGAGCCTACCCGGGCCCGGCCCCGGACTGCCATCACCGCACGGCCCGGATGACCGCCCATCTCAGTTGCCGGAGCTGCGGTTTCGACGATCATCGCGGTGCAGCCACAATCAGCCGACCGGCGCGATCAGCGTCCGGCCGGCAGTGACCGACACCGAATCCAGTTTGTTGAGGTCACGGATCCGCTCCACCGTCTGGATGACCGGCACGTCGGGCGCGATGCGCCCCGCGAACTGCTGAAGCGTCTCGCCAGCGTGGATTTCGACCACCGCGAGCCGATCCAGAACGGGCGCGGACGCGGCCCCGGCGGCTCGCTGTGCGCCGGACTGCGCCAAGGCCCCCAACCACAGGGTGATCAACGCGGCCAGACCGGCCAGCGCAATGGTCACCGTGGTGCTCACCGGCCGGCGGGAGCGTGGCGTGCAGGACCACCCATGGGAAGCTGAGCCGGACGGAGCCGAGGACCTCGCAACACCGCTGCCCCGGTACTGCAGCGATGCGACCGCGGGCCGATTCTGGCCGGGGCGCTGCCGACCTGGGCGGACGACGGGACGGCGCCGGGTATCGGGCCGTGGGGACCATGCCCCGTTCCAGTCCAGCTGATGCCGGTCGTCTAGGACTGTCATTGGGAGGTTCCTTCCTACGGGCGTTCGCTCTTGTGTTCGAATATACTCGATCACATGTTCGATATTCGAACATCTGATCGGGCGTGTCCGAACCATACGACGGGGCCCCGACAAGCCCGGCGCGCACGAGTCCGGGCCGGCCCGGAAAGCGACACGCTCGAACACATGTTTGATAATCGGGCGGATCCCGGCTAGATTCGGGCCCATGACCGACAGCACGAGAACACCGGCAACCCGCGAGGGCGCGGCCGGCCTCACCGAACGACAGCGCACCATTCTCGAGGTCATCCGGGCATCGGTGACCAGTCGCGGCTACCCGCCGAGTATCCGGGAGATCGGTGATGCGGTCGGACTGACCTCGACCTCATCGGTAGCGCACCAATTGCGCACCCTCGAACGCAAGGGCTACCTGCGCCGCGACCCGAACCGGCCGCGGGCCGTCGACGTACGGGGCACCGAGGATACGACCCCATCGGCGGTCACCGATGTCGCGGGTTCCGACGCACTGCCGGAACCGACGTTCGTCCCGGTCCTTGGGCGGATCGCCGCAGGCGGACCGATTCTGGCCGAAGAGGCGGTCGAGGATGTCTTCCCGCTGCCGCGCGAACTCGTCGGCGAGGGGTCGCTGTTCCTGCTCAAGGTGGTCGGCGAGTCGATGATCGACGCAGCGATCTGCGACGGTGACTGGGTGGTGATCCGTCAGCAGAACGTCGCCGACAACGGAGATATCGTCGCGGCGATGATCGACGGCGAAGCGACTGTCAAGACCTTCAAGCGGACCGCGGGTCAGGTGTGGCTGATGCCGCACAACCCGGCGTTCGACCCGATCCCGGGCAACGAGGCCGCCATCCTGGGCAAGGTCGTGACGGTGATCCGCAAGGTCTGAATCTTGGGTTCCCGCCGACCGTCAGCGGCGGCCGTTGGCTATTCGGGTGCCTTTACAAAGCCGTTGGCCTGTGCCAGGTCCTCGCTGGCGAACCAGACTTCGGGGATCGTGTTGTCGTAGAGCGCTGACTCCGGGGTGTAGTACAGGCCCGAGTGTGTGTTGCCCTTGATGTAGTAGCCCTCCGGGGCTTGGTACGGATCGGCAAGCGGCAGATGAATCGCGGGCCGCCACGGATCGTCGGCCGGCTGTTCCTGATACCCGTCGCCACCGTCGGCCTCAGCAACAACCTCAGTCTCGGTGACCTCGACGACCTCGTCGGCCGCGTCGAACTCGGCCGTCCAGGAGGTGATCTCCTCAGCGGTGATCTCCTCAGCAGCATGACGACGACGAGGACCGCCGATCTCGCCGAGGTCGAGCTGCCACGTCGACTCCGACTCGACCACACCGGCGGAATGCCGGCCCGCCTCCGATCCCGCTGAGCCGAACCAGTCATCGGCCTCTGTCGTGCTCACCTGGAATTCGGCCAGCTCAGCCTCGCTCGGAACGCGGGTCGGTGCGGTGTCGATCGCGTCCTCGTCGGAGTCGAAGCCGGTCTGCCCCTCAGCACCGGTGACCGGCGGCGACCAGAACCCGGAGTCCCGGCCGGCGCCGTTGTCGTACCGGGAATCGGTGCCCGACGCACCGGGCCAGTGTCCCTCCCCGGCCTCGGGTGCGTAACGATCGGATGTGGCGCTGGCGCGATCCGGTCCGGATTTGCGCAGCGCGCGTGCGCCGAGCAGTCCCAGCAGCGCCACCAGTGGGACGGCGATCAGCAGCCACCACCAGCCCCATCCGCCCTTCTCCGCGCCGTCCCCCGACGCCGGGGCGGCCGGAGTCTGGGCAACGGCGTCGGGCATCTCCAGTCCGGACAGCGACGACCCCAGCTCCGCCGGATTCGTGCTGAACTCCTTGGTGGCCTCGTTCCAGGAGATCTCACCGCCGGTGAAGGTCTGGGTGACGGTGTCACCCTTGACGGTCGCGTCGCCGGTGGGCACACCGAGATCGCCGGTGGCACCGCCGAGCTCAGCCCAGGCCGCGTTGATCGGGCCGCGGACCACGACGGCACCGGTGTCGGGGGTCCAGAAGATGACCGGCTTATCCGGCGCGCTGAAAGCGCTCACCCGGCTGTTGGGCACCCCGCCGTCGGCCTCGGGCCCGACCGGATAGCCGAGATCGCCGGCGGCGCCGCCCGCGGACTCGTACTTGGACAGGATCGCTCCCGTCACCGCATACGCGCCGGTTTCCGGGGAGTAGAAGATCTTTCCACTGGCGTACCCCTGGGCCGCCCCGGTGTCGCCGATCGGCGTCTGCTCGCCCTGACGGGCACCGAGCGGACCGCCCAGTCCCCCACTGGCCCGCCACGCGAGGTTGATCAGCGTGGTGGCGTCCAGCGGCACCTCGAGGCCGGCCAGGCTGTCGGCCAGGCCGGGCGGATCGGTGGTGAAGGTGTTGGTGGCGCGATTCCACGTCAGCTCGCCGCCGGTGAACCTCTGGCTCACCAGGTCGCCGTCATAGCGTTCATCCTCGACCGGCACTCCCAGCGCACCGGCCGAACCGCCCAACTTGTCCCAGGCCACGTTGATGGCGCCGCGGACGGCCCACGCGCCGGTGTCGGGGGTCCAGAAGATCGCGGGCTTGTCGCTGGCATTGAAGGTGCTCACCCGGCTGTCGGGGCCCACGAGTCCGGTCACCACGTTGATGTTCGGAAACCCGAGATCACTGTCGGCAGGGCCGCCGAGCGACTCGTATTTGTCCAGAACCGCCCCGTAGAGCAGATGCGCGCCGGCGTCAGGTTCGAAGAAGATCTTGCCGTCGGCGAACTTCTGCGCATATCCGGCGCCGACCTGGTAAACGTCGCCGTCCTTACCGCCCACCACCGAACCGGCACCGCCCGCGGCGTTCCAGGCCTGATTGATGGCGTCGGCGGCGTCGCTCTCCGGTGTGGCGAGCGCGGTGGGAACCACCAGTGCGACTGCAGCGCCCGCGGCGATGATTCCGAGTGTCAGGCGTCCAACCGTGCGGCTCAGCCGATTACCTACCCGCGTCATACACTAATCTCCCGCGTTCGGTCGAGAATGTCGACAAACTCGATAATGTGGATCTTACCGTCGCATATATCCGCGCCAGCTAACCACGACACGCGGGTACCCCTGCATCCGAAATCCAAATCGAGATACAAATCGAATTGAATTGAAATAGCGGGGGCAGCGTCCCCACCCTTTTCAGACCCCGAGACTGCGCCCGATGATCTCCTTCATGATCTCGGTTGTGCCGCCGTAAATGGTCTGGACGCGAGCATCCAGAAACGCACGGGCAACGTTGTATTCGCGCATATAGCCGTATCCGCCGTGCAACTGCAGACACCGATCGATGAGTCGCACCTGCGCCTCGGTGGTCCACCACTTGGCCATCGCGGCCTGATCGGCGGTGAGTTTCTCCTCGAGGAGAAGTTTGATGAATTCATCGACCATGATGCGCACGGCGGTGGTCTCGGTGGCCAATTCGGCCAGCAGGAACCGGCTGTTCTGGAAGGAACCGATCGGTTTGCCGAATGCCTTGCGTTCCTTCGTGTACTGAATGGTTTCCTCCAGTACCGCCTCCATTGCCGCCGCGGCCATGATCGCAATGGACAGGCGTTCCTGCGGCAGATTCTGCATGAGATACAGGAAGCCCATGCCCTCCTCGCCGATCAGGTTCTCGACCGGGACCTTGACGTCGGTGAACGACAACTCGGCGGTGTCTTGGGCGTCCAACCCCATCTTGTCGAGGTGGCGGCCCCGCTCGAAACCGGGCATGCCGCGTTCGACACCGAGCAGCGAGAAGCCCTGCGCGCCCTTGTCGGGGTTGGTCTGGGCCACCACGATCACCAGATCGGCGTTGATGCCGTTGGTGATGAAGGTCTTCGAACCGTTGAGGATGTAGTGATCGCCCTCTCTGACCGCACGGGTCTTGATGCCCTGGAGGTCACTGCCGGTGCCGGGTTCGGTCATGGCGATGGCGGTGATCATCTCCCCGGTGCAGAACTGCGGCAGCCACCGCTGTTTCTGCTCTTCATTGGTCTGGTGCAGCAGATAGGGGGCGACGACGTCGTTGTGCAGGGAAAAGCCCAAGCCGCTGTAGCGACCGGCGACGGTCTCCTCCACCACGATGGTGTTGTAACGGAAGTCGGGATTGCCGCCGCCGCCGTACTCCTCCGGCACCGCCATCCCGAGGAAGCCCTGTTTGCCGGCCTCCAGCCACACTCCGCGGTCGACGATCTTGTCCTTCTCCCACTGATCGTGGTAAGGCGCAACGTGCTTGTCGAGGAAAGCCCGGTACGACTCCCGGAAAAGAGCGTGTTCCGGTTCGAAGATGGTGCGGGTGTATTTGACGGCATTGCCCATGGCGGTGTCCTCCGAAGCTGGTGCACTGGAACTGCCCTCGAGGATAGACCAACCGGATGGTTGGTTGCCCCGGCCTCCCGGCAATCCCGCTGCCCGGGCCTGCTAAGCCGTGCCGTACCGGTCCACGGCCGCAGCCAGTGCGGCGGGCACCCTGGCCTTCAGCCGAGTGCCGGCCTCGGTGTGCTCGGTGGCGTCCACGCGTCCCTCACCGTGCAACCGGGCCACCAGATCGCCGCGGGAGTAGGGAATGGTCACATCGACGGCGACCTCGCGGGGTTCGACCAGTTCGCCGAGTCGGCGGCGCAGCCGGTCCAGACCGTCTCCGGTGCGGGCGGAGACGAACACCGCCCCCGGCAGGGCGCTGCGCAACTGGGCCAGGGTTAGACCGGTCGCGGCGTCGGTCTTGTTGACCACCAGCAACTCCGGTGCCGGCACGGCGTGATGCTCGGCCTGCACCTCCCGGATGACCCGGTGGACGGCCTCGATCTGTGCCATCGGGTTGACATCGGAACCGTCGACGACGTGCAGGAGCAGATCAGCGTCGACGACTTCTTCCAGGGTGGAGCGGAACGCCTCGACCAGCTGGGTGGGCAGATGCCGGACGAAACCGACGGTATCGGTGAAGACCACCGTCCGGCCGTCCTCGAACTCGCCGCGGCGGGTGGTGGGTTCCAGGGTGGCGAACAACGCGTTCTCCACCAGAACGCCGGCTCCGGTGAGGGCGTTGAGCAGGCTGGACTTGCCGGCGTTGGTGTAGCCGACGATCGCGATGGACGGCACGTCACTGTGCCGGCGTCGGCTGCGCTGGGTATCGCGGACCTGCTTCATATCTTTGATCTCGCGGCGCAACCGCGACATCCGCTCCCGGATGCGGCGACGGTCGGTCTCGATCTTGGTCTCACCGGGGCCACGGGTACCGACGCCGCCGCCGCTGCCGCCGGCCCCGCCTCCCTGCCGGGACATCGACTCGCCCCAACCGCGCAGCCGCGGCAGCATGTACTGCATCTGGGCCAGTTCGACCTGCGCTTTGCCCTCCCGACTGCTGGCGTGCTGGGCGAAAATGTCCAGGATCAGCGCGGTGCGGTCGATGACCTTGACCTTGACCACCTTCTCCAGCGCGTTCAGCTGCGCAGGGCTCAGTTCGCCGTCGCAGATGACCGTGTCCGCGCCGGTGGCGATGACGATCTGGCGCAGTTCGATGGCTTTACCGGAGCCGATGTAGGTGGCCGGATCCGGTTTGTCGCGGCGCTGGATGATCCCTTCGAGAACCTCCGAGCCGGCGGTCTCGGCCAAGGCCGCGAGCTCGGCGAGGCTGGCGTCGGCATCGGCGGCGCTGCCCTCGGTCCACACCCCGACGAGCACCACGCGCTCAAGCCGGAGTTGGCGGTACTCGACCTCCGAGATATCGGCGAGTTCCGTGGACAGTCCGGCGACACGGCGCAGCGCAGCCCGGTCCTCCAGCGCCAGTTCGCCGAGGCTGGGCTCGGCACCGGGGGCAGTCAGGTCAGGATCGGTCATGGCAGGACTTCAATGGTGTCACGGACATACAGAGTTGCACGGCGATACAACGTTGCGCACCCCCGATATCGTCCCCGGTCGACGATCAACCCTGCGCCGCCCACCAGACATCGGACAGTTCGCCCCGCGCGACCAGCACCGACGGGCCACGCAGGAAGCTGGTCGCGTCGGTGATCTCGACGCAGACCTCGCCGCCGGGCACCCGCACCCGAAGCGCCCCGGTCCGCGCGCCACTGTGGTCGAGGGCGGCGACCACGGCGGCCACCGTGCCGGTGCCGCAGGACCGGGTTTCGCCGACCCCGCGCTCGTGGACCCGCATCCGGACGGCCCCATCACTGATCGCGGTCAGCACCTCGACGTTCACGCCGTCCGGGAAGACTGCGGGGTCGAACTCCACGGCAGCGCCGATATCGAGGGCCGCCAGATCGGCCGGGGACAGACCGGGCACCAGACAGGCCAGGTGCGGGTTGCCGACGTCGACGCCCAGTCCGACCAGTCGCCGCCCGCCGACGGTCGCCCAACTGACCCCGAGCCGTTTCACCGCACCCATCTCCACCGTCACATCGGCGCTGCAGCCGTCGGCGGCGTGCACGACGACCGGCCGTGCACCCGCCAGCGAACCCACCACGAATTCGTCGCGGCTCTCCAGACCGCTGGAGCGCAGGTAGTGCGCGAATACCCGCACGCCGTTGCCGCACATCTGCGCGACCGAGCCATCGGCATTGCGGTAGTCCATGAACCAGTCGCCCGGATCCACCCCGTCGGGCAGCCGGTGGAGAATTCCGGCGGCCATCGCAGCCCCGGCGGTGACAACCCGCAGCACGCCGTCGGCGCCCAGGCCGCGGCGGCGGTCGCACAGCGCAGTCACCACCGACGTAGTCAGTCCCAGGTGACCGTCCGGGTCGGGCAGCACCACGAAGTCGTTCTCGGTGCCGTGCCCCTTGGCGAAGATCACCTGCTCGAGGATACGGCCCGCCAGTGCGCCAGCACCGCCTCGGCGAGGCCGTCCGATGCCGCATCCAGCCAGCGGATGCGGTGATCACGACGGAACCACGACCGCTGCCGCCGCACATAACGTCGGGTGCCGATGAACGTGAGTTCGCGAGCGCGCTCGAGTGCCTCCCCACCTTCGGCGGTGTCGAGCGCCTCGATCACCTGCGCGTAGCCCAGCGCCCGGGCAGCGGTGAGCCCGTCGCGCAGACCGCGGCCCAGCAGTGCCCGCACTTCATCAACCAGACCTGCGTCGAACATATCGTCGGTGCGACTGGCGAGCCTGTCGTCGAGAGTCTCTGTCGGCCAATCTAATCCGATGATCGCGGTGTCCCAGCGGGGTCGCCCGATGGCAGGTGCCGAGGCGGCGAAGGGCCGGCCGGTCAGTTCGATGACCTCCAACGCCCGCACGATCCGACGGCCATCGGTCGGCAGTATCGCCGTCGCGGCGGCTGAGTCACGCCGGGCCAATTCGGCGTGCAGGGCGGCCACCCCGATCTCGGCGAGCCGGCCCTCCCAACGGGCACGTACCGCCGGGTCGGTCGCAGGGAAGGCCCAATCGTCCAGCAACGACTGGACGTACATCATCGACCCGCCGACGATGATCGGCACCGCTCCGCGGGCCGCGGCCGATTCCACATCGGCGACGGCGGCCTGCTGATAGCGCGCGACGGTTGCGGTCTCGGTGACCTCGAGGACATCGAGTTGGTGGTGCGGGATTCCCCGGCGCTGCGCCGGCGGGAGCTTCGCGGTGCCGATATCCATGCCGCAGTACTGCTGCATCGCGTCGGCATTGATCACCTCGACGGCGGCCCGTCCGCTCACCCTGTCGGCGACCTCGAGGGCCAGCGCAGACTTGCCGGTACCGGTCGGGCCGATGATGGCGATGGGCCGGCTCACAGGTCTTTGAATTCCTGCCCTCCGGGTCCCGGAACCCAGGTACCGACGAAATATCCGACACCATAGGGAGCACCCCGGGCCATATCGGTGGCCGCCCACGGTCCGGACCCGGCGAGTCCGGCCAGCACCTGGTAGGCGACTCGTCCGGCGATCCCGTCCGGCAGCCGCCTCAGAGCGGCGACGTCGCCCGCGGCCAGTGCGTCATCGAGGACGGACTGCACCGCCTCGGCATCCGGGGCATAACCGCCGGGCGCCGACGGGGTGAGTGTGGTGGCGCCGTCGGCCAGCACCAGCACGCCGATCGGTTCCGCGGCGTCGTTGATCTCGGCACGCAGCGTGCGCCCCAGCGCCACCGCGGCAGCCGCGTCGAGGTCGGCGGCGAACACCCGGACCTCAAGCACCGCCCGGGGGTTGGCCTGGCCGCGCAGCCAGCCACCGAACAGCGCGCACAACGGCAGCGCGGCGATCCGCGGGCCGGCCTCCGGGGACAGCGCGACCGGCACATCGATGCCGTAGCCCGCGAAGCTGCCCCGGACGTCGGGGCCGATGCTCTCGTCGGCCGTCCCCACACCCACCCCGATCCAGCGCTGCGGCAGCGTTGCGGCGGCCATCACCGCCGCCCGGCGAATCTCGGCGACCTCGCCGGCGGCCGCGCCCGCCAGTTCGGGGATCAGGACCGGAGCGGTGGGCGTCAATGCGATGGCCGCTAACACGGTCCCAACGCTAGCGGGCCGCGCCGGAGAGGTCCCCGCCGACGGCCGGGGAACCGGTGTCGGCCTCGCTGCGGGCCAGTGCTGCGGTGGAGACCACCATGACGACGACCGACGCGATCAACACCGCCCAGCCGTCATCACTCGGGCGCAGGGCCTCGCCGAGCACCACAATCCCGAGGATCGATCCGACCACCGGTTCGGCGACCGTCATCGTGGGCAGTGATGCCGATAGCGAACCGGCCCGGAACGACGACTGCTGCCAGGCGGTGCCCGCGACGGCCACCGCGGCCCAAACGTACAACTCCGGGGTGCCCAGCACCGCCCACAAGCCGTGCCCGAGACGCTCGACGACCCCTTTGGTGAGCACCGCGAACACCCCCCACAGCGATCCCGAGACCAAACCCAGCAGGACAGCGGCGGCGGGCCGGCCGGCGAACACCCGGGCACCGACCACGCACAGCACCAGCGCCGGGCCCATGATCGCGATCACCCCCGTCCAGACCTCCAATGCCGCCCGGGAATGACCGGCGGTCGGATTTCCGACAGTCACGATCACCGCCACCGACGTGGCCAGCAGAGCCGCCCAGAGCCACTCGCTGCGGCTGACCGGCCGGCCGGTAGAGCGGGCGTGGATCGGCAGCGCGAAGAGCAGCGAGGTGACCAGTAGTGCCTGGACCAGAAGCACCGAACCAAAGCCGAGGGCGGCGGCCTGACACCCAAACCCGAGAGCGGAAACCAGGCTGCCCAGCCACCACTGTCGATCCTTGAGCAGCCGAATGAACAGTTCCAGGTGTCCGACGGGTTCGTCGGTGACGTCATGGGCGGACCGCTGGTGGATCACATCACCGACGGCGATGAAGAAGGCGGCGCACAGTGCCAGCAGGACGGCCAGATCGACCTTAGACACTGTTCGTCACTGTCCTCTGCTCCCCCGCTCCCGGTCCGTCCTGGCTGACAGCGTGCCCGCAACGGCGTGGCCGGGGCAAACCGCAACCACCCAACCCGCGGGCACCGGCCACACCGAACTGGTTCAATATGCTCGGTGGTCGGCCGCCGGGCGGCGGGTCACGATGCAGCGGAGCCGCTTCGCGCGGCAGATGCGCGGTCAGACCGTGCGGAGGGTAGGTGACCTGTGACCGGTGACGACCAAATCGACGAGACCGGTGACGGCCATGTCGACGAGATTCCCAAACCCGTTCCCCGACCTGGACCTCCCCGACCGGTGCCGCGCCCGCGCCCGCCGGTCAAGCCACTGCCGGCCCAGAGCGATCCCCGGAAGTTCGGCCGGGTAGCCGACGACGGCACCGTGTACCTGGTCACTGCTTCCGGTGAACGGGTGATCGGCTCTTGGCAGGCCGGCGACCCCGAAGCCGCGTTCGACCACTTCGGCCGGCGCTTCGATGACCTGGCCACCGAGATCACGCTGATGGAGGCGCGGCTGACCTCGGGCACCGGGGACGCCCGCAAGATCAAGACCGCCGCCGCCACGTTGGCCGAATCCCTGCCCACCGCAAGTGTGCTGGGTGACGTCGATGCCCTGTCCCGGCGACTGGCGGCCATCGCCGAGCACGCCGACGAGACCGCGCAGGCCGAACGGGCGCGCCGCGAGGAGCACCGTGCGGCGCAGCGCGCACGCAAAGAGGCCCTCGCCGCGGAGGCCGAGGACTTGGCCGCCAATGCGACCCAGTGGAAGTCGGCCGGCGACCGGATGCACGCGATCCTCGAGGAGTGGCGGACCATCACCGGCCTGGACCGTAAGGCCGATGACGCGCTGTGGAAGCGGTACTCGGCCGCCCGCGATTCCTTCAACCGCCGCCGCGGCACCCACTTCGCCGAACTCGACCGGGAACGCGCGACAATCAGGGAGGCCAAGGAGCGGTTGTGCGCGCGGGCCGAGGAACTGTCGGGTTCGACCGACTGGTCGGCCACCGCGACCGCCTTCCGCGATCTGCTCGCACAATGGAAGGCCGCCGGCAGGACGGCCAAGGACAATGACGAGGCGCTGTGGCAGCGGTTCAAGGCCGCCCAGGACACCTTCTTCGCGGCCCGCAACGCGGTCAACGCCGAACGCGACGCCGAGTTCGCCGCCAACGGCGACGCCAAACAGCGACTGCTGGCCGAAGCCGAGAAGATCGATGTCTCCAATCCCGACAGCGCCCGCGCGGCCCTGCGCTCCATCACCGAGAAATGGGACGCGATCGGGAACGGACCACGGGATCGGTCGGCCGAGTTGGAGCGTCGCCTGCGCGCAGTCGAGAAAAAGGTCCGGGATGCCGCGGATGCCGGGCGGATCGACCCCGAGGCACAGGCCCGCGCCGAGCAGTTCCGTTCCCGCGCCGAGCAGTTCGAACGGCAGGCGGAGAAAGCCGCCGCCGCCGGCCGTGACAAGGATGCCGAGGAGGCTCGGGCCAGCGCGGCGCAGTGGCGCGAGTGGGCGGCCGCGGCGGCGCAGGCCGTCGCGAAACGGCGGTAGCGGCGGCGGACTAGGGTTCGTCAGCCTTCGGGGGCGTGCGGTCACCGGAGCCGCCGAGGCCGTCCAGCAGCGACTTGCCCTGCGCCTCGGCCGCCTCCTGGCGGCGCTGCGCTTCGGCTGCCATTTGCACCGCGGTGCGCGTCCACACCACCCGCGCCCAGTGGAAGGTCAGCAGCAGCAGAGCCAGCCAGGCCACGATCAGGCCGATCCCGGGTCCGGGATTTCCTGGGGCGGCGGTCTGGCGCGACCACACCGCCAGCATGCCGAGCGCACTGCCGAGCGCACTGCCGGCCAACGCGATCCACGCCAGCGTCCAACGCCGGGTCAGCAATGCCAGCATCGAGAAGCCGACCCCGAACACCAGGGCGAACCAGCTGAACAACCGAGACGGCAACGAGATCCCGACCCCGATGGCCGTGTCGTCACCCATCAGGACGTTGACACCGCGGGCACCACCGGTGTGCGGAAGAATGAACGTCAGCACGAGCACGAACACGAGTATGGCGACCACCAAAGCCCTTGCCCCGGGGTCGATCTCCCCCGCCACCCGACGCTCGGCGGCCTCCAGGTCCGCCCGATAGGCCTCGAACTCGTCGGGAGATCCGGTCATCGGGCACATCCTGTCGTGGTCGACTCTTGCTCGGGGGGCGGGGCGCCGACCGCAGGCACGCCGAGCCCCACGGTGAGCGGCCGGCGGCCGGCGGCCGCGGCATCACCCGCGGGGGTCCGCCGGTACGACGATAGCGGCGCATCGGCGATCAGGTGGTGGGGTGCGGCGCCGGTGATCGTCGTTGTGACGATATCGCCGGGACGGACTTCGCCGGCACCCGGCGCGAAGTGCACCAGTCGGCCATCGCGGGCACGTCCGGTCATCCGTGCGGTGGCAGCATCCTTGCGGCCCTCCCCGGTGGCCACCAGTAGTTCGACAGTGCTACCGATCAGGGCGGTGTTCTCCTCCAGCGAGATGGCCTCCTGAAGATCGATCAGCCTCTGGTAGCGCTCCTGGACAACGTCTTTCGGAATTTGGCCGACCAGGTCCGCGGCCGGTGTTCCGGGTCGCCGCGAGTACTGGAAGGTGAACGCCGCGGAGAAGCGGGCCCGGCGGACCACCTCGAGGGTCGCGACGAAGTCGTCCTCGGTCTCTCCGGGGAAGCCGACGATGATGTCGGTGGTGATGGCGGCATGCGGCATGGCCTGGCGCACCCGGTCGAGGATGCCGAGGTATTTTTCCGCCCGGTAGGAGCGGCGCATCTCCCGCAGGACCCGGTCGGAGCCCGACTGCAGTGGCATGTGCAGCGCAGGGCACACGTTCGCGGTCTGCGCCATCGCCTCGATGACGTCGTCGGTGAACTCCGCCGGGTGCGGGGACGTGAACCGAACCCGTTCCAGGCCGTCGATCCTTCCGCAGGCCCGCAGCAGTGCCGCGAACGCGCCGCGGTCGCGTGGAGTGTCATCGCCGAAGGACACGCCGTAGGCGTTGACGTTCTGACCGAGCAGAGTGACCTCCAGGACACCCTGGTCGACCAACGAGCGCACCTCGGCCAGGATGTCGGCGGGCGGGCGATCCACCTCCCGGCCCCGCAACGAGGGCACTATGCAGAACGTGCAGGTGTTGTTGCAGCCCACCGAAATGGAAACCCATGCGGCATAGGCGGATTCACGGGCGGCCGGCAATGTTGAGGGGAACTCCCGCAGCGACTCGGCGATCTCCACCTGGGCCTGCCGGTTGTGCCGTGCCCGCTCGAGCAAAGCCGGTAAGGAACCGATGTTGTGCGTGCCGAACACCACGTCAACCCACGGCGCCTTCGCCAGCACGCTCTCGCGGTCCTTCTGGGCGAGGCATCCGCCGACAGCGATCTGCATGCCGGGGTCGGCCTGCTTGCGCGGCGCCAGGTGGCTGAGATTGCCGTACAGCTTGTTGTCGGCGTTCTCCCGGACGGCGCAGGTGTTGAACACCACCACGTCGGCGTCGACCCCCTCCGGCGCCCGCCGGTAGCCCGCGGCTTCGAGCAGTCCGGCGAGCCGTTCGGAATCGTGGACGTTCATCTGACAGCCGTAGGTGCGGACCTGGTAGGTACGCGGGGCCGGTGAGGTCGACGATTCACCGCGTCCCGGGGGCAGCACGGTAGTCACCCGGTTCATGGTACGGAGGCCCCACCGCGGTCGGTAAGGTCGGAGTAATAACCAGGGCGAAAGGAAACCACGACCATGCCCGTACTGCCTTTGCGACTGATCGGTGTCGCGGTCCTTGCCGCCGCGCTGCCCCTCACCGCCACCGCGTGTGGCGGCGGTGGACCGACCGGCGACACGATCGTCATCGGCACGAAGTTCGATCAGCCTGGACTCGGACTGAAGAAGCCCGACGGCACGATGAGCGGATTCGACGTGGATGTGGCCAAGTACGTCGCCAATGAACTTGGCTACCCGGAGGACAAGATCGAGTGGAAGGAATCGCCGTCGGCCCAGCGCGAAAATCTGATCGACAGCGATCAGGTCTCCTACATCGTGGCCACCTACTCCATCACCGACGCCCGTAAGGAGAAGGTCGATTTCGCCGGGCCGTACCTGGTCACCGGACAGAGCCTGCTGGTGGCGGCCGACAATGACGAGATCACCGGCCCGGAGTCCCTGGCCGACAACAAGAAATTGTGTTCGGTGAGCGGGTCTACGCCCGCGCAGCGCATCAAGGACAAGTACCCGGGCGTCCAACTGCAGCAGTACGACACCTACTCGGCGTGCATCGAGGCCCTTAAGAATGGCGCCATCGACGCGGTGACCACCGACGAGGTAATTCTGGCCGGATACGCCGCTCAGACACCCGGCGCTTTCAAGATCGTCGGCAAGCCCTTCTCCGAGGAGAAGTACGGGATCGGGCTGAAGAAGGGTGATGGCGAATTGCGGACCAAGATCAACGATGCGCTTGCCAAGATGGAGGCGGAGGGAGCCTGGAAGGCGGCCTTCGAGAAGAACCTCGGGCCAGCCGGTATTCCCACCCCGGCGCCGCCTGCGCTCGACCGCTACTGAGCGCTGGCCAGGGCTGCTTCTCCACGCAGTGAGTCGGTGATCGCCTTCTTCGCACGGCGAAGACCGGTCAACGTCGGTATGGTCGCCTGATGACGGTGGGCGGGGCGGTCCCGATGATCTCGATCAAGGGCGTCAACAAACACTTCGGCACCCTTCACGTGCTCAAGGACATCAATCTCGACGTCGACCGCGGACAGGTCATGGTGGTCCTCGGACCTTCCGGGTCGGGTAAGTCAACGCTGTGCCGCACCATCAACCGGTTGGAGGCCATCGACTCGGGCACCATCGCGATCGACGGAGAGGTGTTGCCCGCAGAGGGCCGCAAGTTGGCGCAACTGCGTGCCGACGTCGGCATGGTGTTCCAGTCGTTCAATCTTTTCGCCCACAAGACGATCCTGGAAAATGTCATGCTCGGTCCGGTCAAGGTGCGCAAGATCGCCACCGAGCAGGCGCGGGAGCGGGCCATGACACTGCTGGACCGGGTCGGGGTGGCAAGCCAGGCCGAGAAGTACCCGGCGCAACTGTCCGGTGGCCAGCAGCAGCGGGTGGCCATTGCCCGCTCGTTGGCGATGCAGCCGAAGGTGATGCTGTTCGACGAGCCCACCAGTGCTCTTGATCCAGAGATGGTCAACGAGGTTCTCGCCGTGATGACCTCACTGGCAGGCGAGGGAATGACGATGGTGGTCGTAACCCATGAGATGGGTTTCGCCCGCCGCGCGGCCAACCGGGTGGTGTTCATGGCTGAGGGCAGCGTGGTGGAGGACGCCGCGCCGGAGGAGTTTTTCGCCAACCCGCGTTCGTCGCGAGCCCGCGACTTCCTCGGCAAGATCCTGAGCCACTAGGCGGGCGGCTATGCGCTCACGTTCCCCGCTGCCACTGCTCGCCCTGGTAGGCCTAGCACTGGTGCTGCTTCTGGCCGGCTGCGGAAGCGCGGAGAAGACGATCACCATCGGCACCAAGTTCGACCAGCCCGGCCTGGCGGTGAAGAAACCGGACGGGTCAATGGCCGGTTTCGATGTGGACGTCGCCACCTACGTTGCCGACAAGCTGGGATTCTCCCCGGATGACATCGACTGGAAGGAAGCCCCGTCGGGCCAGCGCGAGACCCTGATCCAGAACGGGCAGGTCGACTACATCGTCGCCACCTACTCCATCACCGATCAGCGCAAGCAGAAGGTTTCTTTTGCCGGCCCATACCTGCAGACCGGGCAGAGCCTGCTGGTGCGTGCCGACGAGACCGAGATCACCGGTCCGGAGTCCCTGGAGAACGCCAAGAGGCTGTGTTCGGTATCGGGATCGACTCCGGCCCAACGCATCAAGGACAAGTACCCGGGTGTCCAGTTGCAGCAGTACGACACCTACTCGGCGTGCGTGGAGGCATTGCGGAACGGAGCCATCGACGCGGTCAGCACCGACGAAGTGATCCTGGCCGGCTTCGCTGCGCAGTACCCCGGCACGTTCAGGATCATCGGGGAGCCGTTCTCGACTGAGTACTACGGGATCGGGCTGCGACTCGGCGATGTTGAACTGCTCGACAAGATCAACGCCGCGATCGTCGAGATGCAACAGGACGGGAGCTGGAAGGCCGCATTCGACCGCAACCTGGGCCCGGCAGGCATCAGCGCCCCGGCTCCCCCGCCGCTGGACACCGACGCCGGCGGGGGTGCGGCAGCCAAGGTTGACATCCTGGGCAAGTACGGCGGGCTGATCCTGAAGGCCTTCTGGACCACGGTGAAACTGACCGTCCTGGCCGCGATCGGGGCGCTGATCCTGGGAACGGCACTTGCGGCGATGCGCTTATCGCCGGTTCCGATGCTGAACTGGATCGGCACCGGTTACGTCAACATCGTCCGCAACACCCCGCTGACGCTGATCATCCTCTTTTGCTCGTTCGGCCTGGCCCAGACGCTGGGCATCACCCTGGTCGACTCCAACTCGCCAACCTCGATCTCAGACAGCAACTTCCGGCTGGCGGTGCTCGGCTTAGCGGCCTATACCGCCGCGTTCGTCTGTGAGACGGTGCGGTCCGGGGTGAACACCGTGCCGGTCGGTCAGGCCGAGGCAGCCCGCTCGCTGGGCCTGACGTTCGGACAAAACCTACGAATGATCCTGCTGCCGCAGGCATTTCGGGCGGTCATCATCCCGCTGGGCTCAGTACTGATCGCGCTGACCAAGAACACCACAATCGCCTCGGCGATCGGCGTGGCCGAGGCAGCGCTGCTGATGAAGGAGATGATCGAGAACACTGCCGCGCTGCTGGTTGTCGGCGGCATCTTCGCTTTCGGCTTCCTGCTTCTGACGCTGCCGGTAGGGCTGCTGTTCGGCTGGCTGGGCAAACGTTGGGCGGTGGCACGGTGATGAGCGCTTGCGCGAAGAACAAGAATCCTGTAATGAGCGCTTGCGCGAAGAACAAGAAACCGGTAATGAGCGCTTGCGCGAAGAACAGAGCAGTCCGGTGACGGCCTCCGTGCTCTTCGACGCGCCGGGTCCGCGGGCCCGGCTGCGTAACCGGATCATCTCGGTGGCGACCGTCGCCCTGGCCGCAGTCGCGGTGTGGGTGGTGGTCGCCAGGCTCGCCGACAAAGGCCAGTTGACGGCGGCGAAGTGGCGGCCGTTCCTGACCGGCGATCTGTGGAAAACCTATGTACTGCCGGGCATTGCGGGGACCCTGACCGCGGCTGCGCTGTCGATAGTGTTGGCTGGCATCCTTGGTTTCGCCCTCGGAATGGGCCGGCTCTCACCTCGGCGGGCGGTCCGCGTGCCGTGTGCGGTGATCGTGGAGTTCTTCCGCGCGGTACCGGTGCTGATCATGATGATCTTCGCGTACTTCCTCTATGCGCTGCATGACGTGTTCCCGTCCAAATACCTCGCGCTGGCGGGGGTGGTCACCGGGCTCACCCTGTACAACGGCGCGGTGATCGCCGAGATCGTGCGCTCGGGGGTGAACTCCCTCCCACGCGGACAGAGCGAAGCCGCTTCCGCGCTGGGTCTGAGTTGGGGCCAGACGATGCGGTCGATCCTGCTGCCCCAGGCGATCACCTCCATGTTGCCAGTGCTGGTTTCACAGTTGGTCGTGGTCCTCAAGGACACCGCCATTGGTTACCAGATCACCTTCCTGGAGATGGTCCGCCAAGGCACGGTGGTCGGCTCCACCTACGGCAACTACATCCCTGCGCTGATCGTCATCGCGGCGCTCATGATCGCCCTGAACTTCACCTTGTCGTCGGCGGCGACCCGGCTCGAGCGTCGGCTCCGCCGCTCCAAGCGCGCACCCAGACCACTCGAAGCCGAGGTGATAGAGCAGACCGGTGCTGCAAGCACCAAGTTGGAGCCCGGAGACTAGCTCGGCTCAGACAGGCGGCAGCGTGTCATCGAGCCACATCCGCAAACCGTTGATGGGCAAGGCGCCGGCCTGCCGGGACAGCACCTGGCCGGCTTTGGTGATCAGCAGCGTCGGCACGGCTTTCACGTCAAATCGGGTGGAGACCTGCGGCGCGGTGTCGACGTTCACTTTCACCAGCTTGAGTTGCCCCGCACGTTCCGTCGCCAACTGTTCCAGAGCCGGGGACACCATGCGGCACGGGCCGCACCAGGGCGCCCACAGATCGACCAGCACCGGAACCGGGGAAGCTGCGACGACTGCGTCATAGTCACGGTCGTCGGCATCGATGATCCACGGAAGCCACGTCTGGCACTTGGCGCACCGCGGCTTGCCGGTGCCAGCGGCAGGCAGGCGGTTGCGTTGAGCGCAGCGAGGACAGGTGACGACGTCTTCAGCCATGCCCGCCATTGTCCACCTAACCGCTTGTCCACCCACCTGCTGAAGCTAAACCCGGCGACGCTCCCGCTCGGCAGCCACTGCGTCGGTGACCACCCCGACTGCCATGCTCTGGCCGTAGCCGCGCCGCGCCAGCATGCCGACCAGCCGCCGCATCACCTTGGCGTCATCGCCGCCACCGAGCGACTCACGGCGCAGCTTACGTTCAACGAGTTGCTCAGCCCTCATCCGCTCGGAGCCGGCGTCAATTCCATCAAGCGCCGCAGCAACGATCTCATCATCGATTCCCTTGGCCCGCAGTTCAGCAGCCAAGGCACGCTTGCCTTTTCCAGCATTGACCTGTCGGGAGCGCACCCACTGGCCGGCGAAATCCTCATCATCGACAAGACCGACGGCTTCAAGCCTGCCCAGCACCGTATGGGTGATCTCCTCGGGATACCCACGCTGCGCCAACCGTCCGACGAGCTCCGCTCGCGTGCGTGCCCGCACGGTGAGCAGGCGCAAGCACAGTGCGTGCGCCTGCTCCTCGCGGGACTCAGAAGTCGACGGGTGCGGGCAGGACATCGACGAGGTCATCGGTCATCACGGCACCGATCCCGAGCTTCTCCTTGATCTTCTTCTCGATCTCGTTGGCCACGTCGGGGTTGTCCGTGAGGTAGTTACGGGCGTTCTCCTTGCCCTGACCCAGCTGCTCACCCTCGTAGGTGAACCAGGATCCGGACTTGCGGATGAAGCCCTGGTCGACGCCCATGTCGATGAGTGATCCTTCGCGGCTGATGCCCTTGCCGTAGAGGATGTCGAACTCGGCCTGCTTGAACGGCGGCGACACCTTGTTCTTGACCACCTTGCAGCGGGTGCGGTTACCCACCGCATCGGTGCCGTCCTTGAGCGTCTCGATCCGCCGCACATCCAGACGTACCGAGGCGTAGAACTTCAATGCCTTGCCGCCAGTGGTGGTTTCGGGAGACCCGAACATGACTCCGATCTTCTCGCGGAGCTGGTTGATGAAGATCGCGGTGGTGTTGGAGTTGCTCAACGCACCGGTCATCTTGCGCAGCGCCTGGCTCATCAGGCGGGCCTGCAGGCCGACATGGCTGTCGCCCATCTCGCCCTCGATCTCGGCACGCGGCACCAGCGCGGCCACCGAGTCGATGACCAGGATGTCGATCGCACCGGAACGGACCAACATATCGGCGATCTCCAGCGCCTGCTCTCCGGTGTCGGGCTGGCTCACCAGCAGCGCGTCGGTGTCCACACCCAGGTTCTTGGCGTACTCCGGGTCCAGCGCATGCTCGGCGTCGATGAACGCCGCGATCCCACCGGCCGCCTGGGCATTGGCCACCGCGTGCAGTGCCACGGTGGTCTTGCCCGAGGACTCCGGGCCGTAGATCTCCACGATGCGACCGCGGGGCAGACCGCCGATGCCCAGTGCCACGTCCAGGGCGATGGAGCCGGTCGGGATGACCGAGATCGGCTGGCGGACCTCGTCACCGAGGCGCATCACCGCGCCTTTGCCGTGGTTCTTCTCGATCTGCGCGATCGCGAGTTCAAGAGCCTTCTCGCGGTCGGGGGCTTGCTGGGCCATGGTGTCTCCGTTTCTAGTGTTCGGGTGACCGGGGTTCGGTCGGTTGTCTGCGACGTTAGAGAAGGCCTCTGACAAAACATCGCTGACACAACATCGCGGGCCAAAACATCGCGACCGAACTGGACGGTCGAACACCGACCACATTAACGAACAGATGTTCGATGGCAAGCAGGTGGGCGGCGTGTCGCTTACCCGGATATCACCACTGATCGCGAGGCACATCGAAGTCGGCGCACAACGCCCACCACACGTCCCGGGGGTCCACGCCGGCCTCGATGGCCTGCACGGCGGTACGCCCGCCGAGTCGGGTCAGTACATGATCGACCAGCAGCGAGGCGCCACGCACCGGACCGAACTGCGCCTCGACCAGTTCATGGAATTGGGTCAACCGCACGACACCAAGTTACCCAGCCTCACCCGGCCAGTGCCGCGCGGCACACCTGCGCGGGTTCGGCCACCCCGGCGATGCTGTCCCCAGCCCGGCGGGCCGCATCCCGGTAGCCGGGATCCCCGAGCACCGCACCCACGGCGGCGACCAGCGAGTCGGCGGTGAGCGGACGTACCAGCCTCGCACAGCCCTGCCGCACAACGCGATTCGCCAACTCCCACTGGTCGCCGCCGCCAGGAACGACCACCATCGGAACACCGGCCAGCAGGGTCTTGGACAGCATGCCGTGCCCACCGCCGCAGACCACCACGTCGGCACCGCGCAGCAGGTCGTCCTGGCGCCCCAGCCCCACCGTCGCCCACGGCGGGACGACGACGTCGGCACCGACGAGCCTCGACACCACCAGACGCGCCCCGGTCGGCAGGGTCGTACCGGGGATCAGGTGTCGCAGGGCCAACTCGGCCAAGCCGGCGGCACCGGTGGCCGCCGTCGAGGGGGCCACCACCACCAGCGGACCGTCGCCCGGCGGAACCGGTAGGACGGTGCCGGTGGGCTCGAAATGCAACGGGCCGACGACGACCGCCTCGGCCGGCCAATCGGGTCGGGGCACCTCCAGAGCGGGCAGGGTGGCAATGATCCGGCGGGTCGGGCCCGGATCGCGGGAGGGCAGTCCGATCTCCAGGCGCGCCCGGGACCGTTGGCGCTGCCCGGACCGTATCGACCGCGCCGTGAACGCCCGCATGAGAGCGTCCCGGGTCCGGCCCCGAAGACCGTCCCCTGGCGCCAGCCCACTGCCTAGCGGCGGCAGTCCTTTCGACGGCAGGTAGAGCGGATGGGGACTGAGTTCGATCCAGGGGACTCCCAGCAGCTCGGCAGCCATGCCGCCGCAGGCGGTGATCACGTCCGCGACCACCAGATCCGGCTTGAGCTGTTGCAGCACAGCATGATTGCGCGTCGCCATCCGTGCCGCCCGCTGGTGGATCCTGGCCCCGGCGTCATCGTCGTCGTCGGACATCTCCGGATTCAGACCGACCAGTTCAATCGCCTCGATACCGGCGCCGCGCGCGGTGTCGAGCCACTGGGTACCGGTCATCAGCACCGGATCGTCGCCGGCGTCGCGCAGGCGCAGACATAGCGCGAGGGCGGGGAAGGCATGGCCCGCCTCCGGCCCGGCGACCACTGCGACCCGCATCGGACCACCCTGCCACAAGGGGTCCCGGGTCCCGATTCGCGAGGACTACGCTGACGGACATGACCGACCAGATCGCCAATATCAGCTCCGATATCGACAACGCCCACACCGTCGAGGTGCTGCTCGCCTCGCTGCAAGCCCAGGACACCGACGGGGCGGGTGCGGTGCTCGACGAGAATCTGGTGTATCAGAACGTCGGCCTACCGACCATTCGCGGCCGGGCCCGCGCCATGAAACTGTTCCGCGCCATGGAGGGCCGAACCCGCTTCGAGGTCAAAACGCACCGGATCGCCGTCAACGGCTCCTCAGTGCTCACCGAACGCACCGATGCGCTGATCTTCGGCCCGGTACGCCTGCAGTTCTGGGTCTGCGGCGTATTCGAAGTCCACGATGGCCGAATCACGCTGTGGCGGGACTATTTCGACCTGTGGGACATGACGAAGGCGCTGGTGCGCGGACTTGCCGGTGCCGTACTGCCGCCACTCAAACCGACGCTCTAGCAAGGCCGACGCTGTAGCACGACCGACGCTGTAGCGACCTACCGAAGCTGGCCGAGCTCATCGAACGCCTGCGCCCAACCCGAGAGGCGGTCCGTGGCGTCGGCCAGGTCATGGCGATAGCGCTGATCGATCACCGGGGTTCCGGCGTTGGCCGATGACACCAG
>LFFF01000011.1 GCA_001510415.1 Actinobacteria bacterium casp-actino6 | reverse complement strand
TCCGCCCGGCGGCGGTTACGCACCGCCACCTCCCGGTTACGGGGTGAGCCGCTACAGCATCGGCGAGGGTTTGTCGTGGGCGTGGCAGAAGTTCACCAAGAACCCGGTTCCACTGATCGTCGCGACCCTGGTGTTCTGGTTGATCGGCGTTGCCCTCAATTATCTGCTGGGTCTGGCAACCGATGCCGTCTCGCCCGAGACCATCACCGCCTATGACAGCGGTGACGGGCTCATCGAGACCACCACGCGCATCACGACCGGCGCCGGCCTGGCGGTATTCCTCCTGGGCGCGGTCGTGCAGATTCTGGTGAAGGGGGCGATAGCCTCAGCCGGTTATGGCGGGCTTCTCGATATCGCCAACGGCGACAAGGTTTCTGTCGGTTCGTTCTTCCGCCCGCGGAACATCGTCGCAGTGGTGGTCGCGGCGCTGATCGTCGACATCCTGACGATCTTCGGCCTCGTATTGTTGATCCTGCCGGGCCTGGCAGTGTTGCTGTTCACGTGGTTCAGTGCCGTCGCGATCGTCGACCGGAACCTGTCGCCGATCGACGGGATACGGGCCAGTTTCGACATCGTCAAGACCAACTTCGGCCAGGTTCTGCTGGCCGCTCTGACGTTCCTTGCCCTGCAACTCGTCGGCCTTCTGCTCTGCGTCGTCGGACTGCTGGTGACGATCCCGGTCGCCTATCTGTTCATGGTGTACACCTACCGCAAGCTCAGCGGCGGAACCGTCGCCCCGGTGACCGTCTGAATGACTGACGAAGACCGCCGGCACCGTTTCGCGACGACCGCGATTCACGCCGGTTACCACCCGGACCCCGCCACCGGGGCGGTCAACGCCCCGATCTACGCCAGCAGCACGTTCGCCCAGGACGGTGTGGGCGGACTGCGCGGCGGATTCGAGTACGCCCGCACCGGCAACCCCACCCGGGCCGCCCTGGAACGGGTCCTCGCCGCCGTCGAGGGCGGCCGTTTCGGACGGGCCTTCAGTTCCGGGATGGCGGCCACCGATTGCGCGCTGCGGGCGGTGCTGCGTCCCGGGGACCACATCGTCATTCCCGATGATGCCTACGGTGGGACATTCCGGCTGATCGACAAGGTGTTCCGGCAATGGGGCGTGCAGCACACCCCGGTGCACCTGTCAGATCTCGAGGCGGTCGGGGCTGCGATCACCGCTGATACCCGGATGATCTGGGTGGAGACGCCGACCAACCCGCTGTTGTCGATCGCGGATATCGCCGCGATAGCTGAGATCGGCCACGCTGCCGGGGCGGTGGTGTTGGTGGACAACACCTTTGCCTCGCCCGCGCTGCAACAGCCGCTGACCCTCGGTGCCGATATCGTTCTGCATTCCACCACCAAGTACATCGGTGGTCATTCGGACGTGGTGGGTGGCGCGTTGGTGACCGATGACGAGGAACTCGACGCGGCCTTCGGTTTCCTGCAGAACGGAGCGGGGGCGGTGCCCGGACCGTTCGACGCCTACCTGACGATGCGGGGGCTCAAGACGCTGGAACTGCGGATGCAACGCCATAGTGACAATGCCGCTCAGGTGGCCGCCTTCCTGGCCGGCCACCCGGCCGTGAGTCAGGTGCTGTATCCGGGTCTGCCGGACCACCCCGGCCATGCTGTGGCGGCCCGTCAGATGAGGGCTTTCGGCGGCATGGTGTCGGTACGGATGCGCGGAGGGTTGCAGGCCGCCCGTGAATTGTGTTCGCGTACCGAGATTTTCATCCTCGCCGAGTCATTGGGGGGAGTGGAGTCGTTGATCGAGCATCCCGGCGCGATGACGCATGCCTCGACCGCCGGTTCGCAACTCGAGGTGCCCGACGATCTGGTTCGGCTTTCGGTGGGAATCGAACACCCGGCCGATCTGCTTACCGACCTTCGGCAGGCGCTGGCCGGCTGATCCGGCACGTTACCGCAGCGCCGGCACCACGTCGGCGACGGTGCGGGCGAGGTTGACCTCGGCGGTATCCGACTCGTCGGCCCACCCACCGGCGGCGATTTCGTCGGCACGGGTGGCCGCCGCCTGAACCCCGGCGTCATTGAGGGTCAGCACCGAATCGAGTCCGTCGACGCCGTACAGAACGCTGATGACCGCCGCGGTCGCGGGTTGCGGGCGTCGCTGTTCAAACAGCGCTCCGAGTAGTTCGGACCTGGCCACCGCGACCCGGCCCCTATTCTTCGCAGGCCACCGGTAGTGGTTGCGGCGCAGTCGATGTGCAGTCAGCTGTATCTGGTGGATCTGGCCGGTGCGCAGCAACTGGTCGAGCACGTCGTCCTCGGCGTGCTTGCGGATCCGGGCGATCGCGGCGGCGGGACTGATCGGCTGTCGTTGCAGCAGCGCCAGTGCCGGCCGCACCGTGGGATCCATCGGCACCGGGCCGCTCAGAGCGACCAAGTGGCCGGCCGGCGCCGGCTCGTCGGGCAGTGCCGGGCGCACCCTGCAGTCGAGCGCGAGATCAAGGATCAGCGCGGCGGCCAGCGCTCGTTCCAGCTTCGAGTGGTCAAGCCGGGGCTGGGCATCGGCATTGTCGAGTAGGAGCAGGAGCAGATCTTCGGCGATACGCGCCATAGCTCCGCACCAGCTTTCTGCTGAGCGCGTACTACGAGTGGTAGGGCTCGGCGCTGACCAGCGTCACCTTGACCACATTGCCGTTGGGCACGGTATAGCTGCGGGTCTCGCCCACCTTGGCGTTGAGAAGCGCGGCCCCAATCGGGGAGTTGGGGGAGAACACCTCGAGTTTTCCGTCGCTGACGATCTCCTGGCGGGTGGCGATCAGGAAGGTCTCGGTGTCGGACTCGTCACCCTCGTAGTAGACCTTCACCACCGACCCCGGCAGGGCAACGCCGGACTGTTTCGGCGCCTCGCCGACCTTGGCGGTGTTGAGCAGCTCCTGCAGTTGACGGATCCGGGCCTCTTCCTGGCCCTGCTGCTCGCGCGCCGCGTGGTAGCCGCCGTTCTCTCGGAGATCGCCCTCTTCGCGGCGGTCATTGATCTCGGCGGCGATGATCGGACGGTTGGCGATCAACTGGTCGAGTTCGGCCTTGAGCCGGTCGAAAGACTCCTGGGTGAGCCAGACCTGGTTATCGGTCATCTCGTCGCGCTCCTCAATCGTCTCTTCCGCGCTGTTCGCGGTGCAGTTCGTCGTCTGCCGCCGGGAGTGCGCGGGATCCGCCCCGTAGCGTGCCGCCCGTACCGCGAGTCAACCCCGCTCAATGAAGTACACGGCTCCCAGTAGGAACCGTGCATGGGAAAAGTGTAGCACCGGGGCCCACGCGGCCATTCCGGTTTTCCTGGTCTGAAGTTTGCTGCCCATCGGAGGTGGCTATGCCGGGGCGAGATACCCGGGCACCGTGGTGCCGCATCCGTAGATATCTCCCATGACCGACCGCGCGTAGGTCTTGACCGTTGTGGTGACCTGCACTGTTTTGGCCTCCGACGGCCCGACGACGATCTCCCGCCGCCCGGTCTCCGCGCCGTCGTAGGACCGGGCCCGCACGATGCACACCACCGGCCGGGCGGGATCCTGTCGGGTGACGCTGATCGTGATGGATACGGTGTCGTCGTCGACGACGGTGAAGGCGGCCGTCGAACCCTCGACGGCGACGCGCTCGAAGCGCTGGTAGACCAGAATCGCCAGGCCCAGGGCAATCACGACGGTCAGCACTCCCATCAGGGCAGCCACCCGCCGCCGGGCCGGCGCCGACATCGGTGCCCGGCCGTACCGCGCGGGTGGCGGTGGCTGGCCGTCAGAGGACTCGGTCATGGCAGCAGTGTGCCTGCCGCCGGCAGGCTGGATTACGGGTACCCCCACCCCGGATGGGACTATAGGGACGACCAACGGTCGGCTGGGCCGGCCCGTACATGCGGACACATACAGACACACAGAGGGATACGTGACCGAACTGCGGTTGATGGCGGTTCATGCCCATCCGGACGACGAGGCCAGCAAGGGTGCGGCCACCGTGGCCCGTTATGTGGACGAAGGTCGGCGCGTCATGGTGGTGACCCTGACCGGCGGCGAACGCGGCGACATCCTCAACCCCGCGATGGACCTGCCGGAGGTGCGTGAGCGGATCGCCGACATCCGGCGTGACGAGATGGCCAGGGCCGCGGAAATCCTGGGGGTCGAACACCACTGGCTTGGGTTCGTCGACTCGGGTCTTCCTGAGGGCGACCCGCTTCCACCGCTTCCGGACGGCTGTTTCGCAGTGGTGCCACTGGAGGAGGCGGTTGCCGAGCTGGTGAAGGTGGTGCGGACGTTCCGTCCGCACGTGATGACGACCTATGACGAAAACGGCGGCTATCCGCACCCGGATCACATCCGCTGCCACCAGGTTTCGGTCGCGGCGTATGAGGCTGCGGCCGACGATGCGGCCTACCCGGAGGCCGGGCCGCCGTGGGCGGTCAGCAAGCTCTACTACAACCACGGCTTTCTGCGGCGGCGCCTGCAAACGCTGCAGGATGAGTTCGCCAGACACGGACAGGAAGGTCCGTTCGCCCGGTGGCTGGAGCATTGGGACGCCGACCAGGATGTCTTCGCCAATCGGGTCACCACCCGGGTGCACTGCGCGGACTACTTCGCCAGGCGTGACGAGGCACTCCGGGCGCATGCCACCCAGATCGACCCGGACGGGTTCTTCTTCGCCACCCCGTTAGAGTGGCAACATCGGCTCTGGCCCACCGAGGAGTACGAACTGGCCCGCTCGCGGGTACCCGCCGAGTTACCGGAAGACGACCTTTTCGCCGGAATCGAGATAGCCGAGTGACCCCTCTTTCTGAAGTGACCCTGGTGCTGACCACCCTGCTCGCCGAGGAACCGACCATGACGGGTCCCGACTTCGGTAAGGCCAGCCCGGTCGGACTTCTCATCGTCGTTCTGCTGCTGATCGGCGTGTTCGTCCTCATCCGGTCGATGAACCGCCACCTGAGGCGGGTTCGGGAGAACTTCGGTGCCGCGGATCTCGAGACCGGGGACGGCCCGCAGACCGGCGAGGCCACCGGCGCGGGGGAGCCCACGCGTGAACCCGGGCGGTAACGAACTCGCCGGCGCGACCAGTCCCTACCTGCGCCAGCACGCCGACAACCCGGTGCATTGGAAGCAGTGGAGTGCCGATGCGCTGGCCGAGGCGGTCCGTCGCGACGTGCCGATCCTGTTGTCGATCGGCTATGCCGCCTGCCACTGGTGCCACGTGATGGCCCACGAGTCCTTCGAGGACGAGCAGGTGGCCGAGGTGATGAACCAGTTCGTCTGCATCAAGGTCGACCGCGAGGAGCGGCCGGATCTGGATGCGGTCTACATGAACGCCACCGTGGCCATGACCGGGCATGGCGGCTGGCCGATGACCTGTTTTCTGACTCCGGACGGGCGGCCGTTCTTCTGCGGCACTTACTTCCCCACACCGCAGTTCCTTCAACTTCTGGCGGCGGTGGGGGAGACCTGGCGGGAGCGCCGCGACGAGGTGGAGCAGGCCAGCGATCACATCACCGGCGAATTGCGGCAGATGGCCGCCGGGCTGCCCGGCGGCGGACCCGAGATCGCCCCGGCGTTGTGCGATCAGGCCGTGGCTGCACTGCTGCGCCAGGAGGATGTCGCCCGCGGCGGCTTCGGAGGAGCGCCGAAATTTCCGCCGTCGGCGCTGCTGGAGGCGCTGTTGCGCACCCACGAGCGCACCGGGTCGCCGGTGCCGCTGGGTAGCGTCCGGCGGACCTGTGTGGCGATGGCCCGGGGCGGCCTCTACGACCAGCTGGCCGGCGGTTTCGCCCGCTACAGCGTGGACGCCGACTGGGTGGTGCCCCATTTCGAGAAGATGCTCTACGACAACGCCCTGCTGCTTCGGGTGTACGCGCACTGGGCCCGGCGCACCGGTGACCCGTTGGCCCGGCGAATCACCGCCGAGACTGCGGGGTTCCTGATCGACGACCTGGCAGAGGGCGGGATGTTCACCTCATCGCTGGACGCCGATGCGGCCGGTGTCGAGGGATCGAGTTACGTGTGGACGCCGGGCCAGCTGCGCGAAGTGCTCGGCGATGATGACGGAGCCTGGGCGGCAAGGGTTTTCGCTGTGACTGAGCAGGGCACCTTCGAACACGGCATGTCGGTGCTGCAGTTGCCCGCCGACTTCGATCCGCTGCCGGGCGATGCCGACCGGTTCGAACGGGTCCGCGCGCGCCTGCGGGCCGCCCGACTGACCCGTCCGCAGCCGGCTCGCGATGACAAGGTGGTCACCGCATGGAACGGTTTGGCGATCACCGCGCTGGCCGAAGCCTCGGTGGCACTGGATGATCCGGCACTGCTGGAGGCGGCACTGCGTTGCGCCGCTTCGGTGGTCGGCCTGCATCTGGTCGACGGCCGGCTGCGCCGGGCCAGCCTGGGCGGCCGGGTCGGGGAGAGCGCGGCGATCCTGGAGGACCACGCCATGCTGGCCACCGGATTGCTGGCGTCGTATCAGTTGACCGGGGACCCGGTCTGGCTTGATCGCGCCACCGGATTGATCGACCTTGCGCTAGACCACTTCGCCGATCCGGACCGGCCCGGTCGCTGGTTCGACACCGCCGACGACGCCGAGCAGCTGATGGTGCGGCCGGCCGATCCGGTCGACGGCGCCACCCCGTCGGGAGCGTCGTCGATTGCCGAGGCGCTGCTGACTGCCGCACATCTGGTGGACGCCGATCGCGCCGGCCGCTACGGCGAAGCCGCCGCGGAGACCCTGCTTGCCCATTCCCCACTTCTGGCCCGGGCGCCGCGCTCGGCGGGCCACTGGCTGGCCGTCGCGGAGGCAGCCGTCCGCGGACCGCTGCAGGTGGCGGTCGCCACCGCCGATGCGAATTCGGAGTTGCTGGCCGCGGCCCGTCGGATGGCACCGGGCGGCACCGTCGTCGTCGGCGGAACGGTCGACTCCAGTCCGCTGCTGGCCGGACGCGATCGGGTGCGCGGTGCCGACGCCGCCTACGTCTGCCGTGGCCGGGTGTGTGATCTACCGGTGACCGACGTCGCCGAACTCGCCGAGATGCTCGGGGTTGCCGGGTAGCCTGGCGCTCATGGTCAGCGCCGAACAGATCGAGTCAGTGGTGCACCGTTATCTGGACCTCGTCGCCACCGGCACCGGCGATCAGATCGCGGAACTGTTCGCTGACGATGCCACCGTCGAGGATCCGGTCGGGGGCGAGGTCCACATCGGCCGCGGTGCCATCACCGGCTTCTACCGGAACATCGAAAGTCTGCCCCGCCAGACCGAACTCATCACCCTGCGGGTGGCCGGACACGAGGCGGCGTTCCTGTTCGCGATCACGGTGGGGCCCGACGGCGGCCGCATGCGCATCGAGCCGATCGATGTGATGGTGTTCAACGCCGACGGCAAGATCGCCTCGATGAAGGCCTACTGGTCGCCGGCGAACGTCTCCACCGCCTGACGGGTACCGGCGTCATGCGCTACCAGAAGACCGCGAACCACATCGCGATGTAGTGGCAGATGGCCGCGACCGCCGTGCAGGCATGGAAGAACTCGTGGTGGCCGAACGTCGTCGGCCACGGGTTGGGCCACTTCAACGCGTACAGCACCCCGCCGACGCTGTAGAGCACCCCGCCGACGATGAGCAGCACCAGAGCGGCCACCCCGGCGCCATGCGTGATCGGCCCGATGAACCAGGCCGCCACCCATCCGAGCAGCAGATACAGCGGAACCCCCACCCAGGACGGTGCCGACGGCCAGAACATCTTGAGCAACACCCCGGCCAAGGCGCCACCCCAGACGATCCAGAACAGCACCCAGCCGTCGGTCTCGGGCAACGCCAGCAGGGCGAACGGGGTGTAACTGCCGGCGATGAAGACGAAGATCATCGAGTGGTCGAGGCGCTTCATCCAGGTGTGGGCGCGCCGAGATGTCCAGTGCACCCGGTGATAGGTGGCGCTGACGGTGAACATCGCCACGATCGTGCAGGTGTAGATCAGGGTGGCGATCCCGGCCCGGGTGGAGCCCACTGTCCAGGACACCGACACCAGCGCGGCACCGGCGATCACGGCGACGATGGCGGAATAGAGGTGGATCCAGCCGCGGGCCCGCGGTTTGCCGAGGAACTGGCTGACCCCCTCGGCGATGGCCTCCGGAAAGTCCTCGGCCTCGGTGATGTCCAGGGACTCCTCGGCCAGGCGTGCCTCAGCGGAGTCGGACTCCGTGGTCATCTCCCACCTCCGTCCCGCCGACGTGGCGTACGCCCCGTCTGAACCCCTCCGCCACAGTAGTCTGGACCGCTGTGGAGTTCATTCCGCCGCGACTCAAGGAACCGGCCTACCGGCTCTATGAGATGCGGTTGCGGCAGGAACTGGCCAACTCCCGATCCGCGCTGCCGCGACATATCGCCGTGCTGTGTGACGGTAACCGCCGCTGGGCCCGCGACGCCGGGTATGACGACGTCAGCTACGGGTACCGGATGGGCGCGTGCAAGATCGCCGAGATGCTGCGGTGGTGCCAGGCGGCGGGGATCGAAATGGCGACGGTGTATCTGCTTTCCACCGAGAACCTGCAGCGCGACCCCGAGGAATTGGCCGCGCTGATCGAGATCATCACCGACGTCGTCGAGGAGATCTGCGCACCGCCCAACCGCTGGAGCGTGCGCACCGTGGGTGATCTGGAACTGCTCGGCGAGGAGCCGGCCCGACGGGTGCGCCACGCCGTCGACCACGCCACGTCGACTGCGCCCACCGGTTCGTTTCACGTCAACGTCGCCGTCGGCTACGGCGGGCGGCAGGAGATCGTCGACGCGGTGCGATCGCTGCTCGGCAAGGAGGTGGCCAACGGGGCCACACCCGAGCAGATGATCGAGGCCGTCACCATCGAGGGCATCTCGGAGAACCTTTACACCTACGGCCAGCCCGATCCGGATCTGGTGATCCGCACCTCGGGGGAACAGCGGTTGAGTGGGTTCCTGCTGTGGCAGAGCGCCTACTCGGAGATGTGGTTCACCGAGGCGCACTGGCCGGACTTCCGGAGGGTCGACTTCCTGCGCGCACTGCGCGACTACAGCCGCCGGCACCGTAGATTCGGTGTATAGCGGCGGTGGCGCTGTTCGTGTGCGCCACCCCGGGCGGTGAGGTCGTGACAGTCAGATCTTGCGCAGCCGCAACCGGTTGATGGTGTGGTCGGCGTCCTTGCGCAGTACCGCGGTGGCCCGCGGCCGGGTCGGCAGGATGTTCTCGATCAGGTTGGGCCGGTTGATGGTTCGCCAGATGTCGCGGGCGGCAGCGGCCGCCTGCTCGTCGGTGAGGCCCGAGTAGTGGTGGAAATGCGAGGCCGGATCGGCGAACGTTCCGGCCCGCATCGCCAGGAACCGTTCGACGTACCAGTGCTCGATATCCTCGATGCGGGCATCGACGTACACCGAGAAGTCGAAGAGGTCCGAGACCATCAATGTCGGTCCGGTCTGTAAGACGTTGAGCCCCTCCAGGATCAGGATGTCCGGATGGGTGACCACATGCTTCTCGCCGGGGACGATGTCATAGATCAGGTGTGAGTACACCGGCGCGCACGCCTGATCGGCCCCGGACTTGACCGATGTGACGAACCGCATCAGTGCGCGGCGGTTGTAGCTCTCCGGGAACCCCTTGCGATGCATGAGGTTCCGCCGAGACAGTTCGGCGTTGGAGTACAGGAAGCCGTCAGTGGTCACCAGGTCAACCCTCGGGTGGTCGTCCCATCGGGACAGCAGGGCCTGGAGAACGCGGGCGGTGGTCGATTTGCCGACCGCCACGCTGCCGGCGATGCCGAGGACGAAAGGGACCGGGCGGTCCGGAGTTTGTCGCGGCTCGCCGAGGAATTCGTCGGTGGCGGCGAACAAGCCCTGTCGCGCCGCCACCTGAAGATGGATCAACCGGGCCAGTGGCAGATAAACCTCTTCAACCTCCAGCAGGTCGATCTGTTCGCCGAGGCCGCGCAGTCCGACCAGTTCCTCTTCGGTGAGTTTCAGCGGGGTCGACATGCGCAGGCCGCGCCATTGACTCCGGTCGAACTCCACGTAGGGGCTGGGTTCATTCAGCCGCGCCATGTGATGAGTCTTGCAGTTAGCGTTGACGACATGGAACCGGACCACCTGATTCGCGAGTACCTGTTGCTCGGTCTGCGGTTCGACCGCGTCGAGGAGGGCTACGTCGACTCCTTCACCGGGGACCCCCGGTTGCGCCGCCAGGTGGCCGACGAGCCCGCGCCGCAGCCGTCCGCGCTGGCCACCCAGGCTCAGCGACTGCTCGACGAACTGCCGAATGTGCCGCGTGGATCGGGTTTCACCGACCAGCGGGCCGAGTTCGTCGCCGCCCATCTGCGCGCCCTGGCCTGTTCGGCGCGCAAGTTCGCCGGCGAGGACGTCGGGTTCGTCGATGAGGTGCGCGACTACTTCGACGTGCAGATCGGCCGTGGTGACCCGGACCGCTACCGCGCCGCCCACGCCCGGATGGACGAGGCACTCGGCGGCAGCGGTCCGCTGGCCGGGCGGATGGATGCCCATCGCAGGGCCGAGGAGATTCCGCCGGCCCGCCTGGCGGAGTGCGTCCAGGCCTTCTCCAGCGCATTGCGCGATATCGTGCGCACCACCTATCCGCTGCCGGATGCCGAGACCGTCGTCTACGAGGTGGTGACCGACAAGCCGTGGTCGGGGTTCAACTATTACGAGGGCGACTACCGCTCCCGGGTGGCCATCAACGCCGATCTCAAACAGCAGATGGCCAACCTGCCGCGACTGGTGGCCCACGAGTCCTATCCGGGCCACCACACCGAGCACTGCCGCAAGGAAGCCGCTCTGGTGGCCGGGCTGGGCCAGGCCGAGCAGACCATATTTCTGGTGAACACCCCGCAGTGCCTGATGGCCGAGGGTCTGGCGGATCTTGCGCTGCACGCGGCGGTCGGGCCGGGCTGGGGCCGTTGGGCCACCGAGGTCTATGCCGATCTGGGCCTGCGGTTCGACGGCGAGCGGGCCGAGGCGCTGTCGGAGGCGGCCGCTGCGTTGGCCGATGTCCGCCAGGACGCCGCGCTGATGCTGCATGACGAGCACCGTGATGTCGACGAGGTGGCGGCGTACCTGCAACGCTGGCTGCTGGTCGACGACACCCGGGCCCGACAGATGCTGAAGTTCCTGTCCTCTCCGCTGTGGCGGGCCTACACCAGCACCTATGTGGAGGGCTACCGGTTGTTGCGGGGCTGGCTCGACGATCGGCCGGCCGGGGTCGGGCTCACCGAGCGGTTCGGCCGGCTGCTGGATGAACCGCTGATCCCGTCGTCGCTGCGCGCCGAGTCCTCGATCTAGGCCGCACGCTGGGCGGCGGTTCCCCGGACGGCGACGCGGCGACTAGGATTCGCGACATGACGACCGACGCCATCCTGTCCGCCGAGGCCCCCGGCTCCGACTATGCCGCCACCGCCAGCGAGGCCTACCGGGCGGCGTTGCGGGTCATCGAATCCGTGGAACCGCGGATCGCGGCGGCGACGGTCAAGGAGCTGACCGACCAGCGCGAATCGCTGAAACTGATCGCCAGCGAGAACTACGCCTCGCCCGCGGTGCTGCTGACCATGGGAACCTGGCTGTCGGACAAGTACGCCGAGGGCACCGTCGGGCACCGGTTCTATGCCGGCTGCCAGAACGTCGACGAGGTGGAGGCGATCGCCGCTGAGCATGCCCGCGAGTTGTTCGGCGCCCCGTACGCCTACGTTCAGCCGCACTCGGGTATCGACGCCAACCTGGTGGCGTTCTGGGCAATCCTGGCCACCCGGGTGGAGGTGCCCGCACTGGGTGAGGCGGGCGTCAAGAACGTCAATGACCTGTCCGAGGCGGAGTGGGAGCGGCTGCGGGCCAAGCTCGGCAGCCAGCGCCTGATGGGAATGTCGCTGGACGCCGGCGGTCACCTCACGCACGGGTTCCGGCCGAACATCTCCGGCAAGATGTTCCAGCAGCGCAGCTACGGCACCGACCCGGCCACCGGTCTGCTCGACTATGACGTCATCGCCGCCGCGGCCCGGGAGTTCAGACCGCTGATCCTGGTCGCCGGCTATTCGGCCTATCCGCGCCGGGTCAACTTCGCCACCATGCGTGAGATCGCCGACGAGGTCGGCGCCACTCTGATGGTCGATATGGCGCATTTCTCCGGGTTGGTCGCCGGGAAGGTGTTCACCGGTGACGAGGATCCGGTGCCGCACGCCCACGTCGTCACCAGCACCACGCACAAGTCGCTGCGCGGGCCGCGCGGCGGTCTGGTGCTGGCCACCGCCGAATACTCCGACGCCGTCGACAAGGGCTGCCCGATGGTGCTCGGCGGCCCGCTCGAACATGTGGTCGCGGCCAAGGCGGTGGCCTTCGCCGAAGCCCGCCAGCCGTCGTTCCAGGCGTACGCCCAACGGGTTGCCGACAACGCCCAGGCCTTCGCCGACGGGCTGATGCGCCGGGGTGCCACCCTGGTCACCGGCGGCACCGACAACCACATCGTGCTGCTTGACGTGCAGTCCTTCGGGCTGACCGGCCGGCAGGCCGAGTCGGCGCTGCTGGACTCCGGCATCGTGACCAACCGCAACTCGATTCCCGCCGATCCCAATGGCGCCTGGTACACCAGTGGAATCCGGTTCGGAACCTCGGCGCTGACCACCCGCGGGTTCGGGCCGGCCGAGTTCGACCGGGTCGCGGAACTGGTGGTCGAGGTGCTCTCGAACACCACTGCGGACGGCACGTCCAAGGCCAAGTACACGCTGGTGGACAGCACGTCGGACTGGGTGCGCGCGGCCGCCGGCGAACTGTTGGACGCCAACCCGCTGTATCCCGGCCTCACCCTGTAACGCCCGCGCCACCTCTGCGCGAGCAGACACTAACTGCCCGCGACACGCCAGGATTGGGTGCCGTTTGCGTCTGCTCGCGGGGAGAGGGGAGAGGGCGAAACGCGGGAGCCGGGCGATTTTTAGACAACCGTTAACATCGGTTACAGTTACCGCATGGCACAGCTACCTGTCGCGAATGCGCTGACCCTTGAGCTCGAGCCGATTGTCGCCGACAATCTGGCCCGCCACCTGGACACCGCCGATGAGTGGTACGCCCACGATTACGTCCCGTTCGCCGAAGGCAGGGACTTCGCGTTCCTGGGGGGCGAGGACTGGGATCCCGCCCAGGTCACCCTGCCCCGGGAGGTCACCGACCCCCTCGAGGTTCTGCTCATCACCAAGGACAATCTGGCCGGTTATCACCGTGAACTGGTCGAGCACTTCATCCTCGAGGACAAGTGGGGCCGCTGGCTGGGCCGGTGGACCGCCGAGGAGAACCTGCACGCCATCGCGATCCGCGATTACCTGGTGGTGACCCGGAACGTCGATCCGGTCGCCGACGAGCAGGTCCGGGTAAACCACGTGATGCGCGGCTACCGTGCCTCGAACTACACCCAGATCGAGACCCTGGTGTTCATGGCACTGCTCGAGCGCGCCCATGCGGTGTACGTGCGCAACCTGGAGGCGAGGATCCAGGAGCCGGTGCTCAAGAAGCTGGTCGGCCGGATCGCGTCCGACGAGGAGCGTCACCAGGAGTTCTTCGACAACCTCGTGGTGCACTGCCTGGAGAACCACCGCGACTCCACGCTGGCCGCGATCGCCCGTCGCGCAGTCGGGTTCCCCGTCATCGGCGGCGATATCCTCGAATACCGCGAGACCAAACTGCGTACCGTCGCCGAGACCGGCATCTTCGACCAGGCGGCGGCGGACAAGGTCGTCACTGATGCCGTCGCGGCGTGGGGCCTGGCCGGCGAGCCGGTACTCAAGAAGTTCGCCTCCGCGTAACGTTTTGGCGGCGCGCCGCACCACCGGGCATGTGCGTTCGGGAGTAGCGTCGGTCTCAGTTGGCCGTCGATCCCAAGGGAGCGCCCGTGACCGATCCGCACTCGCCCGTCAGGACATATGTGCTCGACACGTCCGTCCTGTTGTCCGATCCCTGGGCCTGTACGCGGTTCGCCGAACACGAGGTGGTCGTCCCACTCGTGGTGATCAGCGAATTGGAAGCCAAACGCCACCACCACGAATTGGGCTGGTTCGCCCGGCAGGCGCTACGTCTCTTCGACGATCTTCGGCTTGAGCACGGCCGGCTCGACCAGCCGATTCCGGTCGGAACGCAGGGCGGGACGCTGCACGTCGAACTCAACCACACCGACCCGGCGGTGCTGCCCTCCGGTTTCCGCACCGGCACCAACGACGCCCGCATTCTGGCCTGCGCGGCAAACCTCGCCGCCGAGGGCAAGCGGGTGACTCTGGTCAGCAAGGACATTCCGCTGCGGGTCAAGGCCGGTGCGGTCGGCCTGCCCGCCGACGAGTATCACGCGCAGGACGTCGTTACCTCCGGCTGGACCGGGATGACCGAACTCGACGTGCGGAGCGAGGATATCGACACCCTCTTCGCCGCTGGTGAGATCGACCTGGAGGATGCCCGAAACCTGCCGTGCCACACCGGGGTTCGACTGCTCGGCGGCAGCTCGCATGCGCTCGGCCGGGTCAACGCCGACAAGCGGGTGCAACTGGTTCGCGGCGACCGCGAGGTGTTCGGGTTGCGCGGCCGATCCGCCGAACAGCGTGTCGCGCTGGATCTACTGCTCGATGAATCGGTGGGAATCGTCTCACTCGGTGGTAAGGCCGGCACCGGCAAGTCGGCGCTGGCGC
The DNA here is from genome assembly GCA_001510415.1 of Actinobacteria bacterium casp-actino6. Classification (GTDB taxonomy): domain Bacteria; phylum Actinomycetota; class Actinomycetes; order Mycobacteriales; family Mycobacteriaceae; genus Mycobacterium. The sequence continues at coordinate 12,592 of LFFF01000011.1, read as the reverse complement.
TGTGCGCCGGACTGGAGGCGGTACTGGAGCGCCGCAGCCAGCGCAAGGTCGTGGTGTTCCGTCCGCTCTACGCGGTCGGCGGTCAGGAACTCGGATATCTGCCCGGCAGCGAGAGCGACAAGATGGGACCGTGGGCCCAGGCGGTCTTCGACACCCTGGAGGGGCTGGCCAGCCCCGCCGTGCTCGAGGAGGTGCTCTCCCGGGGCATGCTCGAGGTGCTGCCGCTGACCCATATCCGCGGTCGGTCCTTGCACGACTCCTTCGTCATCGTCGACGAGGCCCAGTCGCTGGAACGCAATGTGCTGCTGACGGTGCTGTCCCGACTCGGCGCCGGGTCACGGGTGGTGCTGACCCACGATGTCGCCCAGCGCGACAATCTGCGCGTCGGCCGGCATGACGGGGTGGCCGCTGTCATCGAGAAACTCAAGGGCCACCCGTTGTTCGCCCACATCACCCTGATGCGCAGCGAACGCTCGCCGATCGCCGCTCTGGTCACCGAGATGCTGGAGGAGTTCAGCCCCGGCGCGCTGCCGTGAACTCGTCAGGTGCCACGTAAACTCGGCTGGTGCCACGCCCGCTGAGGTTTCCGGTCGCCGTCGCGGTCGCCGCACTGGTCCTGACGAGTTGCGGCACATCCACCGATACGGCCGCCAACCGAGGTGTCGACTGTGCGGTGGACAACTGCGTGGCGCTGACCTTCGATGACGGGCCGGGCCCGTTCACCGATCGGCTCATCGATGTGCTCGGCGATGCCGATGGCACCGCGACGTTCTTCCTGATCGGCAACAAGGTGGCGGCGGACCCGGACGGCGCCAAGCGACTGGCCGATGCGGGTATGGAGATCGGCAACCACACCTGGGAACACCCCGATATGACCACCATCCCGGCGCAGTACGTGCCGGCGCAGCTGAGCCGGGCCCAGGAGGCCATCACCGCCGCGACGGGCCAGAGCCCGACCCTGTGGCGCCCGCCCGGCGGATTGACCAACGACGCGGTCAACGCCGTCGCGGCTACCCGGAATCTGGCCGGAATCCTCTGGGACGTCATCCCTTTCGACTGGATCAATGACTCCGACCTCGCCGCCACCCGGTACATGCTGATGACTCAGATCCGGCCCGGTTCGGTGGTGCTGTTCCACGACACCTACTCCTCCACGGTCGACCTGGTGCAGCAGTTCATCCCGGTGCTCAAGGCCAACGACTACCACCTTGTGACGGTCAGCGAGCTGCTCGGAGCGCGCCCGCCGGGCAGCGTCTACGGCGGCCGGGAGAACGGCACCCCGGTGAATCTGCTGCAGGACATCCCGGCCGACGAGATCCCCGCCCTGCCGGTCACACCGTCACCGGCCCCGATGCCGAACTTCCCGATCACCGATATCCCGGGCGCCAACAGCGGCGGCCCCACCAACGGCGCGTAGCGGCTGGCTCCATGCACAGCCAGACTGCGCTCGTCCTCGTCGCTCTGGTCTTCTGCTACGCCCTGGTCTCGGGTCTGACCAGTAAGTGGTACGTGGCACCGGCGTTGATCTTCGTGCTGCTGGGAATGGCGCTGGGCCCGTTCGGACTGAACCTGCTCGACGCAGGGCCCGGGACCGAGGGCTACACCACACTCGCGCAGGTGACGTTGACAGTGATCCTGTTCGTCCAGGCCTCCCGCCTCGACCTCGGCAGCGTCCTGCGCCGGGGGCTGCTCAGCTTCCGGCTGATCGCCGTCGGCCTCCCGCTGACCCTGGCCCTCGGTGCGCTGACCGCGGCTGCGCTACTGCCGGTATTGCCGTGGTGGGAGGCGGTCTGTCTGGCCGCGATCCTGGCCCCGACCGAAGTGGCGCTGATCGAGGCGCTGGTGGACGACGAACGCATCCCCGAACGGATTCGCCATGCGCTCGCCGTGGAGAGCGGATTCTCGGACGGTATCGCGCTGGCCGCACTGCTGGCCGCGGTGGCCCTGGCGTCGGCGCGCGTCGACCCCAACCCGGCCCGCTGGGCCTGGTTCGCGTTCCGTACCGAGGTGGTGTCGCTGGTGATGGGCGCCGGGATCGGTCTCATCGGCGGTCTGCTCGTGGCCTGGTCGCGCCGGCGGGGCTGGATGAGCGATATCTGGGCTCAGTTGGCCACCCTGGCGATCGCACTGATCTGCTTTGAAGTCGGCGAGAGCGTGCACGCCAGCGGGTTCGTCGCCGCGTTCGCCGGTGGCCTGGCCTTCGCATTCGTCACCGTCCGCGGGGCCGGGACCGAGGCCGAAAAAGCGGTTCCCAACCAGGTGTCCGATGCGGCCGCGCAGTTGCTCGAACTCATGGTCTTCGCGATGTTCGGCGCCTTCGCGGTCATCGACGGATGGCGTAACGCCGACTGGCGGATCGTGGCGTTCTCAGTGGCCGCGCTCTTCGCGGTGCGGATGATCGCGGTGTTGGCCGCTCTGGTTCGCACCGACGTGTCCATCCGCAGTCGGGTGTTCGTCGGCTGGTTCGGGTTGCGTGGCATAGGAACGCTGGTGCTGGGTCTGGTCGTGATCGACCGTGGTGAAATCCAGCACGAGGACCTCATAGCGCAGGTCGTGGTCGTCACGGTGACGCTCAGCCTGCTGCTGCACAGCCTGAGCGCACCGTTCGGGATCCGCGGGCTGCGACCCGCGGACCGCTAACTCCCGTCGCGGACCTTCGCCATCGCCAGCACGTCGAGGCGGCGGTCCAACTCCTCCTCGGAGAGTTTGTCGCCGATCAGCCCGCGGTCGATGACAGTCTGTCGAATCGTCTTGTGGCCCTTGAGCGCTTCCTTGGCGACTGCGGCCGCCTCCTCGTAGCCGATCGCCGAGTTCAGCGGTGTGACGATTGACGGCGACGACTCGGCCAGCCGGCGCAGCCGATCCTCGTCGGCCACCAGACCGTCGATGCAGCGCTGGGCGAACAGCCGGGATACGTTGGCCAGCAAGGTGAAGGACTCGAGCAGGTTGCGCGCCATCATCGGGATGTAGACGTTGAGTTCGAACGCACCCGACATCCCGCCGACGGTGATGGCGGCGTCGTTGCCGATCACCTGGGCGGCGACCTGGGTGACCGCCTCCGGGATCACCGGGTTGACCTTGCCGGGCATGATCGAGCTGCCCGGCTGCAGATCCGGCAGGTGCAACTCACCCAGACCGGTCAGCGGCCCCGATCCCATCCAGCGGATGTCATTGGCGATCTTGGTGAAGGACACCGCGATGGTCTTCAGGGCGCCGGAGGCCTCCACCAATCCGTCGCGGGCGGCCTGGGCCTCGAAAGAATCCTTGGCCGTGGTCAATTCGGCCAGCCCGGTCTGGGCGACCAGAACCTCGACCACCTTGGCCCCGAATCCGTCGGGAGCGTTGAGCCCGGTGCCCACTGCGGTGCCGCCGATCGCCAGTTCGCCCAGCCGGGGCAGTGACGCGCGCACTCTTTCGATGCCGGCCTCGACCTGGCGGGCGTAGCCACCGAACTCCTGGCCCAGTGTCACCGGCACCGCGTCCATCAGGTGGGTGCGTCCGCTCTTGACGACGGTCCGCCACTGGCGGGCCTTGCCGGCCAGCGATTCGTGCAGCACCTCAAGCGCCGGGATCAGTTGCCGCACAGCCGCTTCGGTGGCCGCGATATGGGTCGAGGTGGGAAACGTGTCATTCGACGACTGCGACATGTTGACATCGTCGTTCGGGTGCACCGTCACGCCGTTACGGGCACAGATCGAGGCGATGACCTCGTTGGCGTTCATATTGGAACTGGTGCCCGAACCGGTCTGGAACACGTCGATGGGGAATTGGTCGTCGTGTCGGCCCTCGGCGATCTCACCGGCGGCGGCAATGATGGCGTCGGCCTTCTCGGCCGTCAGCAGACCCAGATCCTTGTTCACCTGGGCGCAGGCCGCCTTCAGCAATGCCATCGCCCGGATCTGGTTGCGGTCCAGGCCGCGGAAGGAGATCGGGAAGTTCTCCACGGCCCGCTGCGTCTGTGCTCGCCACAGTGCCTTGGCCGGCACCCGGACCTCGCCCATGGTGTCGTGCTCGATCCGGTACTCGCCGTCGTTCGTCATCGATTGCCTTTCTGGGGAATCTAGGGGAGTGGATAGGCGGCAGAACTGTCCCCGGTGAAATCCACCGCGGAGTACTCGTTGAGTTTGGAAAGCCGGTGATACGCGTCGATCATCCGGACCGTGCCGGACTTGGATCGCATGACGATGGATTGTGTGGTGCAGCCCCCGCCGAAGAAGCGGACACCCTTGAGCAGGTCGCCGTCGGTGACGCCGGTGGCGCAGAAGAACACATTGTCCCCGCCGACCAGGTCCTCGGTGCTGAGCACCCGGTCAAGGTCGTGGCCACGGTCGATGGCCCGCTGACGCTCCTCGTCGTCCTTGGGGGCCAGGGTGGCCTGGATCTCGCCGCCCATGCAGCGGATCGCCGCTGCGGTGATGATGCCCTCGGGTGTGCCACCGATACCCACCAGAAGGTCGGTGCCCGAGTCCGGCCGGCAGGCCGAGATGGCGCCGGCGACGTCGCCGTCGGAGATCAGCCGGATCCGGGCGCCCGCAGCGCGGACCTCGGCCATCAGCTTCTCGTGCCGGGGCCGGTCCAGGATGCAGACGGTGATATCGGACACCGATGCTTTCCGGACCTTGGCGAGGCGCTGGATGTTGGCCGCTATCGGCGAGGTGATGTCGATGAAGTCGGCGACGTCGGGCCCGGCGGCGATCTTGTTCATGTAGAACACCGCCGACGGGTCGAACATGGCTCCCCGGTCCGCCACCGCGAGGACCGAGATGGCGTTGGGCATGCCCTTGGCCATCAAGGTGGTGCCGTCGATGGGGTCGACGGCGAAATCGCACATCGGACCATCGCCGTTGCCCACCTCCTCGCCGTTGTAGAGCATCGGCGCGTTGTCCTTCTCGCCCTCGCCGATCACCACCACGCCGCGCATCGACACCGAATTGACCAGCTGGCGCATCGCGTCGACCGCCGCGCCGTCGCCGCCCTCCTTGTCTCCACGGCCGACCCAGCGCCCAGCAGCCATCGCGCCGGCCTCGGTGACGCGGACCAGCTCCAGGGCCAGGTTGCGGTCGGGTGATTCGCGGCGACGGGCGTCAGACATGGGCCCGATTGTCCCAGAGCCGGTCGGCGGGTCCAGACCTGGGATACTGGCAATCGTGACCGACCACGCGACCCCTGCTCCCAAACCGCCCAAACCCAGGCTGCTGCAGGACGGCCGGGACATGTTCTGGTCGCTGGCACCGTTGGTGGTGGTGTGCATCGTGCTCGCCGGGCTGGTCGGTATGTGTTCGTTCAGCCCCAGCGGGCCGGTCGACGGCACCGCTCCGACCTACGACGCGGCCACCGCCCTGCAAGCCGACGCCGGCGCCGTGCCGTTCGGGGTCCGGCTGCCGAGGTTGCCCGAGGGGTGGCAGGCCAACTCCGGCACCCGCACCGGAATCGAGGCGGGCCGGACCGACCCGGCCACCGGCGCCAAGCAGATCGCCGTGTCCAGCAGGGTGGGCTACATCGCGCCGTCGAAGATGTACGTCAGCCTCACCCAGAGCAACGCCGACGAGACCACGCTGGTCCAATCCATCCAGAAGTCGGTGTATCCGAGCGGCGTCGAGGACATCGCCGGTGTCCGGTGGATCGTCTATCAGGGCGGTGAGGGTTCCGAACCCGTGTGGACCACCCGGCTGAACAGCCCGGCCGGGCCCACCCAAGTGGCCATCTCCGGCGCCGGCAGCGCCGATGACTTCCGGACGCTGGCCCTGGCGACTCAGTCCCAGCCGCCGCTGAGCCGGGGTTAGATAGCGTCATGCCCAAGACCGCGCCCGAAGCAGACCTCACCGGCTGGACGTGCGAGCCGTTCACCGCCGCCGGCTTCACCCATGATGTCTACTACCGGGGATCCGGGCCCGGTGTGGTGCTGATCCCGGAGATGCCCGGTGTGCACCGCGGTGTCCTAGCGCTGGGAAACCATTTGGTGGACAACGGATTCACGGTGGCCATCCCGTCGCTGTACGGCACCCCGGGGATGTCGGCCCGCAGCCCCGCGCTGGTCCCCACTCTGCTGCGCGGCTGTGTGGCCAAGGAGTTCGCCGCGTTCGCGCTCAATAAGGAGCGGCCGGTGGCCAACTACCTGCGCGCACTGGCCCGCGACCTCAACGCGAAGACGCCGGGCAAGGGCGTCGGGGTCATCGGCCAGTGCTTCTCCGGCGGTTTCGCGCTGGCCGCAGCCGTCGACGACAGCGTGCTGGCGCCGGTGCTGAGTCAGCCCTCGGTCCCGTTGCCGTTGACCCCGGCGATGAAACGCGACCCCGGACTGTCCGAGCGGGAGATGAAGGTCATCGAGAAGCGGGCTGCCGACGAGGGTCTGTGTGCGCTGGGATTGCGGTTCAGCGGTGACCCGATGGCACCCGGGGAGCGATTCACGACCCTCAAGGACCGCCTCGGTGACGCCTTCGAGGTCATCGAGATCGATTCCGCGCCGGGCAATGCCGGCGGCTTCGGCCGGATGGCCCATTCGGTGCTGACCCTTGAGGTGCGCGACGTCGACGGGCAGCCCGCCTACGAGGCCCGCAAGCGGATGGTCGAGTTCCTCAAAGAGCGCTTGGCGTAGCGGATTCCGGTGGGGACTGATCGGGTTGGGCCGGTGGCGTCGGCTCGGTCTTCTTCACCTTGGCCCGGCGCCGGCCGAAGATCCGCTTCCGGATCTCGGGGTCCGGCGAGTTCTCCTCCATCTCGACACCCTTGTACACCGCGAGGTACACCGAGATCGTGGTGACGATGAGGATCATCAGAACCGGGCCGAGAATGATGCCGAAGAACCCGAACATCGCGATACCGGAGAAGACCGACAGCAGCATCAGCGCCGGATCCAGCCGGGCTTCCTTCGGCACCAGGATCGGCCGCAGGAAGTTGTCGATATTGGTGATGGCCAGCAGATGGAACAACACCACGAACAGACCGCCCGCGACATTGCCGAAGAACATCATTCCGATGCCGAACGGAATCGTCACGATGCCGCTGCCGAGCGGGATCACCGACAGCGCGGTGAGGAAGATGGCGAAGATGAAGAACCCGTCGTGGAACCCGGCGATGTAGATCGAGATGGCGCCGAGCACACCCTGAATGACCGCAATGATGAACTGGCCCTTGACCGTTCCCTTCACCATGGCGCCGATCTTCGCCAGGTAGAGGTCGGTGACTTCCTCGCCGAGCGGGTTGAGCCGGCGGATCAGGGTGATCACCTCGGTCTTGTTGACCAGGAGTGAGACCAGGACGTAGAGGAAGATGATCGCCGAGGTGATGAAGCCGATGGCTCCGCCGGCAGCTCCGCTCAACGTCCGTAGCAGCCATTCGCCGATGGTTTGAGCAACCCTGCCGAGGTTGGTCCGCAATGACTCCACGGTGATCGTCGGGGTCTGGAAGGGCAGCCTGGCCAGTAGTTGATTGACCGTGGCGATGGCCTTGTCGCCGAGGGCGTTGAGGTCCGCGGTCTTGGCCCACTCGGCCACGCCGAGGAGCATGTGCGAGATCTGGACGGTCGCGAGTGAGATCACGGCGGTGAGCGGAACAACGACGATGGCAAGCGCCGCGAGCACCGTCAGCGTGGTGGCCAGTCCGCCGTTGAGCTTGGCCCGTAACCGGTTGTACATCGGGGTGAACAGATAGGCCACGATGGCCGCGATCACCAGCAGCATGAAGTAACGCCGCAGGAAGTACGCGCCGAACAGCAATGCGATACCGGTGATGATCGCCAGGGCGCGCTTCTGTGCCAGCGTGAAATCGGTGTTCACCGAATCACTGTCCCATCAGCTTGGTCAGATGCTGGTGGATATCGGGGTAGCGCTTGAGATGGGCGCCGCCGTTGAGGTCGAGGACCTCGCCGGTCATCCATGACGATTGCGGCGAGCACAGGAACGCGACCGCCGCGGCGACATCCTCCGGGGTGCCGGCCCGGCCCAGAGCGGTGTTCTCGACGTAATCCTCGACTACTCCGGGGATCGCGGCCGCGCCCTCGGTCAGCGGGGTGTGGACGAACCCGGGTGCCACCGCGTTGACCCGGATGCCGCGCGGTCCGAGTTCCAGCGCGGCGACCTCGGTGAGCATCGACAGCCCTGCTTTGGCCGCGCAGTAGGCGCTCATCCCGATCGCCGGCTGCCGGGCGTTCAGCGAGGTCAACGACACGATCGCGCCGCCCTCGCGCAGATGCCGTCCGGCGTGCTTGATGACCAGGAAGCCGCCGGTCAGGCAGACGTCCACCACCGATCGGAATTGGTCGGCCTCGAGGTCGGTGATCATCCCGAATCCGCTGAAGCCCGCGCAGTTCACCACCACGTCGAGTCCGCCCTCGCGGGCGACCACGTCATCGAACAACCGGGCGACGGCATCTTCGTCGGTGACCTCGACGTCGGCCCAGCCGTGCGAGTCGCCCAGTTCCTCGGCGCATCGGCGGGCGCCATCGGTGTTGCGGTCGGCGATGGTCACCCGGGCACCCCCTGCGGCCAGTACCCGGGCGGTAGCCCAGCCGATCCCGGAGGCCCCCCCGATGACGACTGCGACTCGCTGGTTACTCATGTGATCCTCCGGTCGGCTTCGGGTGCGCCCCATCGGCGCCGCACAGCGTCCCACGGGTGCGCGTAGCGACCCGGCTGACGGTAGTAGGGCGAGCGGCGTCTGTGGTACTGGCGCGCCAGTGGGGCGATCATCCGCAGCGGGTAGCTCCGGTCACCAGCACCGCGTCGGACACGGGCCCCCTTGTGTCCGGTGGGGCGATAACCGCCTCGTGTCGATGGCGTGATCTGTTGGAGCGCGGCGAAGGCAGGGAAGGTCGTCGATGCCAGTGGCGAGGCAGGCAGGGCGGTGCTGGTTCAGAAGTTGTGGCAAGCGTTGACAGCCCTGCCGATCGGACCGCCAGAGGCATTGATGACGTCATCGCTGATGTCAGTCAACTGATCTTTGCCGAGGGCCTGCTCCAGGGTATTCGCTGCCTGCTCGCGCTGACCTGGCGGAATGGCCAGGAGCACATCAAGCGCCGCCCGCAACTTTTGCTCCGTTTGCGGGTCGCTACTGATCCTGCCCCAGATTATGGGCGTGTTCTGCTGAAGCGAAGCCATGATCTGTTGTTGAGAGCAGGTCGTGGTGTTGAGATTGTCGGCAGAAGCCGGCGCTGCCACCGCTATTGCCAGACAGGCGAGTCCGGCCGCCGTCCCCAGATGCCGACCAGGACCCCTGTTCGTGATGCGCATGGTGGGAATCTAGCAGCCGCCTGCGCAGTCCGTTGATCGGCCGGTCGACCCCGACGGGAGTTAGTCGGAGTCGTCTTCCGTCGCTGCCAGCGCGGCCTCGATGCGGGCCTGGGCCCCGGCGAGGTGTTCCTCGCACCGTCTGGCCAATGCCTCGCCGCGCTCCCACAGTTTCAGCGACGCGTCGAGATCCAGGCCGCCCTGCTCGAGCAGCCGAACCACTTCGATCAACTGGTCGCGACATTGCTCGTAGCCCAACTCGGCGACGGGCGTGGTGCTGTCCTTGGTGTCGGTCATGCGGCTCCCTCCCGGCCGGTGCTTTCGGCGCCGATCGCGCCGTCGGCCAGCCTGATGCGCAGTACGGTCCCGGCCGGGGCATCGGCCGCGGACCGCAGCACCGACGCCCCTTCGGCGGCCGTCCCGTCGAGGCTCTGCACGATGGCATACCCGCGGGCGAGCGTGGCCGCCGGACCCAGCGTCGACAACCGGGCGGCCAGATGTCCGATGCGGTCGGACTCGGCGGCCACCAGTCGGGTGACATCGCGCCGCGCCGCGGCGACGGCCCGGGTGACCTCGGCGGCCCGTTCGGTGACCAGTCGCATCGGATCGGCCAACGCCGGGCGACTGCGCACCTGGGACAGCTGGCGCAGCTCGCGTTCGACCCAGCCCCGCAACGCCCGGGCGCTGCGGTGCCGCAGTTCGGCGACCCGGGCCAGTTCGGCCACGGTATCGGGGACCACCCGCTTGGCCGCGTCGGTGGGAGTGGCCGCGCGAACGTCGGCCACCAGGTCGCACAGCGGGTTGTCCGGCTCGTGGCCGACCGCGCTGACCACCGGCGTGCGGCAGGCCGCGATCGCCCGGCACAACGTCTCGTCGGAGAACGGCAGCAGATCCTCGGCACTTCCGCCGCCGCGGGCGATCACGATGACGTCCACCTCGGAATCACCGTCGAGCTCCCGCAGCGCCGCCACGATCTGTGCCACCGCCGTCGGCCCCTGCACCGCGGTGTTGCGGATCGCGAACCGCACCCCCGGCCAGCGGGCGGCGGCCACCGACGTCACGTCGTGCTCGGCGGCTCCGCCGCGGCCGGTGATCAGACCGACCAGATTCGGCAGGAACGGCAAGGGCCGCTTGAGCCGCGGATCGAACAGGCCCTCGGCGTCGAGCAGCTTGCGCAGCCGTTCGATCCGCGCCAGCAGCTCACCCAGACCGACTGCGCGAATCTGGCTGAGCCGCAGTGAGAATGAGCCCCGGCCGGTGTAGAACTGCGGTTTACCGCACACCACCACCTGGGTGCCCTCGGCGATCTTCACCGGGGCGTTGCGTACCAGTTCGGCGCTGCAGCTGACGCTGAGCGACATATCGGCGGCTGGGTCGCGCAGCACCATATACGCGGTGGAACTGCGGAGTTTGATCTCGGTGAGCTGGCCCTCGACCCACACGATGCCGAGTCTGTCGATCCACTTCGCCACCCGGACGGCCACCGCGCGGACCGGAAACGGGTGGTCCGGGGAGCCGTCCGGAGCCTGGACCGCCGTGCCGCTCACTTGGCGGTCGCGCGGGTGATCCTGTTGGCCAGCAGGGTCTGGAACGGAGCCCGGGCCCTGGCGGATTCCTCGTAGGCCAGCAGCGCCTGCAGGTCGCCGACCGACAACGACGTCATCCGGGCGCGCAACTGGGCCAGGGTGAGCGACTCGTAGTCCAGTTCGGTGGCGATGGCAGGCGGCTCCACCGTGGCTTTCGGCGGGGCTTTCCGAGCGGACTTCGGGTTGGCCCGCCTGGTGTCGCCGGCCTTGGTCGGGGCGCCAACGCCGTCGGTCACCGAGTACAGCGCGAAACGTCCCTCGGTTTGGCGTTCCCCGTTGGCGGACGGCTGGTCCTCCGCCGGCAGGTCCTCGTCGAAGGTCGCCCAGTCCGGCTTCTCATCCTTGGGGGGGAAGATCGACTCCAGGGCGGCGTCGCCCTTGATCGCCAGACCCGCCAGGTCCTGCTGCATCTTCATCACGATCTGGGCGACGGTGCTGGCCACCGTCATCGGATACATGATGATCGTCTGCGGCAGCCTGCGGGTCTCCTCGATGGCGATCACGGCGGCGCCGACCAGCAGACGAATCCCGTATGGAGCAGTTGCCATGCGTACCAGCCTACGGCGGGCCCGCTCCCGCGGGGGAGAACGTACCCTGATTCCATGTCGTCAACCGTCAACATGGGGATACCGGGTGTGACCGGCCCGGCAGCGCACCGCGACGGCAAACGGGTGCTGCTGGCCGAGCCGCGCGGGTACTGCGCGGGCGTCGACCGTGCCGTCGAGACCGTCGAACTGGCTCTGGAGCGCCACGGCGCCCCGGTGTACGTGCGACATGAGATCGTGCACAACCGCCACGTCGTGGAAACCCTGGCCAAACGCGGCGCGGTGTTCGTCGACGAGACCGACGAGGTGCCGGAAGGCTCGATCGTGGTGTTCTCCGCGCACGGTGTGGCCCCGACCGTGCGTGAGTCGGCCGCCGAGCGTGAACTCCAGGTGATCGACGCGACCTGCCCGCTGGTGACCAAGGTGCACAACGAGGCCAAGCGTTTCGCCAAGGAGGACTACGACATCCTGCTGATCGGCCACGAGGGTCACGAGGAGGTCGTCGGCACCGCCGGTGAAGCACCTGATCACGTGCAGTTGGTGGACGGTCCGGACGGAGTCGACCGCGTCACCGTCCGCGACCCGAGCAAGGTGATCTGGCTGTCGCAGACCACGCTGAGCGTCGACGAGACGATGGAGACCGTCGCGCAATTGCGGGAGCGGTTCCCGACGTTGCAGGACCCGCCCAGCGACGACATCTGCTACGCCACCCAGAACCGCCAGGCCGCGGTCAAGGCGATGGCGCCGGAATGCGATCTGGTGATCGTCGTCGGCTCACGCAACTCCTCGAACTCGGTACGCCTGGTCGAGGTCGCCCTCGGTGCCGGGGCCGAGGCGGCCCACCTGGTGGATTACGCCGAGGACCTGGACCCGTCATGGCTTGACGGAGTGAAGACGGTCGGGGTGACCTCAGGAGCCTCGGTGCCGGAGATCCTGGTCACCGGCGTGCTGGAACGGCTGGCCGAATACGGCTACGGCACAGTCCAATCGGTGACGACCGCCAACGAGACGACGGTGTTCGCGTTGCCCCGGGAGATCCGGCCGGCGCGTTCGAACCGCTAGCGAACCGGTCGGTTCCGCGGAACGTCGGGGTAATCGACCTCCGGGGCGGAGTCGCGGTAGCGCACCCGGGAGACCGGATGGTGATCGGTCGGCGGGGTGGCGGGGGCCGGCCGACGCCGCGGGCCCTGGGGCGGGTACGGGTCGTAGGCTGGCCGTGGCGGGTACCCGCGGCCGG
>LFFF01000010.1 GCA_001510415.1 Actinobacteria bacterium casp-actino6 | reverse complement strand
GATCCGGTGCCGGGGGGCCGGGTGGCGGCGGTTCGGCCGGCGGGGCCGGGGCCTCGGGGGCGGCCGCCCCGGAGGTCGAGGGTAGCGGGGTCTTGGACACCGTCGAATCCCCTGAGCCGCAGGCTGACAGGGCGGCGGCCACCACGATTCCTACCGCCGCAGTGCTCTGCCGATCCCACACATCCGGGCACGGTACCGGCCGCAACCCCGGCCAACCGGGAGCCACGCGCACAGGCACTAGACTCACAGCGCAATGACAACCCCTGACCCGCCGGCAAATACGTTCGCCGAACTGCAGATTCATCCTGGCGTGCTGAAGGCTGTCGCCGATGTGGGCTACGAGTCCCCGTCAGCCATCCAGGCCGCGACCATCCCGGCCCTGATGGCCGGCTCGGATGTAGTCGGTCTGGCCCAGACCGGAACCGGCAAGACCGCCGCCTTCGCGATCCCGATCCTGTCCAAGATCGACACCGCCAGCAAGCTGACCCAGGCTCTGGTGCTCGCTCCGACGCGGGAGTTGGCCCTGCAGGTGGCCGAGGCGTTCAGCCGCTACGGCGCGCATCTGAAGGTCAACGTACTGCCGATCTACGGTGGCTCCTCCTACGTCCCGCAGTTGGCCGGTCTCAAACGCGGCGCGCAGGTAGTCGTGGGGACACCCGGCCGCGTGATCGACCACCTGGAAAAGGGCAGCCTGGACCTGTCGCACCTTGACTACCTGGTGCTCGACGAGGCCGACGAGATGTTGCAGATGGGTTTCGCCGAGGACGTCGAACGCATCTTGGCCGACACCCCCGAATACAAACAGGTCGCCTTGTTCTCGGCGACCATGCCGCCGGGTATCAAGAAGATCACCAGCAAGTACCTGCACGATCCGGTCGAGGTGACGGTCAAGTCGAAGACCCAGACCGCCGAGAACATCACCCAGCGCTACTTCCAGGTCTCCTATCCGCGCAAGATGGACGCGTTGACCCGGCTGCTGGAGGTCGAGCAGGGCGACGCGATGATCGTCTTCGTCCGGACCAAGCAGGCTACCGAGGAAGTCGCCGAGAAGCTGCGGGCACGCGGATTCGCGGCGGCGGCCATCAACGGCGACATTCCGCAGGCGGTGCGCGAACGCACCATCGCTGCACTCAAGGACGGCTCGATCGACATCCTGGTGGCCACCGACGTGGCTGCCAGAGGCCTTGACGTCGAGCGCATCTCGCATGTGGTGAACTTCGACATCCCGCACGACCCCGAGTCCTACGTGCACCGGATCGGGCGCACCGGCCGGGCCGGTCGTTCGGGCACGGCGCTGCTGTTCGTCACCCCGCGCGAACGTCACTTGCTGAACTCGATCGAGCGGGTCACCCGCCAGAAACTGGTCGAGGGGCAGCTACCGTCGGTGGAGGACGTCAACGCCCAGCGAGTGCAGAAGTTTCGCGACGCGATCAGCGACGCTCTCAACGCCCCCGGCTTCGAGGTGTTCCGCCGGCTGATCGAGGATTACGAACGCGACAACGACGTGCCGATGGCCGATATCGCCGCCGCGCTGGCGGTACTGCACCGCGACGGCGCGGAGTTCCTGCTGACCGAGCCGCCGCCGGAGAAACGCCGCGAGCGCGAAGAGCGCGCCGATCGCCCGCAGCGTGCGCCCCGCAGGGTCCGCGACGACCTGGCCACCTACCGCATCGCAGTCGGTAAGCGGCACAAGGTCAACCCGGGCGCGATCGTCGGAGCCATCGCCAACGAGGGCGGTCTGCACCGCAGCGACTTCGGACACATCACGATCAAGGTGGACCATTCGCTGGTGGAACTACCGGCCAGGCTTCCCAAAGAGGCCTGGAAGAAGTTGGAGAACACCCGTATCCAGGGCGTGCTGATCGACCTCAAACCCGACCGCTCCGGTAAGCCGCGCCGCCCGCAGTCATGACTCCCGCCGAGCCATGACCGCCGGCGGCCAGATCGACCAGGGTGGCCTGGAAGCCGTCTCCGGTGTCGACCGGGTCCCCGCACTCACCGGGGTCCGCGCTCTGGCCGCACTGCTGGTGGTGGCCACCCACGCGGCCTACACCACCGGCCTGTACACCCACGGTTTCATCGGGGTCTTCTATTCACGGATGGAGATCGGGGTGCCGATCTTCTTCGTGCTGTCGGGATACCTGTTGTTCGGTCCGTGGGTCCGTTCGGCGGCGGCCGGAAAGGCCGGGCCGTCGCTGAGCCGCTACGCCTGGCACCGGGTGCGGCGGATCATGCCGGCCTATGTGGTGACCGTGCTGGCGGCCTATCTGATCTATCACTTCCGCGAGGGCGGGCCCAATCCCGGACACAGTTGGTGGGGCCTGTTCCGCAATCTGACGCTCACCCAGATCTATACCGACAACTACATGTTCGCGCTGCTGCACCAGGGCCTCACCCAGATGTGGAGCCTGGCCGTCGAGGTGGCGTTCTATGTGGCGCTGCCGTTGTTGGCGTATCTGTTGCTGACGGTGCTGTGCCGGCGTCGGTGGCGGCCCGGTCTGCTGCTGGCCGGCCTCGGCGGGTTGGCATTGCTCAGCCCGGCCTGGATGGTGTTGGTGCACACCACCGATTTCCTGCCCGATGGTGCGCGGTTGTGGCTTCCCGGCTATCTGGCCTGGTTCATCGGCGGCATGATGCTGACGGTGCTGGCCGCCATGGGAGTCCGGGTCTACGGGTTCGTCGCGGTGCCACTGGCGCTGGTGTGCTACCTGATCGCCTCGACGCCGATCGCCGGGGAACCGACGACCTCGCCGGCCGGACTGGCCCAGGCGGTGGTGAAGATCGTGTTCTACGCGGTGATCGCCACCCTGGTCGTCGCCCCGCTGGCGTTGGGCGGCTCTGATGCGGCGGGCCGTGCCCCCGGCGGCTGGTATGCGCGGCTGATGTCCAGCAGGCCGATGGTGTGGCTCGGGGAGATCTCCTACGAGATCTTCCTGGTGCATCTGATCCTGATGGAGATCGCCATGGTCGAGGTGCTGCACTGGAGGGTCTACACCGGGTCGATGCTCGGTCTGTTCGCCGTCACGATGCTGCTGACGATCCCGGTGGCCTGGGTGCTGCACCGGTTCACCCGGGTGCGCTCCTAGCCAGCATCAGCGGCACCACGAACTCCGCCAGGATCGCCCGTTCGTCGTCGGCGTCCCGGCCGGGCACGGTCAGGAACGAGGTGAGCACCCGGACCAGCCAGCGTGCCCGCCGCTGTGCCGCCGCCACGTCGTCGCCGTCCAGCGACATCAGGAAACCGGCGGTCATCGACTGCACCACGGCGGACTCCTCGGCCGCCTCGGCTCCGATCGCCGTACGGGCGAACCAGGAGGACAGGGCCGGACTCTCCCGGACCATCGCCAGCGCCTGGGTCAGCGCGGTGAGCAGCCGTTCGTGCGGGTCGGCGACGGCACCGACCAGACCGGCGAGTCGGCGGTTCAGCGCGCGGGCCTCCCGGTGCACGTAGGCGGTGTGCAGGGCCTCACGGTTCTCGAAGTACCGGTACAGCGTGGCCCTCGAACAGCCCGCCGCCCGGGCGATGTCGTTCATTCCCACCGCCGCCACCCCGCGTCCGGCGAACAGTTCACCGGCGACGTCGAGAATCCGGTCGCAGGCGGCGTCGGTTCGCCGGGAACCCAGCCAGTCCGCCATGCCGGCTAGTGGACCCGAACCGGCATCGACACCGGCCGACGCACGTAATTGCCTCCAGCCCAGACGATCCCGGATTCGTCGACCTCGAAGTCGGGGCAGCGCGCCAGCAGTTCGGTCAACGCGACCCGGGACTGCATCCGGGCTGCGGCGGCACCCAGGCAGTGGTGCGCCCCGTGGCTGAAGGTCAGAATGTTGCGCGGCCGGCGGGTCACATTGAGTTCGGCCGCGTCGGGACCGTACTGGCGTTCGTCGCGGTTGGCTGAGGCATACAGCAGCAACACCTTTCGCCCCGTGGGGATGGTGCGGCCGTCGATGGTGACGTCCGCGGTCGCGGTGCGGGCCAGGCCCTGGACCGGTGAGGTCAGCCGCAGGAACTCCTCGACGGCATCGCCGATCAAGGCGGGGTCCTCGATCAGCATGCGCCGCTGATCGGGGTTCCGGGTGAGCAGTTGCGCCGCGCCGCCGAGCAATCCGGTGGTGGTGTCGTTGCCCCCGGCGACCATGGTGAAGGTGAAGGCCAGGATTGACAGCAGGCCGGCGGTGTCGCCGTCGGCGCCGAGTCCGGCGGCTACCAGATGCGAGACGGTGTCGTCGCCGGGATCGGTGCGCCGACGCTCGATCAGCCCGGCGAAATAACCCATCATCTCCAGCACGGCATCGCTGGCCACGGCTACCCCGCCGGCTTCGGTCGAGGCCGCCACGATGGCCTCGGTCCAGCCGTCGAACCGCGCCCGGTCGGCATCGGGCACGCCGAGGTAGTGCGCGACGACCATCGACGGCAGCGGCTTGAACAACTCGGCGACGATGTCCCCTCCGCCGGCATCGCGAAGCCGCTCGATCCGGTCGATGACGAACTCGCGGACCTTGGGCTCCACCGCCTCTACCTGGCGCGGGGTGAACCCGCGCGCGACGAGCTTGCGGAACTCGGTGTGGGCCGGTGGGTCCTGCATGACCATCGGCGGGTTGTCGGCCAGACCGATCAGTTCGAGTTCGTTGTAGGCGACGGTCAGGCCGCCGGCGGAGGAGAACGTCTCGTGGTCGCGGGCCGCGGCCCAGATATCGGCATGCCGGGACAGCACCCAGTAGTCGTCGGCCGCTCTGCCGGGCACGACGTGGTGCACCGGGTCGTGGTCTCGCAGCGCCGTGTACATCGGCCACGGGTCAGCCCAGCCTTCGCCGGCCCGCAGCTCGAATCGGGCGGCCTGAGACAGATCGGCAGTCATGTCTCATAGTTACGACATGAGCGTCGATCCGTCAAGGGGGCCGAGCCGCCCCGCGAGTGAGGAATCTGGCAGGAAAACGTCGAGTAGGTCCCTGCTGGATTCCTCACTCGATGGATTAAACAAGCGCCCCCGGATTGAGAATCCCGTCCGGATCCAGGGCGTTCTTGATGCGGCGGTTGAGTTCCATCGCCTCCGGCCCCAGCTGCCCGGCCAGCCACGGCTTCTTCAGCCGGCCGACCCCGTGTTCGCCGGTGATGGTGCCGCCGAGGCTGACCGCGAGGTCCATGATGTCGCCGAAGGCTTTCTGGGCCCGCGCCGTCATGGCGGCGTCGGCGGCGTCGTAGACGATCAGCGGGTGGGTGTTGCCATCGCCGGCGTGCGCGATTACCGAGATCGTGAGGTCGGCTTCGGCGGCGATCGTGGCCACCCCGGCGACCAGGTCAGCCAGCGCAGGCAGCGGTACCCCGACATCCTCGAGAAGCAGTGAGCCCTTGGCCTCCACCGCCGGGATCGCGTAGCGGCGGGCCGCGACGAAGGCCTCACCCTCCACCGGGTCGGCGGTCGAGAAGCATTCCGTGGCACCGGCTTCGGTGAAGACCCGGGCCATGAACTCGGCATCCTCGGCCCCGGCCGGCCCGCGGTCGTCGGAGGCGGCCACCATCATCGCCGCGGCGCCGCGATCCAGACCCATCTTGAGCTTGTCCTCGACGGCGTTGATCGCGACGGCGTCCATGAACTCCAGCATCGACGGGCGGATCTTTCCGGTGATGGCCACTACGGAACCGGCCGCCGCCTGCACCGAGTCGAACGTCGCGACCACCGTCGCCGAGGTGTGCTGCGGCGGGAGCAGCCGCAGCGTCACCTCGGTCACCACCCCGAGGGTGCCCTCGCTGCCGACGAACAATTTGGTCAGGCTCAGCCCGGCCACATCCTTCAGGCGCGGGCCGCCGAGACGCACCGCGGTACCGTCGGCCAGCACCACCTGCAGACCCAGTACGTAATCGGTGGTGACGCCGTATTTCACACAGCACAGACCACCGGCGTTGGTGGCGACATTGCCGCCGATACTGCAGATCTCATAGGACGACGGATCCGGCGGATACCACAGCCCGTGCTCGGCGACGGCCTTCTTGACCTCGGCGTTGAGCAGGCCCGGCTGGACGACGGCGGTGCGGGTGACCGGGTCGACGGTGATCTCGCGCATCTTCTCGGTCGACAGCACGATGCCGCCGTCGAGGGCCGTCGCGCCGCCGGAGAGCCCACTGCCCGCACCCCGCGGGACAACCGGGATGCGGTGGGCGCCGGCCCACCGCAGCACCTGCTGCACCTCCTCGGTGGTGGACGGCCGGACCACCGCCATCGGGGTCCCGGCGCCAGGATCCGCCGCGCGGTCGTGACGGTAGGAAGCCAGGATGTCGGGATCGGTGACGACGACGCCGTCGGGCAGTGCGGCGACAAGGCCGGCGAGCGCGGGGTTCACGGGGTCAATCGTAGGCCCGGCGCCGAACCCGGCGGCCGGCCCGAGGGCACCCCGAACCGGCGGCGCAACCGGGTATGGCGGTGGCGGAACAGCACGGGTACCGCCAACCGATGAAAGTGTGCAGCGCTCAGCCGTCGGCCGGATCCCGGTCCAGCTCCCGCAGCGCCGGCACCCACACACAGGTGATGGCGATCAGCAGCACCGGGAGCGCCAGCGCCAGGAATGCCGTCGTAAGCCCGAAGGCGTCCACCAGCGGTCCGGCGATGATGAAGCCGACCGGGCCCGCGGCGTAGGCCATCGATGTCATCACCCCGACCACCCGGCCGCGCATCTGGCTGGGCGTTCGGGTCTGCATCACCGAGTTGTAGATCGGGCCGATGGGTCCGTACACCAGCCCGATGACGACCGACAGCACCAGGATCACCGGCAGCGGTGGCAGGAAGGCGATGATGGTCGCACCGGTCCCGAAGGTGGCGACCGCGGTCAGAACCGTGGTGCGCTTGCGGGCGATTCGGGACAGCACGGTCCAACTCAGCGCCCCGATGAGTCCACCGATCGACAGTGCCATCAGCACCCAGCCGAGTTGGGCCGGCTCGTTGCGATCGCTGAAGTACTTGGGAAACAGCACACTCTCCATCGGCAGGTACAGGCCGGTGACGGCGAGTTCGATCAGGCCCAGGGTGCGCAGTACCCGGTTTCGCCAGACGAAGCGCAAGCCCTCCAGCACCCCGGAGACCACCCCCTCGGGTCGGTCCTCGGGCTCGGGCCGATCGGCGCCGTGCAGTCGCAGCACCGCCATCGCCAGGATCGACAGGATGAAGGCCGCGGCGGTCACCCACATGGTGTTGACACCACCGAGGGTGGCGATCAGCAGACCGCCGATACCGGGTCCGGTGATGTAGGCCAGGTTGAACGCCGCCTCGTAGACGCTGTTGGCGCGGTCCAGGGTCCAGTTCGCCCGCCGCGCCGCCTCCGGCAGCATCGACAGCCGAGCGGTCATACCGGCCGGATCGAAGAAGGCGCCGAGGGCGGCCAGACCCGCCAGCACCGCGGTGTTGAGCACCCCGGCTCCCAGGGTCAGCACTAGGACCGGGATCGCAGCCACCGATAGCGCCGACATCGCATCGGCGAGCATGGCGACCCGGCGCCTGCCGAGGAAGTCCACCGCCGTGCCGGCCACCAGGGTGGCGAACAACAACGGCAGGGTGCCCGCCCCGGCCACGATGGACGCCTCGGTGGCGCTGCCGGTGCGTTGCAGCACCAACCACGGAAAGGCGACTAGCGAGATGCCGTTGCCCGCGGCGGCCAGGAATGCCGAGGACAGGATCAACAGACCCGGCACCCGCGACGTTCCCACCGGCGCCAGCTTAGATTCAGGCGATGACACCCCGGCCGCACCCGCGCACCGGTGCGCCGTTCGTGTCACCCGTCCCGCCCGGGTCCGGCTGGCCGGGCGATCCCGCCACCGCCGCCACGCCGGTCGCCCGGGATGGCGTCGAGGTGGCGGAACTGGCCGCCGCAGCGGCCGATATCCCCGCCCTGGACGCCGTCGTCAGCGTCTGCCGGGCCTGTCCCCGGCTGGTGGACTGGCGGGAGGAGGTGGCAGAGGTCAAGCGCCGCGCGTTCGCCGAACAGCCCTATTGGGGCCGGCCGGTGACCGGTTGGGGTTCGCCGCGGCCGGCCATCCTGATCCTCGGCCTGGCCCCGGCCGCGCACGGCGCCAACCGGACCGGTCGGGTGTTCACCGGCGACCGGTCCGGTGACCAGTTGTTCGCCGCCCTGCACCGCGCCGGCCTGGTCAACTCGCCGCGCAGTGTCGATGCCGCAGATGGTCTGGCGGCCAACGATATTCGGGTGGTCGCCGCGGTTCGCTGTGCCCCGCCCGGCAATGCCCCCACTCCGGCGGAGCGCTCGACCTGTGCGCCCTGGCTGGACGCCGAGTGGCGGCTGGTCTCGCCCTACGTGCGAGTGATCGTGGCGCTGGGTGGTTTTGCGTGGCAGGCCGCGCTGCGACTGGTGGGTGAGGAGACGATCCCGAAAGCGAAATTCGGTCACGGAGTGGTGGTGCGGTTCCCGTCGGGTCTGCTGCTGCTGGGCTGCTACCACCCCAGCCAGCAGAACATGTTCACCGGCCGGCTCACCCCGGCCATGCTGGATGCGGTGCTGCACGACGCCGCCATTCGTGCCGGTCTCAGGGGCTGAGTCGAATGATCGGGATCGGCCTGCTGGTTCGGGCCTGATATCCGTCGTAGCGGTTGGCGTTGTTGGCGTTGACGATCCGCCACTGCCGGGCGTAGTCCGGGTCCTCCGGCAGCACGACGGTGGCGGTGACCGCGAATCGCCGTGGGCCGACGTTGATCTGCACATCGGGCCGGGCCTTGAGGTTGTGGTACCAGCCAGGTGCCCGGCGGTCACCACCGTTGGACGCCACCACCAGATAGGCCGAGTTCTTCGCCGAGCCGTCCCGGGCGTAGGACAGCGAGTTGGTCCGCGGCAGGTCGGTCCTGGCGCCGACGGTGTGCAGCAGCAGGCTGTTCGGTGCGCCGGGGATGCGGTGTCCGATCCAGCCGCGGCTGCGCTGGTAGAGCCCGTCGTGCACCCGCACGAAAAGCCCCAGCGCCCTATCGGCGAGCGCGCTCACGTCGAGGCCGCCAGCGCCTCGCGCAGGATCGCACCGGTGGACTCCCGGTCGCGATCGCGACGCAGCAGCACGCCCTTGGCGAAGGACAGCTTGTCGCCGTCGCGTCGCGGGATCACGTGCAGGTGGATGTGAAACACCGACTGGAAGGCCGACCTGCCGTCGTTGATCGCCACGTTGTTGCCGGTCGCCGCCAGTCCCGAGGACCGGGTGGCCCGCGCGATGCGCTGGCCCACGGTCAGCATCCCGGCCAGGGTCTGCGGCGGGGTGTCGGTGAGGTCGACGCTGTGCGCCTTGGGGATCACCAGGGTGTGACCCCGGGTGAACGGCCGGATGTCCAGGAAACCGAGGTAGTCGTCGTCCTCGTAGACCCGGATGGCCGGAGCGGTCTCGGCGACGATCTCGCAGAACACACAGGGCATGCCGACCACCGTATCGGTTTTCACGCCGACCCAGCGGCTACGCTTCGGCGAGTGGACGCCACCGATATCGCCTTCGCCGGCGCCGCCGAGCAGGCCCGGATGCTGGCTGCCGGCGCGATCACCGCACCCGTGTTACTCGAGCGGTATCTCGAACGCATCTTCCGATTGGACCGCGAGCTTCGCAGCTATCGGGTGGTGCTGGCCGAGAGTGCCCGGCGCGAGGCGGCGGCCGCCCAGGAGCGACTCGACGCCGGTGAGCGGCTTCCCTTCCTCGGCGTGCCGATCGCGATCAAGGATGACGTCGATGTCGCCGGTGAGTTCACCTGTTTCGGCAGCAGTGCGTTCGATGCCGCCGCCACCGCCGACGCCGAGGTGGTCCGCCGGCTGAGGGAGGCCGGGGCGGTGATCCTGGGCAAGACGGCGGTGCCGGAGATGATGCTGTGGCCGTTCACCGAGACGGTCGCCTTCGGTGCCACCCACAATCCGTGGGACCTGGCCTACACGCCGGGCGGCAGCAGCGGCGGCAGCGGGGCGGCGGTAGCGGCCGGGCTGGCCCCGATCGCGCTGGGTTCCGACGGAGCCGGATCGATCCGCATCCCGTCGAGTTGGTGCGGGTTGTTCGGGCTCAAGCCGCAGCGTGACCGGGTGCCGCTGGACCCACATGACGATGCCTGGTGCGGGTTGAGCGTCAACGGCCCGATGAGTCGCACCGTTGAGGACGCGGCGCTGTTCCTCGACGCCACCCACACCGGGAGGGCCCCCCGCGGGGGGTTCGTCAAAGCGGCTGCACGTAAACCCGGCCGGCTTCGAATTGCATTGAGCGCCAAGCTCCCTCCGACCATCATCGCCCGGGTCGGCCGGGCTCAGCAGCGGGCCCTCGATGGGGTGGAGGCGTTGCTGCGAGACCTGGGCCATGAGGTTCTCTGGCGTGACCCCGACTATCCGGCGTGGGCGATGTACGGGCATGTGCTGCCGCGGATGTGGCGGGGGATGTACGAGGATGTGCAGAAGCTGCCGCACCCTGAACGCCTCGAGCCGCGCTCCCGGTCGATCGCCCGACTCGGCGGTCTGATCTCCGAGCAGCAGATCGCCAAGGTCCGCGCGGCCGAGGCGGCGCTAGCCGGGCGGGTGCTGTCGCTCTTCGACGATTTCGATGTGCTCATCACCCCGGGAACCGCGACCGGCCCGTCCCGCATCGGGCAGTACCAGCGCCGCGGCGGTGTGGCCACGCTGGGGCTGGTCTCCTCCCGGGTTCCGTTCAGCGCGATCTTCAACGCCACGGGCCAGCCGGCGGCCTCGGTGCCGTGGTTCCTCGACGGCGAAAGCCTGCCGGTGTCGGTGCAACTCGTCGGCCGGCCGTCCGACGAGGCGACGCTGCTGGCGCTGAGCAGTCAGATCGAGGCGGCGCGGCCCTGGGCCAATCGGCGACCGCCGGTGTCATGACCGACGCCGAATCCTCCGGGCTGCTCGACGGCCTGGTGCCGGCGGCCCGAGCCGAACGCGCAGAACTTCTCGACTGGCTGCTGGAACAGGGATTCACCGTTGAAGAGATCCGCGCATCGCTGTCGCCGATGCTGCTACCGGCCCGACGGGTGCTGGGTGACGACGGCTCCCAGGTCTCAGCGCGTCAGATCAGTGAGCAGACCGGCCTGGAACTCGAGCAGCTGACCCGCTTCCAACGGGCTGCCGGACTGCCCCATGTCGAGGACCCCGATGCCCCGCTCTTCGTGCAGTCCGACGGCAATACCGCGGTGCACATCAAACGGTTCCTCGATCTGGGGTTGGACCCCGACCTGATGCTCGCCGTGGTCCGGGTGCTGGCGCAAGGGCTGGCCAATGCCTCCGATGTCATGAACGTCGCGGCGCTGGCGGCGGTGCTGCACCCGGGGGCCAGCGAACTCGACACCGCGCGGGGCACCGCGGCACTCGCCGGTGCCGCGGTGCCACTGCTCGGTCCGATGATCGAAGATCTGCTGCTGCTACAGCTACGGCGGACGCTGGAGACCGAGGCGGTCAAAGCCGGTGAGCGTGCCGCTGGGTCGCCGCTGCCGGAGGCCAGGATGGTCGGTGCGGCGTTCGCGGATCTGGTCGGTTTCACGGCGCTGGGCGAGGAGGTGCCACCCGAGCAGCTGGAGCAGTTGGCCAACCGGCTCGCCGAACTGGGCCATGACGTCGCTCAGCCGCCGGTCCGCTTCATCAAGACGATCGGCGACGCGGTGATGTTCGTGTCCCCGGACACCGCCGCACTGCTGGATGCGGTGCTGGCCCTGGTCGAGGCGGCGGAAGCCGACGAATCGCTGCCCAGGCTCAGGGTCGGGGTGGCCTACGGGCCGGCGGTCAGCCGGGCTGGCGACTGGTTCGGCAGGCCGGTCAACCTGGCCAGCCGGATCACCTCGGTGGCCCGGCCCGGAGCCGTGCTGGTATCCGGGCCGGCGCACAGTCAGATCAGTGATGACGACCGGTTCCGCTGGTCCACGGCGGGTGCCAAGCGGCTGAAGGGGATTCAGAACGGTGTCGAGCTGTTCCGGGCCCGGCGCGCCGTCGCCGCCCCGGATCAGGTCTGACGCGGCGCTCTCAGCGCTTGCGGAGCACGGCCATACCGCCGGCCACCAGTGCGGCGACCACCAGGACCATCGCCCAACCGGGACTGACCAGCCACCACACCAGCCCGGCCGCGATCAGCACGGGGGACACCGCGAACAGGGCCATCGCCGGATGCTGCCGAACGACATCGCGGGCGGCACGGGCACGCTGGGGGTCGAGCTCTTTTCCTGCCATCGCTGCATTATCCAGCCTGGGGCGGGTCCACCGGGCCGGTTCCGCGGGAGATCATCCGCTCCAGGCGCCGTCCGGTGAGCAGGCTCAGCAGGGCACCGGCCGCCGCGCCGAGCAGATCGGCCACCCAGTCATAAGGGTCGCCGCCGGTCCGCCCCGGGGTGAACGCCTGCACCGCCTCGTCGGCGACGCCGAATCCGGCGACGATGACGACGGCCAGCGCGACCGAGCCCGCAACCGGGGCCAGCGGGCGCGAGAGCAGCACCGCACTGGCCGCCAGCCAGCCGCCGACGGCGTAGGCGAGGAAATGGTTGATCTTGTCCATGAAAAGGAACGCCGCGTCGGGCATCTCCTGCGGCGTCAGCGAGGACAGCCACAGCACGCCCACCGCCCAGCAGATCAGCGCGATCCACAGACCGGTGGCGAGGGTACGCCGCGGAATCTCGCTGGGAAACACGGCCTTACGAAACACGGCGGCCGTGCAGATGTCCAGCCGCGTGGGCCTCAGTCGGTGAGGAACAGATAGTACAACCCGTCGTCGCCCTGCTCGCAGTAGAAGCTGGTGCCATCGGCGCCAGGGCCGGTGAATTGTCCGCCGGCACCGTCGGCCTCGCAACCCTCCAGCGTGGCGTAACTGCCCTCGACCTGGGAGTCAGCGTGGGCGAGTGCGGGGGCGGCGATGATGAGCCCGCCCGCGGCGAGTGCGGCGATCGCTAGTGATTTCATCGTCGGAGAGCCTTTCCCAAGACGTGCAGAACGTGCAGTGTGGTGCGCAACAATAATCCTTGGCGGCGGGTTCCGCGCTCTAACAACGCAAGCCCGGCACTTCACCTGAGTCGTTCACCCTGCGTTCCCCTGCGCTGGCCTCGTCGGTGCGGGTGGTGGGCGAACGCCCATGGGGTGGCTTCGGAGAGCGTCAGGATCCGGGATGCCCCATGGCCCAGTACAGCCCCCGCTGCTCCAAGAGTTCTTGATGGCCGCCCTGCTCGACGATTCGTCCCCGGTCCATCACCACGATCAGGTCCGCATCGCGGATGGTGGAGAGCCGGTGGGCGATGATGAAACTGGTTCGCTCCCTGCGCAGTTCGGACATCGCCTGCTGCACCAGCAACTCGGTTCGAGTGTCCACAGAACTGGTCGCCTCATCCAGGATCAGCAGCCGCGGCCGGGCCAGGAAGGCCCGGGCGATCGTGATCAGCTGCTTCTCCCCGGCGCTGATATCGGCTCCGTCATCGCTGACCCGGGTCTGGTAGCCGCCGGGCAATGCGCGGATGAACCGGTCCGCGTGTGCTGCGCGGGCCGCGGCGATGACCTCGCCGTCGGTGGCATCCGGTCTGCCGTAGGCGATGTTGTCGGCGATGGTGCCGCCGAACAGCCAGGTGTCCTGAAGGACCATGCCGATCCGGGACCGCAGCGAATGTCGGCTCACCGATCTGATATCGACGCCGTCGAGGAGGATCTGGCCCGCGTCGACGTCGTAGAACCGCATCAGCAGATTGACCAGGGTGGTCTTCCCGGCACCGGTGGGTCCGACGATCGCCACCGTGCTGCCCGGCTCGGCGACCAGCGACAGATCCTCGATCACCGGTGTGCCCGGGCGGTAGCCGAAGCCGACGTTGCGGAACTCCACCCTGGCCGGCCCCGCGGGCAGTTCGGTTGCCGCCGAGGGTGTTTCCTCGTCCTCGTCAAGGAACTCGAACACTCGCTCGGCGCTGGCCACCCCGGACTGCAGCGCGTTGTACATGCCGGCGACCTGGGTGATCGGCTGGTTGAACTGCCGCACGTACTGAATGAACGCCTGAACCCCGCCCAGGGTGATCTGCCCGGTTGCCACCTGCACACCGCCGACCACCGCCACCGCCACATAGCCCAGGTTTCCGATCACCATGGTGGCCGGCGACACCAGGCCGGAGAAGAACTGGGCACCGAATCCGGCGTGGTAGACCTCGGCGTTGAGGTCGCGGAACGTGCGCTCTGCCGCGGCCCGGTGCCCGTAGGTCTTGACCAGTGTGAAGCCGCTGTAGGTCTCTTCGATGTGGGCGTTGAGCCGGCCGGTGTTGGCCCACTGGGCGACGAACTTCGCCCGCGATCGGCGGGTGATGGCCCGGATCGCCAGCAGGGACAGCGGCACCGTCGCCACCGTGATCAGAGCCAGCAGCGGGGAGACCACGATCATCATCACCAGCACCGCCGCGATGGTGAGTATCGCATTGAGCAGCTGGCTGATCGTCATGGACACCGAGGTCGCGATATTGTCCACGTCATTGGTCACCCGGCTCAGCAGCTCGCCGCGCTGCCGGGTGTCGAAGTAGGACAGCGGAAGCCGGTGGATCTTGGTCTCCACCTCGGCGCGCAGTGCGGTGACGGTCCGTTGAACGATCACGTTCAGCAGCCTCGCCTGACCCCAGATCAGCAGTGCGGCAACCAGATACATCAGCAACGCCAACAGCAGTGTGCGCCCCACGGCCGCGAAGTCGATGCCCACCCCGGGCGTCACATTCATCCCGGACAGCATCTCGGCGAACGTGTTGTCCCCGCGGGAACGGGCGTCGCCGATTGCCTGCGCCCTGGTGATACCGGTGGGCAGCTGCCGGCCGATGACACCGTTGAACAACAGATCGGTGGCGTGGCCCAAAACGAGGGGGCCGATCGCCGACAGCACGATGCCGGCCACGGACATCGCCAGCACCGCCGCTGTCGGCCAGCGGTGCGGACGCAGCCGCCGCAGCAGTCGCAGCGCCGAGCCGGTGAAGTCCCGCGACCGGGCCCGTGCCGGGTCGGCCGCCATCCCGGGCAGACCTCGACGCATCGGCGGCGCGGTCACGGCCCGACCCCGGCGAGCGATTGCGAGGCCACGAACTCCGCATACGTCGGACAGTTCTCGAGCAGCACGGTATGGGTGCCCGCCCCGACCACCCGGCCGCCGTCGAGGACGATGACCTGGTCGGCTTCGAGCACCGTCGAAACACGTTGGGCCACCACGATGACGGTGGACTCCGCCGAGACCTCCCGCACCGCGGCCCGCACCCGGGCGTCGGTGGATACGTCGAGTGCAGAGAGCGCGTCGTCGAACAGGTAGATCCGGGGTGCCCGGATGACGGCCCGCGCGATCGCCAGCCGTTGCCGCTGGCCGCCGGAGAAGTTGGCGCCGCCCTGAGCGACCCGCATATCCAGCCCGTCGGGATGGGCGCGGACGAAGTCGTCGGCCGCGGCCACCCGCAATGCCGCCCACATCTGCGCCTCGGTGGCGTCGTGGCGGCCGATGCGCAGGTTGTCGGCCACCGTGCCGGAGAACAGATATCCGCGCTGCGGCACCAGGCCCAGGACCGACCACAGGTCCTCCGGGTCGTAGTCGCGGACGTCGATCCCGTCCACCCGGACCGCCCCGGCGGTCGCGTCGTACATCCTGCAGATCAGCGCGACCAGGGTCGACTTCCCCGACCCGGTGCCGCCCACGATGGCGGTGGTCGTCCCGGGCGCGGCAGTGAACGACACCTGTTCGAGAACCGGACGCTCCGCCCCCGGATAGCGGAAGCAGACCCCGTCGAGGGCCACCACCCCGCGGATACCGTCGGAGGGCCGCCGCGGTACGGCCGGAGCGGTGATCGCGCTCTGGGTCGCCAGCACCTCGGTTATCCGTTCGGCGCACACCGAGGCGCGGGGGAGCATGACCAGCAGCAGGGTGGCCATCAGGACAGCCATCAGGATCTGCATGAAATAGGCCAGGAAGGCGATCAGTGCACCCACCTGCATCTGTCCGGCGTCGATGCGCAGTCCGCCGAACCAGATCAGCGCGACGCTGGAGATGTTGACTGTCAGCGTGGTCACCGGCAGCATCAGCGCCTGCCAGCGCCCGGCGGTCAGTGCGGCATCGGAGACGGCGTGGTTGGCGACGGCAAAGCGGTCCCGCTCGTACGGTTCGCGGGCGAACGCCCGCACCACCCTGATACCGGACAACTGATCGCGCAACACCCGGTTGATGCCGTCGATCAGCCGTTGCATGCTGCGGAAGACCGGCAGCATCCGCGACACGATCAGGTAGTTGGCCAGCGCCAGCACGGGCACGCTGATTCCCAGCAGCCAGGACAGCCCGGCATCGAGGTGTATCGCCATCGCGATACCGCCGACGCACATGATCGGCGCGGTGACCCCGACGGTGACGGTCATCTGCACCAGGACCTGGATCTGCTGCACGTCGTTGGTGGTCCGGGTCAGCAACGACGGCGCGGAGAACCGCGCGGTCTCGTGCTCGGAGAACCCGATCACCCGCTCGAACACCGCCGAGCGCAGATCCCGGCCCAGGCCCATCCCGGTTCGCGACCCGAAATACACCGCACCGACCGCGCAGACACCCTGCAGGCCTGTCACGGCCAGCATGACCAGGCCCAGACGGCCGATCAGAGCGGTGTCCCCGGCTGCCACCCCGTCGTCGATGATCGCTGCGTTGACGGTCGGAAGATACAGCGCCGCCAGCGTGCTGAGGGTTTGCAGCGCCATGACCGCCGCCACCAGCCGCCGGTACGGCCGGACGTACCGCCGCAGCAGCGCCAGGAGCATTTCGTTACTGTCCCACACCGGACTGAAGTGACAAACTGGCTGTTCAGCCGGTGTGTCGCCGGTTCATTCGGCGGCTGCCGCTACAGTGCATGCTGTGAGAATCAGGCATGCGGTGAGATTCGGCGGGTGCGGGTGAACGCGGCGCGCATGCTCGCGGCCGGTGTGGCGGCGGTGGCGGCGGCCGGCTTGCTCGGGGCGTGTTCGAGCACCGAACCGGACCAGCCGCAGTCCCAGCAGCAGGAGCAGAACTCGCCGGTGACCAAGGACGGCAAGCACGGGCCCTTCTTCGCCGAGTGCGGCGGCATCAGCGATCAGGTGATCGCCGAACAGACCCGGGTGACGGGTTTGACCAAGACGGCGGTGAATTCGGTTGGTTGCCAGTGGCTGGCCGGCGGCGGGATCCTGGGTCCGCATTTCTCCTTCAACTGGTTCCGCGGCAGCCCGATCGGGCGTGAGCGCAAGACCGAGGAGCTCTCCCGCGACAGCGTCGAGGACATCACCATCGAGGGCCACCCCGGGTTCATCGCCGTGGGAAGCGATCCCATGCTGGGAGAACATCTGTGCGAGATCGGCATCCAGTTCAACGACGACTTCATCGAATGGTCGGTGAGCTTCGCCGAGAAGCCGTTCCCGCCGGCCTGCGATGTGGCCAGGGAACTGACCCGGCAGTCGATTGTGAACGCGAAATGATCCGGCCGACCGCCCGCCGCCGCGCCGCCGCGCCGCTGATCGCGGTGTCGGCACTCGCAGTGCTCGCCGGGTGCGCCCAGACCGTGGACGGCACCGCGATGAAGTCCGGAACCGGCAGCACCGCGCGAAATGACAACTCCGCGAAGCAGTACCCGAATCTGCTCAAGGAATGCGATGTGCTGACCGCCGACGTGCTGGCCAAGACGGTCGGTGCCGACCCGTTGGATATCCAGAGCACCTTCGTCGGCGCGATCTGCCGCTGGCAGGCGGCCAACCCGGCCGGCCTGATCGATATCACCCGGTTCTGGTTCGAACAGGGCAGCCTCGAGAATGAGCGCAAGGTCGCCGATGGTCTGAAGTACCAGGTGGAGAGCCGTGCCATCGCTGGTGTGCCCTCCATCGTCATGCGCAACAGCGAGCCCAACGGGGGCTGCGGTGTAGCCAGCGACGCGGCCGGCGTGGTCGGCTGGTGGATCAATCCGCAGGCGCCGGGCATCGACGCCTGCGGCCAGGCGATCAAACTGATGGAACTGACGCTCGCCACCAACTCGTAGCTGCCGCGGGGGCGACTACTCCGATGCTGTGATCGGTGGCCTTACGACCGGCCTCGACGGTAGCCGTCAAGCACGGCCTGGCACCACGTCGCTACTGGGCTGTCCTGCCCTGGATGCCCGGCACCCTGGTGGGAGCCTTGTCGGCGGTCATGGTGGGGGCGAACGAACCGATGTTCACCTTCTCGGTAGGTGTCAAGGTGGCCGGCGACTGCGAGGCGCTGCTACCGGCGGGATTCTTGGTGTCGGCCGGGTTCTCCTTGGTGTCACTGCCGCAGGCGGTCATGGTCGCCATGCCGGCGAGGGCGGCCGCGGCGGCGAACAGGGCGACCTTGGTGCTCAGACGAGTGGCGTTCACGACGTATCTCCTCAAAATATCTTTAAAATCAGCCCGGAAGTGGGCTTGCTGGCGTGAACTCTACCGCGTCGGCTTCGGCTCGCCTTGATAAGCCCGCGCCCTGCCTGCCGCCGCTGAGCGCCGCCGCACACGTCGTGCCCCACATCATCGCGGCACGTGGAATGACCTCAGTTCCGCGCCGCCGAGTTCCAGGCCCGCCCATGGGCCCGGAACCTGCAGTACCGCAATCCCCGAGGTCGGGAACTTCAGGGCGATGGCGCCGAGGGCACCAGGATCGCTGCCCTGGCCCGCCAGTCCGAGTGCCACCTCGCTGACCGTGGGCTCATGACCGACGACGAGCAGGCTGTCGATCCGGTCGTCGATGGCGTTGATCTCGCCCACCATCGTGCCGGGACTGGCCCCGTAGAGCGCGTCGGAATAGCTGACCGGGGCACTGATACCCGTTCGGTCAAGGGTCTGCCGCGTTCGGAGCGCCGACGAGCACAGCACCGTGTCGATGGCCGGCAGGTTCTCCCGTAGCCAGTCGCCGGCCAACGCGGCCTCGCGGATCCCGCGGGACGCCAGCGGTCGCTGATGGTCTCCAACCCCATCCGGATAGTCCGACTTTGCATGCCGCATCAGCACCAGGGTTCTCATCCGCCCCAGGTTAGGGCACCTGCCGCGCGGGATCCACGGAGTTGTCGTACCCCCGCCATAAACTCCCGGCAAACCTCAGGAAAGGACCGTCGGGGAATGAAGTTCCTGCACACCGCGGACTGGCAGTTGGGTATGACGCGTCATTTTCTCGGCGCCGACGCCCAGGCGCGCTACTCTGCCGCCCGACGCGACGCCGTCTCCGCGCTCGGGGCACTGGCTCGCGAGACCGGTGCGGAGTTCGTCGTCGTCGCCGGTGACGTCTTCGACGCCAACCAACTCGCCCCGACGGTCGTCAGCCAGTCGTTGGAGGCGATCAGGGCCATCGGCGTCCCGGTGTATCTGCTGCCCGGTAACCACGACCCGCTCGATGCCGGTTCGGTGTACACCAGTTCCCTGTTCACCCGCGAATGCCCCGACAACGTCAGGGTGCTCGACCGGGCCGGCGCCTTCCCGGTGTGCGAGGGCCTGGAGATCATCGCAGCGCCGTGGCGGTCCAAGAAGCCCACCACCGACCTCGCCGCGGCGGCACTGGCCGGCGTTTCGGCCGATGGCACGGCACGTATTCTGGTGGCGCACGGTGCGGTCAGCGGACTGGACCCGAACGACGAGAACCCGGCGCAGATTTCAATGGACGCCCTGACGGCGGCGGTGGAGGGCTCGGTCATCCACTACGTGGCGTTGGGGGATAAGCACTCCCGCACCGAGGTCGGCAGCGGCGGCCGGGTCTGGTATTCGGGCTCCCCCGAGGTCACCAACTACGACCATGTGGAACGGGACTCCGGTCACGTGCTCGTCGTCGACATCGACCTCGAGGACCCGGCCCACCCGGTGACCGTCGAATCCCGCCGGGTCGGCACCTGGCGGTTCATCACCTTGGCCCACGAGTTGAACAACAGCCGCGATATCGCCGGCCTCGACGTGAACCTCGATCAACTGCCGGACAAGGACCGAACCGTCGTGCAGTTGGCTCTGGTGGGCACCCTCACCGTCACCGACCGGGCAGGTTTGGATGCCTGCCTGGATACGTACTCGCGGCGGTTCGCGTGCCTGGACAGCTGGGAACGGCACACCAATATCGCGGTGATGCCCGCCGACGACGAGTTCGACGACCTGGGCATCGGTGGCTTCGCCGCGGACGCGGTCGCCGAACTGGTGGACACCGCCCGTTCCGAGGGGGCAGACGCCGACGCGGCCCGTGGCGCGCTGGCTCTGCTGCTGCGCCTCCGCCAGGGGAGCGCGGCATGATCCTGCACCGGCTGCGGCTGACCAACTTTCGCGGCGTCGCCGACCGTGAACTCACGTTCCCCGAGAACGGGGTGGTCGTGGTGTGCGGCCCCAACGAGGTCGGCAAGTCCTCGATGCCCGAGGCGCTGGACCTGCTGCTGGAGCACAAGGATCGTTCGTCGAAGCAGAAGGTGATGGCGGTCAGACCCACCCATGCCGATGTCGGTGCCGAGGTGGAGGCTGAGATCAGCAGCGGGCCCTACCGATTCGTCTACCGCAAGCGGTTCCACAAGAAGCACCTCACCGAGTTGACGGTGCTGGAGCCCGAGCGTCGGCCCTACAGCGGGGACGAGGCGCACGAGCGGGTCCGCGCGATGCTCGACGAGACGGTCGACGCCGGGTTGTGGCAGGCCCAGCGGGTGCTGCAGGCGGGCTCGACGGCGGCGGTGGACCTGTCCGGCTGTGACGCACTGTCGCGTGCGCTCGACGTGGCCGCGGGCGAGGCGGATTCGTCGGGGAACGACGCCCCGCTCATCGATGCCGTGAATGCCGAGTTCGAGCGCTACTTCACGCCGAACGCCGGTCGGCCGGCGCGGGAGTGGAAGGGCGCGATCGAGCGTCTGGTCGCCGCCGAACAGGCAGTGGAACGTGCCAGCGCAGCCGTCGCCGAAGTCGAGGAGCGGGTGCGCCGTCACGAGGAGTTGAACGCGCAGCGCCGCGGACTTGCCGATGCCCTGGAGCCCGCCGCCGCGCGCGCCGAGGCGGCCCGGCAAGCGCACGCGACGCTGATCGAATTGACCGAGCAGGTGCGTCAGGCCGAAATGGTGGCCGAGGCCGCCACGGTCAAGGCCACCGCGTCAGCTTCGGCGTCTGCTCAGCGCGCGCAACTCAAGGCCGATGTCGAACGCCGATCCGACACGCTGGTCGCACTTCAGGCCCAGTTGAGCGCCTCAACCGAGGACGAGGCGATCGCGCGGGAAACGCTGGCGGCAGCGAAGGCGGAATCTGACGCGGCCGCCGTCGACCTTGCCGCGGTGCAATGCCGGATGGATGCTGCCCGGTCGGCTGAACAGGCCTGCGCGGCCCGTGAGGTCACAGCCCGGCTCGCCGCCCGAGTCGAGCTCATCGACGAGGCCCGTCGCGACCTGCAACAGACCCGTAGCGAGCTAGCCGAAATCGCCCTGACGGCGGCGACGTATGCGGATATCGAGACCGGTCATGCGGTGGTGGAGCAGTTGGAGGCCCAGCTGGACACCGATACCGGCAGCGTTGAATTCACCGCGATCGCAGCAGTGGATATCATCGTCGACGGTGAGGCGATGATGTTGTCCGCCGGCCAGACCTGGCGTCCGCCTGCCTGCGCGCCCGTCACCGTGGAGATTCCCGGCCTGCTCAATGTGCGCCTCGATCCCGGCGCCGCGGCCGCGCAGTTGAGTGCCAAACTCGTTACCGCCCGGCAGCTTCGGGCCGAGGCGCTGAGTCAGGGCGGGGTCGCGGACCTGGCGGCGGCCCGCGCCGTCGACACCCGCCG
This sequence comes from Actinobacteria bacterium casp-actino6, assembly GCA_001510415.1. Classification (GTDB taxonomy): domain Bacteria; phylum Actinomycetota; class Actinomycetes; order Mycobacteriales; family Mycobacteriaceae; genus Mycobacterium. Next base: position 5,581 of record LFFF01000010.1, on the reverse strand, counting down.
CCGTGAACTGGCGACCAAGGCCGACCAGCTGACCGCGAAGCTTGATGGTCTCTGCGCCGGCGACGACATCGACGAACTTCGACGGCGCCTCGCCGAGCTGACCGCCGAGGCCGGTGAAACCGGCGGCGTGTTCGACCCGGCGGTGGTGGCGATCGAGGTCAGGGCTGCCGCCGACGCCCTGGGGACGGCCCGCACGAGGGCCGAGGCCTGTCGCGGCGCTGTCGTCGCCGCGGCTGCAGCGCTCAACGAACGCGACACTGCTGCAAAGGTTCTGTGTGAGCGGGTGTCTGCCGCAGAGACCGAACTGCAGGCCGTCACCGACCAACTTGGCGAGCTGCGTGCCGGCGCTCCCGACGATTCGGTGATCGCCGCTTCCGCCGAGGCCGCCGAAGCCCAGCTGATCGCCGAGGAACAGCTCGCCGCGCTGACCGCGCGGTACCGGGCCGCCAACCCCGACCATGTCAGAGGGCAACTCGATGCGGCCACCGCCGCGCTCGGCGAGATCACCGACGGGCTCGCCGCGATCGACAGGGAACTGGATGCGCTCACCGCCCAGCTTGAGATTATCGGCAACGAGGGTCGCCGCGGGCTCCTCGACGAGGCCGAGATCAGGCGTGAATGTGCCCGCGCCGACCATGCGACGATCGGCGGGCGCGCCGGTGCGGTGAAGCTACTGCGCGACACCATGATGCGCCATCGCGACAGCGCCCGGCAGCGCTATGTCAAGCCCTACCGCAACGAACTGGAACGGCTGGGCCGCATGGTGTTCGGACCCAGCTTCGCGGTCGAGGTCGACTCCAACCTGACGATCTGCAGCCGCACGCTGGACGGTTGCACGGTCCCGTACGAGTCGCTGTCCGGTGGCGCCAAGGAACAATTGGGCATTCTGGCTCGGTTGGCGGGTGCGGCGTTGGTCGCTGAGGAGGACACCGTGCCGGTGGTGATCGACGATGCTCTGGGGTTCAGCGATCCTGACCGGTTGACCAAGATGGGCGCGGTGTTCGACAACGTCGGCCACTGCGGCCAGGTGATCGTGCTGACCTGTCAGCGGGACCGTTACAAAGACATCAACGGCGCGAAGGTCATCGAACTGACCGCTTGAGTCAATCGGCGGCCAGTGCCAGCACCTCGTCGAACCCCTCGACCAGGCAGTCGTAGAACTCGTCGAAGTCGGGGATCGCGCCGGTGTCGACGTCGATCCCGAGTGCGCAGGTATCACAGTAGGTGAGCAGCGTGACGTTGACCGCCGAGCCGATCGTCGGGCCGAAGGCGTACTGCACCCGTACCTTGGCGCCTGCGAGGTACACCGGCACCGGTACCCCGGGCACATCGCTGGCCAGGAAGTCCACCTTGCGCAGCATCGATCCGATGTACCAGCGCGGCATCAGGTTCATCGTCCCGGCGATGATCTGGACATACGGCGTCGAACGCTCATTGCGTACCTTGTTGGTGCGCTCATGGGTCTCGCTGATTCGCTCGGCGGGGTCGGCCACCCCGACCGGAACGTCGAAGCGGGCCAGCGTGATGTGATTGCCGCCCACGCCGTCACCCTCCGTGCGAATGCTGATCGGCATGGTGAGGTGCAGATCGCCTACCGTCGCGCCGTGCTTCTCGTGGTAGCGGCGCAACCCGCCGGAAATCCCGGCGACGAAGGCGTCGTTGAGGGCGCCGCCACTGCGGTGGGCGGCCTCTTTGAGTTTCGCCAACGGCACCTCATGCACGCCGAGGCGGCGCACCATGGTGCGTTCTTTCATCAGCGGCGAACCGGTGTCGCTGACCGGGCGCACGAACCGGAACACTGAGGCGGCCAGTTCCCCCGCCGAGGCGGCGGTCTGCAACGGCCGGCGAACGGCGTCCAGCAGCAGCCGCGGTGCGGCCCCCAGCGCACCGGTGACGCCCTTGCTCACCAGTCCAATGTCGTAGCGGACGATATCGGCGTAATCGGCCAGCAGGCCACGCTCGTGGACCTCGGGGTGGCCGGACTTGGTCTGGACCTCCTCGATGGCGCGCGGGGTTTCGGTCAGGTCGAACAGGTGCATCGCGATCTGCACCCCGCCGACGCCGTCGGTGAGACTGTGATGGAACTTGCACAGCACCGCCGCACCGCCGTCGTCGAGGCCGTCGATCAGCGTCGCCGTCCACAGCGGCCGGGCCCGGTCGAAGTCCGCCATCGCCGCCACCCGGGCCATCTCCAGGACGCCGTCGAGGTTGCCCGGTTGGGGTGCGGACACCCGGCGCATGTGGAAGTCGAGATCGAAATCCGGGGCATCCTCCCAGCGTGGCGGTGTGGGTGGCGGGGACTCGACCACCCGCTGACGCCAGATGGGCAGGTTGGTCGACAACGACTCGAAGCGTTCGCGCACCACACCCCAGTCCGGCGAACGATCCAGCATGATCACCGTCACCACGGTGGACCGCAGCCGCGGATCGGACTCCATCGCCCAGGTGAAGGCATCGGTCTGGCTCATGAATTCAGTCATCGTGCCTCTACGCTACGGCCGCGCTGTGGCCCGCGTCACCAGCGCGATTCGAACTGGGGACTTTCTTCCCTAGGGTGGTTGGCATGATCGGCTTGGCAGGATCGGCACTCTGCCGACTTGGCCCGATCGACACTGTGCGGAAGCTGAGCCGATGACCCTGGGACCCAAACGCCGCCGCGCCCACGACAAACTCGCCGCACGGCCCGGCGTGCGGTCGGTGCGCCGACCGCTGACCCCGGACGCCGACGACCACTTCGATCTCTTCTACGTACGCTCCGGTCCGATCAGCGGCCACTCCCTGGTGGTCGTTCCGGGCGGACCGGGCATGGCGTCGATCGGGCACTACCAGGGATTGCGCCGGCGGGCCGGCGACGCCGGGCTGGACGTGATCATGGTTGAGCACCGCGGGGTGGGCATGTCGCGCCACGACGACGCCGGGGCCGACCTGCCGGCCGCGGCGCTGACCATCGAGCAGGTGATCGACGATATCGCCGCCGTCCTCGACTTCGAGGACATCGGCAGCGCCGTGGTCTACGGAACGTCCTACGGCAGCTACCTGGCGGCCGGTGTCGGCGTCCGACACCCCGCCCGAGTCCAGGCCATGATCCTCGACTCGCCCCTGCTCAACCGCGACGATATCGAGATCGTCCGGCGCGAGCTGCGTGATCTGCTCTGGCACGGCGAGGATCCGCAGACCTCCGAACTGGCGGCCAAGGTGCGCCGCCTGGCAGACGACGGCGCCATGACGCCGGGCGATGCCCAGCTGGCCGCCATGCTCTACGGCCTCGGTGGGGCGGACCTGCTGCATCGGCTGCTGGATCTGCTGCTGGATGACCGGCCGCTGCTGTGGACCACGATGAGCCGGATCGAGCAGGCGGCCAGCCGGAAGATGCCCTATCGCAACGAGGCCGACCTGGTCGGGCCGATCGGCTTCCGGGAGTTGAACTTTCACGGGATCCCGGACGGCCTGCCGCTGGATCCCGCGATCGCGATGCGCGAGTCCGCACCCGGTGACCCGCCGCCGTTCGAGGGGGAACCGTTCGATCTCGTGACCGAGATGCCCCGCTTCCGGTGGCCCACCGTGGTGATCTCCGGCGGCCGGGACCTCACCACCCCGCCGGCCGTGGCCAACCGGATTGCGGAGTTGGTGCCTGATTCCGCGCTGGTGGGACTGCCGACCGCCGGGCACAGCATCCTGGACACCCGCGAACGGGCCGCGCTGCGGATCGCCGCCGAGGTCTGCGCCGGACGGGTCGCGGACCTGCCCGCTCAGGGCGAGGACCTGGACCGGCTCCCGGTCCGGCCGGAGCTGTGGTTGATGGGATCGGCCATCGAGGTGGCGGCGCGTGTCGAGGCCGTGCTGCCGGGGGCCCTGCAGCGGCTGCTGCCCCGGCTGCTGAACAGCGCTAGTTCATGAAACCTATTGCGCTGTAGTTCAAGTCGCCCAACCCGGCCGGACCGAAATTAGCCAGGTTGCTGCGCACCGCGACGTTGCCCGGTGACTGGAACAGCGCCAGGCTGAACACCTCGTCCCACAGCAACTTGTCCACCTCGTTGGCGAGCTGACGGGATTTGGCCGGGTCCAGCTCGTCGAGAACCTGCTCCACCTTGGCGTCGATCTCGGGCGAGGAGATCTTTCCGAAGTTGCTTTCGGCATCGGTGGTGAAGATCTGGTTGAGGCAGCACAGCGAGAAGGCGTCGCCGACCCAGGAGAACTGGGTGACGTCGAAGTCGCCGACGGTGACGTGGTTGGTGAAGAACCCGTTGGCCGGCTTGACGTCCAGCTCCATCTTGACCCCGATCTGGGCCAGGGTGTTCTGGGCGACCTGCGCCACCTGGCGGCCGCTTTGCGAGTCGTACAGCACATTGCGGATCACCAGCTGTTTGCCGTCCTTCTCGCGGAACTCGCCGTTCAGCTTCCAGCCGAGCGCGTCGAGTTCGGCCTTGGCCTTCTCCGGGTCGTAGGCCACCACCGCGCTGTTGTCCTGGTAGCCCTCCTGCCCGGCTACGAAGATGTGGTTGCCCAGCGGTGTCGGGTTGTCCACCAGGCCGCGCTGGCTGACGTTGACGATGGCCTGCCGGTCGATGCCCTTGGCGACGGCCTGTCGCAGGGCTTTGTCGGACAGGATCGCCCCCGGGGCACCGTTGAAGGTCAGGTGATACCAGCTGGGTCCGGGGGCGCGCCGGATCGAGATGCCCTCGGTGCGCCCGGCGATCGTCAGTTCGTCCAGCGAGGAGACCCCGGTGGCGTCGATGGTGTTGTTCTGCAGGGCCGGGATCCGGGCGGCGTCATCGAGGACCAGGTAGGTGAAGGAGTCCAGCAGCGGCGGAGTGCCCCACCAGTTCGGGTTGCGGGTCAGGGTGATTCGCTGTGCGGTGCGGTCCACCGAGGAGACCATGAACGGCCCGGCCGACGGTCCCGGTTTGCTGAGCTGGCCTTTGTTGAACGCGTCCGGGTCCGCAGTCATGGCCTTGGGCAGCAGCATGGTGTTGCCGGCGAACATGCCGCGCCATTCCGGGTAGTGCTGGGCGAAGGTCACCACGGCCTGGCGGTCGTCGACCCCGCGGGTGACCGACGCCACCCGGTCGGAGCCGTTCGGGGAGGCGATCGCGAAGGCCTTGTCCTTGCCGCTGGTCGCGTTGATCTGGGCGGCGATGTCCTCCCAGGTGATCGGTACGCCGTCGGACCAGGTGGCCTTGGGGTTGATGGTGTAGGTCACCACCTGCGGGTCGGTCTTGGTCAGTTCGACGCTGGTGAAGTAGTCGGTGTTGACCGTCATCGTCCCGTCCGGGGCGACGATGTAGGCCCGCGGCATGGTGGGCCGCAGCAGCGAGGCGGTGTCGGCCTCGTTGCCGTCGATGTTGAGGGTGTTGAAGTTCGCCGGCAGCGCGCCGATCGACAGCCGCAGATTGCCACCCTGCTTGAGGGTGGCCGGATCCTGCGGGTTGATATCGCTGGAGCCGCCGAGTTCGGCGTTCCCGCCGCCGCCGGGCACTCCGGTCTGCTTGGTCGCGCAGCCCGCCAGGGTCAGCGTCACCGCCGCGAGCAGACACAAAAGTGTCCTGACACGCCGTGCTGAGGGGACATTTGTGTCTGCTCG